>NZ_AP025316.1:0-300000 GCF_036492835.1 Fulvitalea axinellae | reverse complement strand
CTGTCTGGATCAGGGCCTCGGCTTTGAGAAGGATAATGTCGGCCAGACGGTAAACGATCCAGTTGGCAAGTTCCTCATCCCCAACATTACGCACCCGAACCACACTTTCCTTTGCGGTGGTCAGGCCCATATATTTCCATATGTTTCCAGCGATCCCACCCGCTCCATCTCCGCGATAAGAGACTTCCTCACCGCGGATATCGGCTTGGTTAAACAATTTCTTCAAAGCAGATGACGCTTTGAAACGCGTATTCCCGACAGGCACTAGTGTCTTTTGGTATCTGAGCGTCTGCTGAGCGACCTCTCTATCGGTTTGGAGTTCATAGATTCCCTCGTTGGTATTTCCTTTGGCGAAAATGTCAAACCAACGCTCGCCCGGCAACAGGCCGTGGGCGGCGCGATTGAAAATCTTATCGCAATAAAGAATAGCCTTAGGGTAATTCTCGGCCCACATATATACATCGGCCAGCAATGCGCGAACGGCGGATTTTGTTCCTCGTCCCTTGTTCTCTTCCAGTTTGCCGTAGTCGTCGGAAATGATTTTTTCGGCTTTGGTCAAATCGTCAATAATCTGATTGACCACAGCCTGCTCGCTACTTTTCTCAAGATAAATATCCTGCTTGTCGGTATCGGAAGGCAAAAGAGGCATCGGCACTTCGCCGAAAGACCTGACCAAGTAGAAATAGCTCAGTGCGCGCAGAAAATACGCCTCGCCCATCAAGGCTCCAAGATCCTCGTCGGTAAGGGATTCGTCGTAGTCCTGTACCGTTGGTCCGTATTTAAGGACTGTATTTGCCCGGTTAATGGTCTTGTAGAAACCATCCCATTTGGCAAATTCGCTTTCGGGGAAAATCTCCAACCGCATCGCTTTCTGAGCGTCTTCGTCCGTCTCGGTAGTAGCCTCAAGCGCGTCGCCCCGGAGCTCTCCCCACTCGAACATTTTCGTTTGTTGGCGGGCCAATCCGCCGTATGCGGCAAAAACCGCCGACTCTATATCCTCTTTAGACTTCCAGTAGTCTTCGAGGACAATGTCGTTCTCCGGCCCGATTTCCAGCCAACTGGTGCACGAAGCTCCCAAAAGCATGGCCAAGGCCAGAAACATATATTTGGTTTTTCTCATCGTTACCTGATTTTAGCCTGTTAAAAAGTCACGTTTACGCCCATCCGTACCGAACGTCCGCGAGGTGTCCGGGCGTTGTCGTAAATCGGCGCGGCCGGATCGCCTCCCCTGCCCACTTCCGGATCCTGTCCGGTATAATCGGTAAACACCATCAGGTTATAGGCCGTAACGTTGAATCGCATAGACGTTACGCCGATACGCTTCAGGAGCTTTCTGTCCAAGGTATAGGTCAGTGTCACGTTCTGCCAACGCAAGAAGCTGGCTTTTTCCACAAAACGATCGGAGCCTAACCAGTTGTAACCGGCGTTGTACATGGCGCGCGGGATGTCGGTATCATCGCCCGGGCCACGCCAGCGTCTCATTACCGAAGCCGCCTGGTTGTCGCGGGTGTACATGTTCTCCAATCCCATCCGGGCCGAGTTGATCACGTCCTGTCCTATACGGTAGTTGAAAAACGAGCTAAGCGAAAGCCCTTTGTAAAATACCCTGACGCTGAAACCGCCAGTCACGTCCGGCTCGGAATTGCCGAGATAAACGACGTCGAGCTCGTCGATCACGCCGTCCTTGTTGACGTCTTCGTACATGGCGTCGCCACCGCGGAAGATGTAATTCGACTTGCCCATAATCATTTTCTTGGGCTTGCCTGTAGACAAATCGGGAATCACTTCGCCGTTCTTGTCTCGGGCAACGGCGTCTTCGTCCGTCTTGTACACGCCTTTATATCGGTAGCCGTAGAATGAACCGAGCGGATCTCCCAACACCAAGCTGGTAGCATACTCCCCGTTCTTATACACATCGCCTTTTTTGAGCGTGGCGTTTTCCGGCAGGGATTCGATTACATTGATGTTTTTGGCAATATTAAACATCAAATCCACTTTGAGGTCCTTGCGTTTGTAAACCGTTCCGTCGATGGCAAGCTCCACTCCTTTGTTCGTCAAGGCTCCCCAGTTTTGGGTCGTTGAGGTAAATCCCGAGGCTGTCGGAATCGCCAGACCGTTGAAGATCATGTCGGTGGTTCTTTTCTTATAAAAGTCCATCGTGATGTTCAAGCGATTTTCGAAAGCGTGGAAATCGTAACCGATATTGTACTGGGTAGTGCGTGACCACTGAAGGTTGGTGATTTTGGTGTTGGCAGGAAAAATACCGCCTCTGCCCAGATAGTTGTCACCGGCCTTGTAACGGCTGTAGTGAAGGAAAGCGTCGCGAGGCTCGCCACCGTTCACCCCGAAACTACCCCTGATTTTGAATTCGTTTATCCATTGGGCCTTATCACGCAAAAACGGTTCGGAAGTAACCCTCCAGCCCAAAGAGGCGAAAGGAAAGGCTCCCCAGCGGTTGTCGCTGCCGAATTTGGAACTGGCGTCGAGCCTGAAACCGGCTTGGGTGATATAGCGGTCGTCGTATTTGTAAGAAAACTGCGTGAGTCCGCCTAATCCACGGCCACGGCCGGTGTAGTTGGAAACGCCGGATAAACGTCCCGCTCCGGAAGGGTCGGTCAGAAGTCCGGACGGCGTATTGGAAACGCTAGAGGCGTAACCCGCATCGCGGAACTCGCTGGTTTGCCACTGACCCATCACCAACAACTCATGCTTGTCTCCGATTTGGGGCGTATAGATGAGTTTGGAGAATGTCTGCACATCATAAATCTCCTTGTCAAGCTCAGACCCTTTGTTTACGCCACTAAAAGTCCAGTCCCTTCCTGTCGCTGATTTCGGAAGAAAATCCGTCAACTTTTGCGAGTAGGCAGAGAAAGAAAGCGTTCCTTCGAAGTAAAGACTTGTCAGGATATTATAACGCAAACGGAAGTTGGTGCCAAGACGGTTTTCGGTCTTATTCTTCCAAGCGTCGTTGATCTGGGCCACCGGGTTATACAGGCCTTGATATGTAGTAAACGGATCTGGCGTAAAGTATTTGCCTGTGCGGTTACCCTCTTCGTCATATTCCCAAATACTCTCGTTCGGCATTTTCCGATAAGCGATATCCCTTTCGTTCGGAGTATTATTTTTTTCCGAATCGTAAGTCATGTCACGGTCGGAGCGCACATATGAAAAGTCCGTCGAGATTTTCAGTTTTGTGGTTACCTCATAGTCCAAGTTGGCTCTGGCCGAAACACGTTTGAACCCGGTGTTTTTTGTCGTACCGCCATCGTCAAGATAACCGACGCCCAAACGATAACGGGCTTTGTCGCCACCGCCCGAAAGGGATAGGTTGTGCTCAGACTTTAGTCCTGTCCTTGTAATCGCACCCAGCCAATCGGTTTCTTGGGCGTAGTTATGGTATTCGCTCCAAGTAGGATCATAGTTCAGCTCTTTGAAATTATTGCCGAACTTCATGTTTCCGTTAACGTTGAAGGCGGCTTCCTTTTGCAGAGTCGTATAGTTTACGCCACTAAGCGTAGGGATAGGATCAGGCTGATCCGTGATACCGTAATTGAAATTATACGACAAAGTGGGCCTGGCTTTACGACCACGCTTGGTGGTAATCATAATCACGCCATTGGCCGCATTGGAGCCCCAAATAGCGGCGGAGGCGGCGTCTTTCAGGATTTCGATCGAGGCGATATCACTCGGAGCGATTGCCAACAAGGCGCCGTAGCCTTGGTCGTCAGCGACGGTAAAGTCAAAGTCCGAAGGAATCTCGGCGCGGAACGGTACGCCATCGACTACGATCATCGGTTCGGCGTTGCCGGTAATGGTGGACGTACCGCGAATACGGATACGCATACCCGAGCCCGGGTCGCCACTCACTGCCGAAATATCCACGTTACTGATTCGGCCCTGGAGCATCTCGTCAACCGAAGGCGCCATGATGGCGTCCAGATCTTTGATATCGACTTTTTTGGAAACGGAAACCCGGTCGCGTACAGCGATAAATCCGTCGGAGGAATAGCGTTCCCCCGTCACCTCTACCGTTTCCAGCTTTGAGATGTCTTCCTCAAGCCTTACCTCAAACTTGTCTTTGTCAATAGGCAAAGTCACGGTTTTGTAACCGATATACGAGAACTTGAGCTTTGAGGCGGAGCTTTTCACTTTCATCATGAAAAAGCCGTTGAGGTCGGTTACCTGTCCCTGTACGGAACGGTCGTTCTCCCCCACTTCAATTACCGTCACCCCGATCAGGGTCTCGCCCGTTTCGGCGTCCCGGAGTGTGCCCTGGACCAGCCGGCCACCGTCTTGCGCCCAAGCTTGGTTCCAGAATATATGCCCCGTCAGGAACAGGGTCAATAGGAATAAATATCTTTTCATAAAGGAAAAATTATTTGCTCAACAAGATTTTGTCGATCAAATGCACGGCGATGCCTTGCGAGATGACGTTACTGTTGTCGGAGTCGGCGATGGTGGACACGTTGCCCGCTCCGTCGGTGACGCTAAGCGCTCCGTGGGCGTCGCTGACAATCCTAAGCTTGTGAAAAAACCTGTTGTTGGCCGTAGTCTTCTCTTTATCGACACGCATGGTCTGAAACTCGCCGTCGATGGATCTGTCGGCGTAAACCTGCTTGCCCTGTACGAAAAAGTAGCGGAGAAACTCTTCGAGATCCACTCGATTGTCGGGCAAATCATATGCGTCAAGAGCTTCCTGCGTAGGTACCAGAACAGTGAAATTGCCCGAAGCCAACAACGGTATGGAAGTGCCGACCACCATGCCCGCCTTGCGGAGTACGTTGCCGAAATGCTCATAGGGTCCGCCGGGTTCAAGCAACAGTTGCGTTATTGATTTCTGGGCGGGCAAGAGCACTTGGTCCACGGCGTAAACGGTTCCGTTCTCAGCCTTTCTGGTTCCCGAAATCCGGTTCGAGATCGTAACGCCCTGCTCCTGGCTTCCTCCCGAAATCACATTGAAGGTGTGCGATCCGGTAGGCACCAATCCCAAGTAGTTTTGCCCGTCGATAGAGCTTTCGTAAATAACCCTATCCACCTTCTCGATTTCTTTGGAGATAAAATGAAGTTCCAAGATATCCTTGAGCTGAGTAGAGTTGAGCCTTACGTCTTCCCCACTTACCGGATGTTTGATGAAAAATACCTTTCTGGCCTCGTCATAACGGATTCCGGCTTTCTCGAAAGCGTCATTGTCAGGAGCCAGGAACGTATACTCGTGGGTAGGGTCACTGACAAGAATCTGCAGGTCGGTAGAAGCCATCATCTTGAGCAAGACGGAATAATCGGGATTAAAGAACAAGTCGCCGATCACCGATGAAAAAGCGTTGGGCTGGATTACCTTTTTCATTCCGTAGAATGGGCCGTTGTTGGTCCATCGAGCCATAAACACGTCGGTCTTGGGCACCTTGACGTTGTCGCCGTTATTAGTGGAAAATCCCCCTTCCATATCCGATGGAAGAATACCGATACTTCGACGAGCGCCTACCAGATGGGCGTTGAGCAACGTACGAATGGCTTCGTCGGGAATATCCTCAACGGAGCCGTAGAACTTCAGGAATGTCTCATTCAGGTACGCCTGCAACACGTCATTCTTGGGAACAAAGGCCGTATGGTTAAACTTCACACCGCCCGGCACGTCAATACCGAACTGGAAAACGCCGTCCAATTCGTCATGCGCAAACGAGATGATGCCCTCATGCTTTTTGTTGAAAAGCGAATCTATATCGCCGGTGTTGTCCTTGTTGGCTTCCTGCGTCGCTTGGTAGTTGTACTGGTATTCCAGAAATCGGTCCGTGAGTTCCTTGAACAGGCTAAACTGATCATCATTATAAATCACATCTCCGATAGTCGGCAACGGGTCTAAAACGTGGTCCACCTCATGGATAATACCGTTCAGGGCGCCTTGGTCCAAACCCGTTATAGCGGCGTTGGCCACGTTGAATGTGGTGTATTCGGTATCGGGATAGAAGAAGTTATAATCGCCGGGCTCAAGGAAGAATTCCGGATTGAAGAACGGCAAGAACTTACGCCCTTTCCAAACGGTGTATTCTTTCTCTTCGAAAGTCTCCACCACCGGAGGCTTATAGCAAAGCGTAGGTTTTTTCGGCGTAATTATATGTTCCTTCGGATCGTCCGGCGACACAAGGCCAGAAAGTCCCTGTTCCAAAATCACCCTCCAGCTATAAGCGTTCGAGAGGATATGGTGCTGAACCAGGCTCTTGAGCTCGGCTTCCGGAATATCGTCTACGGAACCGTAGCCTTTCTCCTTCAGGAAAGCGTCAAAGGCTTCGTCCGTAGGAGCGAATAACGTATAGGAACTCGCCGAAAGCGGTTTTTCATAACCCGATCTCTTCAGCGCCTTGAGCATATGGGAGAAATTCCCTTTGGTCTCAAGTACCTGAACGATGTTTCCCTTCAGGTCATCGGGGACGTCATAATAGTCGTCCTCATCGCAACTCGACACGACAAGGAGTCCGATTATGAGCAATAAAAAGTAGTTGTTTTTAATCATAGAAATAGGTTTATCATTAAAAAAACGGTGTCGATAAAAGCCCAAAGTCGCTTCGTCCTACTTCAAAAAAGACATAGGAATACCGCTCAGCCTTTTTATAAAGGCGACGATACTTGTCACAAAAACAATCGAAACGCTTGGAAAAACGTCATCTCCCGCAAGCGGAAAGATCAACGCCAGATGCTATTTTCTGAAAAACTTAAAAACGGTATAGCCATAAAACACTAACTGCAAACAAGACAATTTCCTTGTCTGTTAAGCATTCTAACAACTAGTGGAGCTAAAGGAGCAAATGCCGCCAATGGACGAGAAAAATTTTTCATTCTTTCGAAAAATGGTCTCCTGACCATCAGAAGAGATTTTTAACTATGTATTTTATCACGCAAAGCTTTCGGAATTTTCCCTCTCCCACACCTTATTGCTATATTGCACCCTTATCCTGTACGCCATATTTTATTTACGTCTCACCGGCAAACAATTCTACGAATGGCCAAAGACTATAAAAAGATATTCCCAGATACAAGAAACGAAGGGAATACAGAATTGGAGAAACTCCAATCCACATTAACTCGAATGCTGTGCATCTTTGATGATGTATGCAAAGAGCATAACCTTACCTATTGGCTCGACTGTGGTACTCTTCTGGGGGCAGTTCGCCACAAAGGCTTTATACCTTGGGATGATGACGTTGACCTAGCAATGCCTCGCAAAGACTACGAGCGACTTAAAGAGATCGCCGATGATGTTTTGCCTAAAGAAATATATTTCCAAACTAATAAGCGTGATACCGCTTATCGCTATTATTGGGCCAAGCTCCGTGATCGGAAAAGCATTGCGATGGAACGCTGGGAGCGCAATAACGAAGGGAAATACCATATGGGAATCATGATTGATATTTTCCCCTATGATTATATCAAGCATCCTAAAAGTTACTTCTTCTTTAAGAATTGGTTTGTGTGCCAATTTAAGAATAAGACTTTCAATTTCCTGATGAGAATCATCCGTGGAATTCTTGTCTTTAGCTTTAGGAAAAAAAATGTAATCAAGTTTGCCAATTGGTTTTACGGCAGGAATAAGGATACCAAATACTTTGGAAAAGGCTATGACAGCCCCTTCCGATCTGTTTATGAAGTCCAGGATATTTTACCTGTTAAGAAAATTCCATTCGGGAAATATGAATTTTGTGTTCCGAACAACACTAATAAATACCTCACTTCACTGTATGGAGATTATATGACGCCACCGTCAATCGAAGAGCAAAAGTCAAGTGCGCACTTCCTGAAATTCGATGTAAATAAACCTTGTCTCTTCGAAGAGAAGCTTCGAAAGGAAGGAAAATAATCGCATCAGCTCATCTAAAAAAGTCCTCTCTATAAAAGTGTATACGCTCTTATAGAGAGGACTTTTTTTCATCCCCCTCTTTCTAGACATACCCGCAACAATTCTCGAAAGTCAACCTTTCTCGGATTATTCTTAGCCCGTTGCGCATTCACCCCCCGCAACAGGAGGTTTTGGTCTACTTCCCCTTCTTTCAAGGTTAGGCCAAGATATCTCTTAACGTTTTCCAACCAATCCTTTAACCCCGCCACAGACTCGCACCCAAGGATATTGACCATCCGGTCAATCTTAGCCTTAACATAGCCGACTCCTCGAGGGTCGTTCAGCGAAGTTTCAGCCACCTCGTAATTATACGGGACCAATTCGGGTAATATCAAAGCCACGGCATGCCCGTGAGGGTACCCATAATGGATCGAGAAAGGATAGGACATCGCATGGGCCGCCGTTGTCTTGGTTATGTTGATCGCTTTCCCCGCCAAAAAAGACGCTTTCGAAACCAAGTCTTTGGAATCGTTCGAATTATTCCGAACAGCCAAAACCAGATTATCACGCAAAAGCCTCATCGACTCCTCGGAATATTGGTCCGACTCCTCGGTGGAATTGACATTCCAAAACGCTTCCATTGCCTGGGAAAGCGCGTCGAAACCGGCACAAGCCCCCAAATATTCCGGGGCATTATAAGAAAGCTCCGAATCCACGATAGCCACCTCCGGCAACATTTTCTCATTTGCCACAGAGTACTTAACGCCGTTTTTGTAGACGACCGCAAAGTGTGTCGCTTCGCTACCAGTGCCTGCGGTAGTGGGGATGGCGACTAAAGGGAGTCTAGTGCCTTCCTTATATTCGCCACCAACAATATCCCCTTCGCTTCCCGCAAAAAAACTGATCATCTTAGCAACGTCAATCACGCTTCCGCCTCCTATTGCCACCACCAAATCATATTCACCCAGGCCCAGTATAGCCAACCCTTTTTCAATATCCTCGATTTTAGGATTGGTCTCAAAATCAGAAAAACGGCGTACGTTATACTTTGATAGTATTGCGTCTAGCTTGGCCTTTGCGCCTGAGACCTCAAATGATTTTTGCCCAGTCACCAAAAAAATGTTCTTAGGCGAATACCTGTCAAGGTACTCGCCCAAAAACCTGATGGCTCCTCGTTCAACTACACTTATTTGCTCCATCTACCGAATAAACTTCATGAAAAGATCCTTATTCTCCTTTGGGGAGCTCGTAGGTCTTCCCAAGTCCTTACGCGAATCGATTTTCACTTTTATCTCAATCAGTACCGGACCCGCAATATCCCCACTCTCTTCCAAAGCCTCTACCAATTCCGTCTCTGTCTCTACCGAGAAAGCCCTCTTGTAGCAGGACGCTAAAGCCATTTCCGGAATACTAATCTCAAACCCAACGGTGGGTTGTCCACCTACCGACTCATGGGCTCCGTTATTAAAAACAATATGCCTGTAATTGCTAGGGGAAAGGGAGCCAACAGTCGCCATGTTTCCGGCGTGCATAATCACCGCTCCGTCACCGTCAAAACAGTACACCGCGCGTTCCGGTTTTTCCAAGGCAATACCCAACGCGATGGCCGAGCAATGCCCCATTGACCCGACCGTCAGGAAATCCTTCTCGTGGCCTTGTCCTAAAGCCTCCCTGTATTCGAATAATTCACGAGACAATTTACCCGTTGTGGAAACAACAACATCGTCAGGTGACAACCTGTCTACGACTAGCTTCATCGCGGACTCCCGGCTCATGGATAACGCACACGCCTCCTCCAAGCTTTTCAGCTTGTAATCGGAAAAAGTAGATTTTTTGATTACGAGCGCATGAGGGATTCCTGTCGCTTTAATGGAATCAACCAATTCCGAGATTTGAATCTCCGCCTTTGAAGAGTCTTGTTCCAAAACCTTATAAGGCACCCCCATCGCATCAAGGAGGTCAAGCGTGACTTTACCTTGTTTTACGTGTTGGGGCTCATCCTTACCCCCTGGCTCCCCTCTCCAACCTACCATCAATAGCATCGGAATCTTGTAGACATCCTCGTCAGCTAAAGAAAGTAAAGGGTTCACGGTGTTTCCCAACCCCGAATTTTGCAGATAAACCATCGGGATATTACCGGTAGCCATATGGTAGCCCGCCGCAAGCGCCACCGAAGCCCCCTCATTTGCCGCAATAATGTTCCGCTCCGGTACGGTATGGTCCTTTATGTAAGCGCAAATATTCTTAAGTAACGAATCTGGGACCCCGGTAAAAAACTCTACCCCCTGATTTAGGAGGCAGTTATAAAAAGACGCTACATTTATCATTTTGTGCCAGGTATTAGTTCCAATATTTCCTTAATGGGCATACATTGATCATTGGCTTCGTAAGAACGGCCATTTAGCAGTATCGATTTCGCCACATTTAACATTGCGGGATAAGCCGCCCGTAACATATGGTTTGCGTATATCACAACATTTACGCCCCATTCCTCGAACTCCGACTCTGGGATATGGTTAAATGTGGACGGCACAACCACTATCGGGGTATTTGGATCAACCTTCCTGAATCGTTTACAAAATTCTTTTATGTCCATCCCCGACTTTTCTTTACTGTGAATCATCACTCCGTCCGCTCCGGCTTTGACATACGCGTCGGCCCGCTCCAAGGCGTCATCCACAGTCTTACCCAAGATCAAACTCTCGATGCGGGCAATAACCATAAAATCTGCTGTAACCTGAGCCATCTTGCCGGCCCTGATCTTGGCGCAGAAACTGTCAATCGAATCCTGTACTTGCGGTACTTCGGTCCCAAACAGAGAGTTCTTCTTCAAGCCTGTCTTATCCTCAATTACAATGGCAGACACACCATGTCTTTCAAGGGTTCTTACGGTAAACACAAAATGTTCTACTTTCCCACCTGTATCGCCGTCGTAAATCACCGGCTTGGTCGTGCACTCAAACGTATCATTAAGGCCATGCATTCTGGTTGTGGTGTCAACGGCCTCTATATCTGGCTTTCCCTTGGATGTCGAATCCGTAAGGCTACTGGACCACATACCGTCAAACTCGATATCCTTACCATTTACGTTAATCTTGGCATTTTCAGCTATAAGTCCCGTAAGCCCACTATGGGACTCGAGAATCCTCACGATAGGTTTCGCCTGAATGAGCCTGCGTAACCTTTTCATTCTTATCTCAGGGGTTGTTCCGATTGATTTCACTTTTTCGTTCAATCTAGTAGACGAGATTCCTTTAGTATAAGGAATATCTACAACTTTCCCTCCCCACTTTGAGATGGTATCAACAACTCTTTGTCTTGTTTCCTTCTGGACGCCTTCCTTCCAGTCATCGCCATGAACAACAAAATCAGGCTTTTCCAGCTCTAAATTCGGCACATAGTCCAAAGTGGTTTGAGGTATTACTTTCTCAACACCCTTCAGATTTTCAACAATCATCCTTCGTTGCTCAAAATCAAGGTACGGGAGACGCTTATAACTTGCGATAGCTTCGTCGGTTAAGACTCCTACGGTAACAACACCTAACCTTGAGGCTTCTTTAATTATATTCAGGTGACCGGGATGGATAATGTCGGCAGACATTCCCACGTAAACTGTTTTTTTCATCTTTTATTGATTTCTCGATATGTTGGAAGACCAACTGGCTCAAGTATTTATTGTCTATTGAATAGAAAGGACTTATTGGTTTAAATTACGGGTTCTCATAATTTAAACTAGTACCATGCGCCTCGGGGTTATACAAACCTCATCATATGGAGCTTTTTTTAAAATACGAAACACAAAGGTAACTTCTGTAGATCCTTAAAAAAAGTCAGAACCCAACTTATTAATCTTCTATAAATCAATCACTATTTACCCAAATAGAAGACGGAAAATCAGCAAATAAACGATTGAATTTTAAGGCCTGATTATCACAATCAAATGAGGAAGACTGAACTACAAACTATATTTGACAATGCTCATACTCGGCAATTCCCTCTTCAGAAAACCCTATATAATCAAAGTCTCAAAATGAGACTTTGATTATCCGGCCTTTTCGTTTATCCTCAATTATTGAAAAACCCGTAATTCGACCAGAAATATTTCAATCCTAAACACAATCAAGGTAATCTAGAGTCAAATGAGCGTTCCTTAACTGGTATCTAAATCGTCAATCATAGCAACAGAATATCACTTTTAGCCTAACAAATCAATTTTCACAACCCAAATCACACAAAGTCTAACCTATTAGACTTTCATTCTAAAATAACCCCTAATACACTTGTCAATTGAATAAACAAGCCATAACTTTAAGACATCATAACAATAGAACAGGATATTTGCGGACAATCGCTCTTTTGCACGACTTTTCCCCTACGGTCAATTTATCCGCAACCTGAAAATTCGCCCAAATTCAGCGTAGCCAATATTTTTTGAGCACCGCGGTATTCAGGGCACAAGCCTTATCTTAACCGTTTCGTGACATGATCAGCAACAACGACATCATTGAGTTTTTCAAGGAAAACGACGCAATCTCAGCTTCAGTGATTGAGAAAAAAGCAGGGCTTTCTCACTCTACCATTTCCAAAGCCCTTAACGGCACTCGCAAGCTGAACAAGGACCATATCCGCAAACTCTTGCCGGTTCTCAAGCAACTTGGCTTTGACAAGGAGGCTTACCTCTGCAGAACTTTGGCTATAGTCAACAACAAAGGAGGGGTTTCAAAAACGACTACTGTACATTCTCTTGGGATTCGCCTCGCCGAATTGGGTTTTAAGACACTGATGATTGATTTGGATAATCAGTCCAACCTGACAGCTAACTGTGGCGTTGAGGACTCGGCCTTCCATATCCTGAGCCCTGGCATGCACCCGATAGACATTCAGGACAACTTACAGTTGATTCCATGTAACATGGAACTTGACGAAGCCCAAGAGGAATTAGTCGGTGAATATGACCAGTGGACACGCGTCCGTGACATCCTTCGCCCGTACAAAGAAACCTATGATTTCATATTGCTGGACACCGCCCCTAGTCTCGGTATCTTTACCGGTAATGCAGTCATCGCTTCGGATGAGGTCTTGATTCCTACCCAAGCCCAGAAAAACTCAGTAGAAGGCCTCAACAAGGTTTTCCGTCTGGTGGAAAGTGTAGGCGAAAAATTCGATCACAAGCCGAGAGTCGGCGGCATCCTGATCACTCAGTACCAAAACACAAGCGTACAAAAAATGTACGCCGAAATCCTTCGTGAACGCTACGGAGAATTACTGTTCGATGCTTCGATTCCGTTACTCACCGCAGTACAACAAGCGGTGGCCATGAACGTAAGCATTTTCGAAATGGATCGGAAAAACGCGGCCGTAAAGGCGTATCTAGAACTTACTGACGAATTATTGGAAGACTAAACGGTAGAGTACTATGGCGATGAAATTCAACAAAAGCAAAGTAAAGACGAAACAACAAAACAACTTCGTCAACGCCGTGGGCATGTCCGGAGGAAGACGTTTCACGGCTGAAAACACCCACTTCGTTATTCTTCCCGAACTTCAGGACCTTCTGCCTAGACTTTCAAAACAAGAGAAGCGGAAACTCGAAGATAACGTAGTAAGAGAAGGCATCATCGATCCGTTGAGTGTTTGGAAACGGCCAAAAGAGGCCCCGGTACTTCTCGACGGTCACAACCGTTTCGAGATTGCTCAACGACACGGGCTGGATTTCCCCGTAAAAGAGCTGGAGTTCGACGGCGTCGATTCTGTAAAGCGCTATATGATCGACTTGCAAATGGGCAAGCGAAATCTTGTGAAGTGGCAAGTAAGTTTCTTTAGAGGATTAAAATATGCTGGCCTGAAAAACGGAGCGGGAGGGGAGCGCGCCGGTGCCGGAAGAAAATCAAAGTCTCAAAATGAGACTTTGAATAATGAGACGACAACAGAATCAAAGTCTCATTTTGAGACTTTGAATAACGACGGAGATTTACTCACCAGAACCGCTTCAGAATTTGGCGTAAGCCGAGCCACACTGAATCGCGATTACCATTTCTACTTGGGTGTCGAGACCCTTCCCGAAGGACTCAAAGAAATGTTCAAAGCCAGAAAGGTAAAGCTCGCTAAGCAATTTGTAGAAGCTATCGGGCAGGATAGCCAAAAGAAAGAACCGTCGATAACTGATGTGAAAAGTTTTCTCTCCGGAAAAATCACTATCGAAGAAGATAACGCCGAAGAATCTGATCGTGAATGGTTAGCTGAATTTCAAGATGGCGTGACTTCAGAGAAAAAAGCAAAACCGTATAAACAAATACGCCCTTCAAGTTTCCTAAAGTCCGAGCAACGCAAGGTTGAAAAAATGTTGGAATTCGAAAGCGGGAAAAATCTGAATAAGATTAAGGACGTTTACCTTTTGATGGCAAAAATGATCGAAGATCATATTCAGGACGAATAAAACAAGCATTTTCCGTTTCTGAATATCTTTATATTAAAAAGGCCAAATGATATTAATATCATTTGGCCTTTTTCGTCTACACGGCTAGACTGTTCTTTATCGGATACCTCCTTATCTATTTCCAGTTCTTAAAATCATGAACTGTCAAAGCGAAGGCTTTTAGATCGTGGTCCTCTTTCGTTCCATATTTTTTCAAAAGCCATTTTCCGTAAAACTTTCTCGCTTCTTCAGAAGGGGAACTTTTTCGCCATTCCTCCAAATAGCGTCTTTCGAAAGTGTATTCATCAGTAAATTCCACCAAACTCATATACTCGAATCTTTCATCTTCCGTATCATGTTCTTTGAGTATAGATATTTTGGCGTTTTCATAATGTTCATGAAATTCCGACTCGATGCTTTTCCTCTGTTCCTCCAAAGTCTTCTTACGATCCATCGCCCTTTTCAGCTGATCTTTTCTGGCGAAATCCTCATACTCGTTACGGTAATACCCTTCCAACAAAGCCTTATTCAGATATCCCAATTTGCTTTTGACATTCGGCTTCTCGTTTATACGGTCGATGGTATATCTTACCAAGCCCTCTCCGTATTTCTGAACCATCCCGGAAAATAGGGTAGGGGCCAACCAATCGTTCCCTACTTTCTCAGCTTGCGGAGCTTGGGATTCATGTTGGCGTTTCTGGTTTTCATGAGGCTTTTTCGCTTGGCTTACTTCTGGTTGTTTCTGATTGAAATCAATACTGGTTTGCGATTCCGAAACCTTGTTCTTTTGAGTCTTTTCTGCCGAAGCTTTTTTTGTCGCCGTTTTTTCAGTTTGAGATTCAGAGGAGAGCTTTTCAGGAATCTCAACTTTATTACCGTCTTCCTGAGCTTTGTAATGCTCGCCTTTCACCACAAAAAATGTAATGTCGGTATATTTCCTTTTTTCCCTTTTGAATTCGTAAGTGACAAAAATATCGGACTTCTCGTTGATTTCAGAAATCGCCGGTTCCAGCACTTTCGTTCTGAAAGCCGAAAATCTGGAATAGCTTCCTTTCACATAAAGCAAGTCCTTCAATTTTTCCAATTTGAAAGTCCTCTTCGGAATTCGGGGAAAATACTGAATCAGAAGCTCATAAATCCTCAAAGAGAATCTTGACCTGCTGAAGTTGTATACGTGTTTGAGAAGATAATACGTATAGTTACTCTTAAGTTTCAGAAAGAAAGGTTTCATTTCTTGAGAGAACTTAATAGTAACGAAGTCCTTTCCTTTCTCGCCTTTCGCAACTGTAACAAATGAGTAACTTGCCCACCTGTCACCTTCCTCAATATCAATCGCGCTGTGCGCCAGGCCTTGCGCTGCTTTCCTAACTCTGTCATACCCACCACCGATCGGTTTGCCTTCGGGGATTCCTAAAACTTCCCTAATCGGTACATGGTATTCGTTCATTTCGGTATCGTCATAGCCTATTCTGGCGCACATAAGCAGTATAATGCGCTGTTGGAGCAAGGTAAAGCTCTCTCTGGCATTAATTATCTTATTGTCTTTGACGATTTTATAATTGAATGACTCTGTGATTTCATCCGAGCTCATAAACGGTACACCTTTTAGTAACGGGATTATTCGTGAGAGCAAAAAGAGCCACCTAAAAGTAACGAATAGCTGTTCCTAGGGTGGTTCTTATTGTTTAAAGGTAGTAAAAAGGGATTTATGTTACTAGTAAGTGTACTTAATAAGGGCTTACTGGAGACATTTGTTACTCATTGGTGTGTAATACGTTACTAAAAGGTATGCATTCAAAAATCATGTTACTCATCGGTTACAAAAAGTTACTCAAAAGTATACCACCCGTTACTAATCGGTAGGCTTTATGTTACTGTTTAGTATGCAAACCGTTACTAATCAGTATACGATTTGTTACTAATTAGTATACATCAGGCAAAAAAAACCAGCTCTTTCCTTCTGAATATCAATTGGTTAGGGGTAATAAAAATCAACTGAAAACTATATAAAACTATATAAAATAAGACAAACTACTTTAAACCATAAGAATAGCCGTTACGGATAGGTAGTCGTTGTTGTTTTATTAAAAAATAAAAGGCCCTAACCAATCCAAAGCTATTTCTGCATGTTTAAAAAAGCTTTGGGTAAAGATTAGAGCGAAAAATCTTATTGAATCTGGATCGTGGGAAATTATAAAGATTCCGCGACAATAATTTCGTGTACTTTCTCAAAAAGATCGATTTTCTCAGGTACACCAACAATTTTGTCAACCACTTCGCCTTCGATCATAAAAATTAATTCGGGAACTTTTTTGATACCCAAATGAGTAACAAGATCAGATTCTTGGTTGGCGTCCAGAGTAAGGATATTGATCTGCTCGCCGAAATTTTCCTCGACGGAATCTATCAGTTCCGCTACGGTTTTGGAAGAGGAAGACCAAGAGCCCCAAGCGAAGACCATACTTGGCCCGCTTTTTCCGATTTCGTGTTCGAAATTGTATCCAGTTACTGTTTTAATTCCCATACGAGCTTTCAGTTTGCCGTCATCCCTAGCCGACGGATGGCTCATACAAAAGTAAAAACAGATTCTATTAATACAAAATAATATTAAAAAATGATAAATTGTGTCATATGATAAAAAGAACTTCCGTCGCGGGCTTAATATTTCGGGCCGGGGCTACGAAGGGTTTTCAGGTCTTTGCGCCAAAATTTGTTTCCGGTAGGCGGAAGGCGTTTGTCCCGTGCTTTGTTTGAATGTCAGATTGAACGCTGACTTGGAGTTGAAGCCACTATCGTAAGCGATGGCCAACAAAGTAAGGTGATCATACGCTCTGTCGTCGAATTTACGCTTCACTTCCTCGATTCGGTACTGGTTTACGAATGTATAGAAGTTAAGGCCGTGGTGCTCGTTTAAAAGCTCTGTGAGGTGGTGTCTGGATATGCCTAGGTACTCCGCCAACTCTACAGCCGATAAATTCGGGCGGATATGGGGTTTGTCACGCTCCATATACACTTTCAACTGCGCGAGGTACCGTTCGGCTTCGGTTTTGTTCAGAAGCTTTGCGTGAGCGTTTTCCTCTTCTTTCTGGGCTTCTTCAGGCAGTGAATGGTGGTACTTGGAAAAAAGTGAAGGCTGTTTGATCCCGAAATATGTCAGAAGGTAAATCAGCAAAACGTTTCCAGCTGTGGTAATCGCAATCCGGAGGCCAGCGTATAAGCCCATATTCTCATTGAAATACCAAGAGAAGGCCAAGGAGAAAAAGATCCAAATCTGGGATGCGAACATAACGATAGCCACGTACTTGAGCCACCTGAGCTGCACTTCCTCACTCTTTATCGAATAATTGTCTTCAAGATGCTTTTGGTTGCTGTTAATGGCTTTGAAAGTCTGGAAAGAATAGAACACGACATAAGCGAACACAAGGGTCAGAATAAGTATCGCTTTTCCCGTATCAAATTCCACTTTGTTTGGCCCATAGGCTACGCCCGGAGGCTCCAAACCTACAAACCTGCGAAATGAAATGGACGCAACGCCCACTACCAACGCTATAAACGGCGCCAGAAGGTAAGCTTCTTTCCTATTGAACTTGTAGTCCGGAATAACGAGACTACGCGCGTAGTAGAGCATTAAAGGGTTACTGACGGCCAATAAGGTGTCAACAACGGGTGGTGGCTGGAAAAAAGTATTGTAATGGAGCCTAAGCAGGTTCAGCACGCTTCCTATTCCCAAGCAACCGAGCCACCCTATAAGGAACCTGTCCGTGTAGTTACTTTGGTTTTTGGTGACGATCAAAAGCGTCACGAAAAATGTTTGGGCAATGGAAATATAAAGCAGCGGTTCTGTCAGGCTCGATATCATGTATCGTTACTCTCTAAGTCTTGTCCAATATGTGGATTCTCCGAAGAATGGGATGAACACGTACCTTGTGACTTTCAATTGATCATCACCGATGAGCTCCAACCGGGCATGGATGTCAAGGCCAGTGGCGGGATCGTACAAGGAATCGCTTTTCCAGCGGAGTTTGCCAATTTTCCGGATATCGGTGGCCAGGAAAATATTTAGGCATTGACGGCTCCTTAGCTCGGGATCGCTATTGTGAATGTCCCGTTCCGGAATGCCCGAATGTACGCCAAAATCAGCCAAAAGCGCAATATAGCCTTCTTTTTCTTTACGCACGGACCAGACAACTCCATTCGGACCTTGCCATTTTCCGATTAGTTGGTTTTGGGGAATGGTTTCTTGCGGAAGCTGTTTTTCAATATTATTAATAAAAAATATAGTTGTGATTAGGATCGGTATTAGGTAAAATTTCACCATAGCTAAAGAGTTAATCCATTTCTCGGGATCGAAAAATGGCTGATGGATTTGTATGAGAATGTTTGTTGGCAAATTGAGGCTAACACCAAAAGCGCAAGTGCCCGACACTTACGCTTGAATGTTGGCTATAGCCAATCTATTTTTTTCCAATCTTTGGTTTGAAGGCAAGTCCGACTTTGAAGTATAAATTCGCCGAATTTTCCTTGAAGTAACCTTCGTTGCTACCATGTGAGTCATCGCTTATATAACTTCTGAACTGTGTGGTCAATCCTAAGTCAGTATTGATCCAAAAGAAATCGTTTAGCGGGTAGTTAAGCGATGCGTAAAGTGAGGCGAACACTTGTCTGTACTCAAGCGTATTTCCGGGATTGAAATTTTCAGGCAGGTAGTCCTTTGTAAATATTCCGAAGTCCGAATCAATTTTTAAACCTGTCGCTAAGTATCCTTTTTTACGAAAATATTTTCTGACTTCCACTTTGTGCGGCAAAACTACCTGTAGCGTAGTGTTTTGGCCTATATATGTGGCGTAGGACACCAAGGGAAGAAAAGGAAGCCAATTAAACCCGTTATAAATCGATAAGCCTCCGATAAATAAGCTTGTATTTTTCTTCAAAATCAACGGCTTCATAAAGATCAGGTTTCCACCCACTTGGAAATCCTCAATAGAGTCCGAATTCCTTGTCCAACCATTCGCAATGATTATCGGAGAGTACTTTTTTGTTCCGAACCTATGGAACATTTCAGCTCCGAGGGTGAGGCTGTTTAGCCTGAATGTTCCGCTTTCTTCAGTATCATACCACCCAGACATATAACCGAGATATGGACTAACTATCCAACGGTTGTCTTGACTGCGAAAGAATGGGTATTTGAAGTCAAAACGCAGTTGGTGACTGGATTTGATATCGCTTTCCTGATCGTCGATATTGTCTTGGCCTTCAAGGTCTTTAGTATGTGGCGCGTTAAGCCTATAATCTAGTTTGGCTAACTCTATCTCGGTGAGTTTTCTTTGGATTGGCACTCTGTTTTTTTGTGCGAATCCTTTTGCGTAAAATAAAGCGAGGAAGCCGGTCAAAGCTATGGATTTGAATCGGTATATTTTCATGGTATTGTCGTTTCGGGAAAAATATTAAAATGGTTAGTTTCTGTAGCTAACCCAGAAAAATGCGGCCAACCCGGCCAAGGTGCTTGTATAAACCATCGCTACGGGGCCCAGTAATCCATAACATAGGGCAACGGTAACCGCACAGGCGGTAAAACAGGCTATTATGGCTTTTGGAAATCTTTTTCGCATAATTTCGGGATACTAGAAGTCTTTGAAACGGGAATAGAATTCTCCGATTTTGGGAAGAATTACAGTAAGAGGTTGTTCGTATACTTGCAGTTTGGATAAGTCCCGAAGTCGCGTTTTTGGAATAAAAGCGCCCCCAGAGGGCTCCGGGGACGCTTCAGGGTTACACACTTTCGAGTTCGGTGTCTATTAGATTATTTTCTTCAGCGGGGTTTTCGTCTTTTTTGCCGAAAAGCCCCATCAGTCTTTCCATCAGTTCATAGGCGATTGGCACAATGATCATAGAGAGGAACATCGAGCTTGAAAGCCCTCCGATCAGCGACCAAGCCAAGCCGGTTTTCCATTCCGATGCCGCTCCCGTAGCCAAAGCGATTGGCATCAGGCCGATGATCATCGAGATGTTGGTCATCAGAATCGGGCGGAAACGGAGTTTGGTAGCGGTAAGCAGCGCTTCACGTAGCGGATGCCCTTCTTGTCGGAGTTGAAGGGCGAAGTCCACGACCAGAATGGCGTTTTTGGCCACCATACCGATAAGCATAATCATACCCAAGCCGGAGAAGAGGCTCAAAGTGTCTTTTGCCAAAGCCAAGGCCAACAAAGCTCCGATAACAGCCAAAGGAATGGTAAAGAGCACAACCAAAGGATAGGCGAACGAATCGTAAAGGGCGACCATAATCAGGTAGACCAGAATAATGGAAGCCAGCAGGGCAATACCCAAATCGCCGAAACCTTCTTCCTGTTGGGCGATATCGCCGCCGTAGTCCACTGAAACGCTGGACGGGATGTCTATGGACTCCACTTTGGAGATGATCTCTTTACCCATATCGCCGGTTGGACGGCCGATACCCTGCGCTTTTATGGAAATAGATGATGCCCGGTCGGTTCTTTCGAGTTTGGTTGGGCCGGAACCTCTGGTGATCTCCGCAATTTGTGAAAGGTAAATCGCAGTGCCCTCACGGTTGACGATCTTGAGGTTTGACACGTCTTCGATATTTTTCCGGTCGAAAGCGTCGAGGCGGATGTTGATATCGTATTCATAGCCGTTGTCGTAGAATTCTTGGTCGTCGTTTCCTTCGAATGCCCAACGTACCGCTTGGCCCACTTCGGCAAGGCTGAGGTTGTACTCCGCCATATGCGCCCGGTCTATTTTGATCAGGGTTTCGGGATTGCCGTCCTCTACGGAAAGTTCCACTTCCACAGTTCCCTGTACTGAACGTACGCTATCCTGCACTTTGAGGGCGGTGGTCATCAGCTCATCATAATTATCGCCCATAAGGATCACTTCCAGAGGAGCGCGCTCGGCCATTCCCAAGATCGAGATGTTTACAGGTTTGATTTTCGTCCCGACAAGGTTTTCCTGTAGTTTGGCTTTCGCTTTTCTGGCGAATACCTTGGTGGTAATATCCCGGTTGAGCTTATCGATGAGTTTGATATTCAGCTCGGCTTTGTAGGCCGTATTCTGTCCTTCTTGGCTTGAGGTAGTGGTACCTACGGTGGAGAAGATGGACTCTACGACAGGCTCTTCCTTCATAAGCCTTTCGGCACGGATAATGACCTGGTTGGCTTGCTCTACGGTTGATTCCTTCGGCAATTCCAGTTCGATTAGGAATTCGCCCCTGTCGCCCGAAACGAAGAAGTTCGAACCGATAAGGCCCATTCCGATCAAGGTAAACGAACCGAAAAACAACAGGCCTGTAAACGCCAGTGTCACGAATTTGTGGTTGAGTGACCAAGCCAAGATGTTGGTAATCCACTCGGCTGATATATCGACCATTTTTTCGAAACGGTCGGCGAGTTTTTTAGCCAAAGAACCTTCCTTAAACTGCTCGATTCTGGCAAATCGGGCGGCCATACAAGGCACAATAGTCAAGGCTACGAAAGTACTGACCATCACCGATACGGCCATCACCATACAGAATTGCGTCAGCAGGTTCGCAACCAGCCCGTCGGTGAAGGTGATGGGTAGAAATACGACGATAAGCGAAAGTGTGGTGGCGAAAATAGTCAGGGCCACTTCCTTGGTGCCTTCGTACGCCGCTTTCCAAGAGCTTTTGCCCATATCCATATGGCGGTAAATGTTCTCGATCACCACAATGGCGTCATCGACCAGCGTACCTACGGCCAAGGTCAGGCCGAGCAGGGACATAAGGTTGAACGTATAGTCCAGCATATACATGGCGCCCAGCGTAATAACCAACGAGACGGGAACCACGAACATGATGATAAAGGAGTTCCGTACGCTTTGTAGGAACACGAACATGATAATACCCACCAGAACAATGGCTGCGATCAAATCTTCGAATACGCCGTTTGCGGCGTCCAGGGTAAATTCTGACGAATCTTGCAGAATCAGGTAATCGAATCCGATGTCATGCTTCTCGGCTTTGAGTTGCGTGAGGGTTTTCATGACCTCAGCGCTTACGGCCACGGCGTTGGCGTCGGATTGCTTGCTTATCTGAAGCATCATGGTGTTGGAGCCGTTGGCTCGGGCCAAAGTTTCGGCGTCCTTTTCGGTATCGACTACCTCGGCTATATCTTTGAGGCGAATGCTGGTGCCGTCATTCTTATAGGCTACCACCAACTCCCTGAGCGTTACCAGCTCCCTGATTTTGCCGGGCACGCGAAGTAATGTTTGGTTTCCCGCTGATTTGATTTTACCTGCGGGGATATCTGTGTTGGCGGTTTCGATGGCTTTTACTACCGAAGGAAGCGAAAGTCCATAGGAGTCGATCTTTTTGCGGTCTACATTTACTTGGATTTCCCTTTCCGTACCACCGATCAACGATACTTTGGCTACGCCTTCAACCCGTGAAAGCTCCGGCTTTAGTTTGTTCTCGACCCAGTCAAAGGCGTCTGTTGGCCTAAGGTTAGTGAGCGCTCCGAGCTTGATGATCGGAAGGTCGTCGATGTCGAATTTCTGTACTGTGGGAATTTCGGCGTCATCCGGAAGTTTGGAGAGCCCGCCGGTGATTTTCCGCTGTACTTTTTGTTCGAGATCGTCAATGTCTACCCCGTCTTCGAATTCGATTTGGACCAAGGAAAATGATTCCATGGACTGCGAATTGATTTTGTCGATACTCTCTGTGGACGCCACAATGTCCTCAATCTCTTTGGTCAGAGACGATTCCACCTCTGCGGGGTCCGCCCCGGGATATACCGTAGTGATGGTGACTACCGGCGGCGAGAACTTCGGAAGAAGCTCATAGGAGAGAAGTTTGAAGCCCAAGTATCCGCCGAGTGTCAGCACGGTGAACACGACGAAAACAAGCGTCGGGCGTTTTATCGATAATTTGACTATGTCCATAACTCGTCTGCTTATTCGAAAGCTGTTGAGGAAAAATAGATCTTTGGTATTTGGATTATGCCGTAGGCGTTAGTTGAGGACTTTCACCTTTACGCCGTCCACCAAGTTGATTTGACCTTGCGTCACGATTTTTTCACCGGCGGCTAGGCCTTCGGTTACCGAGTACAGATCACCCCAAGATTTGCCAAGCGTGATTTTCCTGGCCGATACGGTTTCGTTTTTGAGAACGAAAACCTCCGGGTTCAACACCGATCCGGCAATTGCCTTACGGGGAATAGCAAGGCGTACCCCTTCGGTAGTCGCTTTGAAAGTAGCGGTGGCGAACATGCCCGACTTAATGGAAGTGTCCTTGTTCTCGATCAGGATTTCCGCCTCGAAGTTGCCGCCCTTACCGGCTTTGTCGGCGATATAGCTTACGGTTCCCTCAAAGTTTTTTTCTTGGATAGCTTTGAAGACTACAGTCGCCTTGTCGCCTGAATGGAGGCGGGAAACGCGTGTTTCCGGGACTTGAACGGTGATTTTGACCAGACTCAAATCGTGCAATTCGGCGAGCTTGGTGCCTGAATTAACCACTTGCCCTTTTTCCACAAAGTCGTTGGCCAAAGTGCCTGAAAACGGCGCCCGCACTTGAGAGAAGCGAAGTTGCTCGTTCAAAGAGGTGAGTTCGGCTTGGGCCTGTTTGTTGGCTATTCGGGCCTTTTCCAATTCGGAATCCGTGGTGGCGTCATTTTCTTTAAGAATGGTTAGCCTTTCCAAATCCTTCTTCGTCTTCTCGAAATTGGTCCGAGCCGTAGCGAGTCTGCTTTTGAGCGTTGAAGCGTCGATTTGCAGTAATGAAGCGCCCGCTGACGCATGCTGACCTTTTTTGCGGTGTACGGCCGTAACACGTCCGCTGATTTGGGCGACAATGTCCACGCTTTGGTTTGCGCTGGCGTATCCGGTGGCCTCCCAGTTTTCGGAGAGGTTCATAATTCTCACCTCTTCCGCCTTTACGGGGATCTCGGCGGTGATTTGTTCGGCGAGCCTGGCTTCGGCCTTAAGCTCCTGTTTATTGGAGTAGAGTTTGAGTACCAAGCCAGCCAAAACGGCCAAAGTGACGATGGTGTAGGTGATTTTCTTTTTCATATCCAAGTATATTTTTGCTGGCTGAGGGGCCAGTGTAGCTTCTTATTTTCCGGAGAGTTCTTTGAGTCGGCCTTGGGCCTTGATGAGTTGGAGTTCGGCTATGCGGGTTTGGAAATTCTGTTTGGCGAATTCCATGGACGCCTCGCGCCAGTCGGTTTCGGTTTGCAAAAGTTCCGTGAGGGGAGTCAGGCCTTGTCTGTATTCGATGCGGGTTTGGCCGTAGACCTCCTCCGCCAAATTCATATTTGCGTACGCATTGGCTTTTTGGTCCTTGGCTATAGACAGGCCATCCAGGGCGTTTTTATGCTCTAAGCGAATATTCTCTTGGGCGTCGAGTATATCGAGGCTGACTTCGTCTCTTTCAAGTTTGGCCTGCGTTACTCTGGCTTTCTTCTCGAATCCGTCAAAAACCGGAATCTTAAGGCTTAGGCCTACCGTGGCCATACCGAACCAAGGTTCCGAACCGGAAGTGAAGTTGAATTCGTCGCGTTGGGCTTGCCATCCGGCGCTAGCGTAGGCCGAAAGTGTAGGCATATAGCCGCTGTTGATTTCCTTTATCTTGATGCCGTACAGATTCTCCTGCGTGCGCAGTGTTTTGATATTGGTGAATCCCGAAAAGGCCGGTAACTGGGCGTCGGAGACGAGCAAAGGGGCGTCTTTGGTAGCCGAAAAATCAAGCGTGAGATCGGCGTCGATAGGCATACCGATCATAAACTTCACCAAGTTGTGCATCCGGCTGATCTCTCGTTCAAGGTCTTTGCCTTTGGCTACGGTCCGTCCCAAGTTTACGTCTATACGCTTTACGTCAGTGGATTTGGCGAAGCCTTGCTCGTAGCGGAGCGCCGTCGATCTGCGCGATTCGTTTAGCGTCTTGAGGCTTTGGTCAACAAACTCTTTTTGCTCCGTAAGCTGTCCGATTTTCAGGAACTGTGTGGAGATGTCGAAAATGATGTCTTCCTCAGCCCGGTCGAGCATCAGGGCGTAGAGCTCACGACTTTCTTTGGCGGCTTTTACGGCATAAAGGAACGACTGGCTGTACAAAAGTTGTGTGGCTTTGGCCGTGGCCGTGGCATTATATTCTTTACCCATCTGAACCGAAATGTCATCGGCGTCCGGATTTCCGGTAAGAGCCCCGGGCAAGATGGTAGTGGGCAACTTGAGGTGTTGCTTATAGTCGCCTTCGATATTTATTTGGGGAAGGCCGCTGGCCAATACCTCTTTAAGCTTGCCTTCGTTTTTGTCAAAATCAAGCTTGGCCTTTTTTAATGAGCGACTATTTTTTAGCGCATATTCAAGACATCCTTTTAGGTCCATTTTTTGGGCTTGGGCCTTTTGGCGCGGAAGTGTCGCCAGGGTCATGATAAGCAGAAAAATGATGTTTCCTCTTTTCATAGGTGTTGCTGAAAATGTTATGGTCCAAAAGTATAGGATATGGTTTTTCGAATCGTCTACTTAAAGTTTATGCGTATTCTTGACGTCCAAACGGCGCTAGATAAACGTTCAATTAATTGATTATTAGTGGTTTGGGTGGTTTTAAGAAAATTGTGTTTTTTTGTAGTGCCGGATGGGCGGATTAGGGTCGCTTCTTCATCCGGACGTTTTAATTTCGCTTGATGGACGTTTTTTTGGGAGGAAGGCAACCAATGTGTCGGATCCATTGTCAGAGTGGCGGGAGTGAGGGTACCGGTTTGTCAACATTGGAAAGGCTAAATGACAAAAGCGGTTACGCTTCGTGGGCAACTTCAATATTACATGTAATAATGTAATGCTGTATTTTTGCTATTTTTATGAATAGTTTGAATGCGGAATACTAGACGAGTCGATTTTCGGCATAGTAAAGACGAGCGTATATGAGAATATTCTTTACAGTATTGATACTTGCATTTTTTTGTCCGGGCGCGATGTTAATGGCGCAAGACAATAAATGGACGGATGCTACTTGGCGTGATGGGGAGTACCTGGACAAATATTATTTCAAATCGTACAAGACCGCAAAGTACACCAAGCGAAAGCTGGAAGAGGATAAGAAACGCATGCTTCGGGATTGTGTAGAGGATTTGGCGCTCAAAATAATGTCGGACATAAGCGTGGTGCAGGAGAATACGGTGATGGAACGGGAAGAGCTGATTTCGTCCGTTTTCACCGGCAAGACCTCCGTTAGCTCCAACTTGCAAGTGACGGGAATGCGGACCTTCTTTTATACCGAAAAACGCAAGAAGCTCAACCACGCTTTTGTATATATTTCAAAAAGAGATTTGGCTACGGTGTATATCCATAAAGCCAGAATGTCGCTCAAGGATTTTGACGGGCAATTGGCCCGGTTGAAGGTGTTGTGGGATTCTTACGAAGAGCAACAAGGCAAGGACGAACGCCGTGGCATTCGTGCGAAAGTGGCCGACATTTTGGCGGCAATGGACGAAGGCTTCGTAAAGTTGAACACATACGAGGAAGTGGTGGCCGTGGCTGGCGAAAAATTTCCCGCCGATGTACCGGCTAACGTTCTTCGGATAAAAGCGGAGAAGCAACAATTCCAAACCGATTTTTTCCCGAAAGATCTTACATCGAGTTTCGCCGAGGCGAACGAGGCTATGGCGAAGCGGGAATACGGCAAAGCCGTGTCGCTTTACCAAACGATCCTTTACGAACGCCCGCATTCGGAACAGGCGACCGAAGGTTTGGAAAAGGCCAAGAGAGCTTACGCCGAAGAATTGTTGGTAAAAGCCGAGGGAGCGCTCAGAAGTGGCAAATACGCCGAAGCGTCGGAGTATGTGAACGAATCGTTGGAGCATCAGCCGGGCAACAGGGCCTCGTCATTGCGCAAGCGGATCGAACGGGCGTATTTCGATCGTCTGGCCAAGAGCTTGGAAAAGTCGCTTGAAGTTGATGATCTGGTTAACGCCGAACGCTATTTTGCGGAGCTAGAAAAATATTGGCAAGCCGACAGCGACCGTTTCAGGGTGCTTTCCAATAGAATAGCGAGGCTTCGGAACACTACGGACACCAACAGAAAGCAGACGGACTACGATAGGCATATCAGTTCCGCGGAAGTGGCGCTTTCGCAAAAGGAATTCGTGAAGGCTTATGAGTATGTGGAAGGAGCCGAAAGCCTTATCGCCGGAAAGGACAGGGCCGAAAATCTTCGGAACAGAATACAGCGGAGCTATTACAGGCATAACAAAAAGAAAGAACTCAAGCGGACGCCCCACAAATATGTTTTCACCCTTGGTGCCGGAGCGTTTACGCACTTGTTTAAGACCGCTTCCCTTACCATTGACACGATTTCCAGAAACTCCTGGAGCCCTATGGTTTCGGGCGGATTTTTCAGAAGGGTAAATACCCAACCTAAGTTTATCGGCGGACGCGACTTTTCGAAAGCGACGCTTTTGGGCGTTTTCGTGGATGCGGGATCGTTTAAGGTGAACCTGAAAGACCAGACCCTGAACGAGACGGTGCTGAAGAAAAATTACTATTATCATATCGAAGCTGGTGCGCATTTTTGGGAGGCTGTCCGCGTTTCGGGCGGTATTTTGAAGGGAATTTCCGACGAGGAGAATTATAATTACCTATCGGGCACTTTCGGATTGGCGCTTAAGATCCGGCATTTCAGCGTACAGGTGGACTACACGCAACTTTATCGTTTGGAAGAAAAAGAATGGCTTGGTGATAACGAGGAAAACTTCCAGTCGATGTTACGTATAGGCTTGCAATATCAGCTGAACTTTTACCGCAGGCTTTCGAAAACGGAAAAAGAAAGAATAAGACTCTCTTCCGAATTGTAACGTGTGGGGAAAATTCGCCCCGTAGCTCCGGATTTGTGTTGGGATTTCCGTTGATTGAAGGTGGAATATGATTTCATCGGTACATATAGTTGACAGTAAGGCTTAGGATGTTGATATTCACGGATAATAAACTGTTTAGCCATTTATTTTCAATTTATCATGATGAGATCACTTTTACTTTTTTACCTAGCCTTTTTTATGCTGGCGGCGAATAGTGCCAATGCCCAGGACGGGTGGAAGTGGCCTGCCGGAAAAGAGAGCGAGGCGAAAGGAATTTATGAAAAGATGGGTACGGCTCTAAAGGGAGGCGATGCCAATTCGGCAAGGGCGCAACTTGTTTGGTTGCTGAACGAGGCGCCGGATCTGAGCCCGGAACTGTATGAGCAAGGGGCGAAAGTGTATCGCGAACTGGCGTTGAAAGAGGAGGGGAGTATGCTAAAGAAAACATACGCCGACTCCTGTGTTTTTCTTTATGACGTGCGCAAGCAAAAATTTGGCGCTTCCGACGAGATGCTCGCCGACCACGCTTCCGACGCTTATGCCGTGTTGAAAAAATACCGTTCGCTCTCTTCGCTGAACTATCTGCACACTATCCTGAAGGAAGCCGTCGAAAAAGGGGCCGACCTCAAGCCCGACGTTTTGCTCGGATATATGAAAACCACCAACTATTTCAAAAGCAAAGGCGCTCCTGTGTCTGACATTGAGGTGGTACGTTGCTTCAAGGCCGTAAACGAAGGTTTGGAGCGTAAGATCACCGGCGCGGCCAACAAGAAAGTTTTGGCCAAGTACAAGCACCTGAACAAATCGTACTTCAACAAGGCATTGCCATTGACTTGCGAATACGTACAGAGCAAGTACCAGGCGAAAGCCGACGCCCTGACTCCGGAAGAGGGCGAGGAAGTTTTGACTTTGCTCTCTGTAGTGGAATGCTCTGACAAAAGCCTTTTCTTGAAAGCCAGTGAGGCCATGCTGAAAGGCAAGCCTAGCCTTGGGTTGCTGAACAAGATTGCGGCGCAGATGATGGATTCGAAAAATTACGACAAGGCGCTGGAAAACTATAAGAAAGGCTTTGAGTTCGCAAAAACGGATGCCGAGAAGGCTGACCTTCATTTGGCTATGGCTTCTGCGTACGCAAAAAAGAAGCAAAAAGCCCAAGCGAGAAAAGAGGCTCTGGAAGCTGCCAAACTCGGAAGCGCCAAGAAAGCCTATACCTTTGTCGGTGATTTGTACATGGGATCGTTCTTGCAGTTGAAGCAAGGCAAAAACAGGGTGCATGACCACGCTATCTATATCGCCGCTTACAACATGTACAAAAAAGCGGGCAACAGCGCTGGTATGAAAAAAGCCAAAGCCAACTGGCCGAAGAAAGAGCATTTGTTTTCTTACTCCATCAAGGAAGGAACGCCGTATAAAATTGGCGGTTGGGTAGGAACCACCGTAAAGCTGGTCGGACGTCAGTATTAAGTCAAATAGCGTCGGAATTTTGACGGCGCTTACTTTTTGAAAAGAATAGCCCGTCTTTCCCTTTTATAGGAAGGATGGGCTTTTTTATTTTTTGCTTTTCGTAGTAGAGTGCAAAGTCATTCGGTAGCTTGATACTTGTGAAGTAATGGATTGAAAGTTAATTGTTTATAATTTTTAAACCTTATGCACCTGAACAAAATTATCCTTGTTTTTTCGTCTAATTGGTTAGTCTATTATTGATTCTAATGCGTTCCAAAAAACTAATTTCAGGCCTTTATTTTTCTTCCATAACCGCAATGCTTTTGGGTGGAAGAAAAATTTGTAGCCGTATTTAGAAGATTTTTTGGTTACTTTTTCATCTGAAAACTCAAGCGATAGCGTTCATGAACACCGCTGAAAGCAAACTCAAAACGTGAATAAAGTGACACCGGAGCTTGTTATAAGCAAGCTGTTTATGGTTTCGGGATATCGTCTTTTAAATGCCAATAATTATGTCGTAGTGCATTAGCTTAAAGGCTTTTGAAAAAACAAGGCCACCTCAAATAAAACCGAATCGGATTTTCTGAGATGGCCTTTGTATTAAGTTGCCGAACAACAATATGTTATTAAATTTCGGAGTCTTCTTTCCTTGCGGGCGATATCTCTGGCCTACAGTTCAATAACTTTTGTTTCCGAAACAGCTAAGCCTGTAAGGATTGTGAGTAAGGTATTGTGGGCTTAGAGGTTCCGTTACGTTTGTTATGTGGCTTTTAGCCGAAACTTGCGTAACTCCTAACGCTGTTTTCTTTAAGATACTTTAGGCTCCCAACCCGGCTCGTACTCGCGTCCCCAGAGTTTGTTGGCCTCTTTGTCTTTGCGTGGCACTTTACCCGTTTTAGGGTTAACAGTAATCGGACGCTCCAAACGTTGCGCAATTGTACCCAAGTGGCACAAGTGCGTTGAGATGGCCGCGTTACCGATTTCGGAATTAAGGGTATCGAGTCCGCGGATAGTTTGGATGAAGTTGCGCATATGCTGCACGGTAAGTCCGCCGCCACCTACGGTATCGGTAGTGCCCGACTGTTCCTTCTCGTTGATTCTCTTGATGCGCTTGCCGCTCAGGTCGTAAAGCTCGTAGAAGTTACGGTCGAGGCGGATAGAGCCCTTCGATCCCCAGATCGTCGCTCCCCTGCCAGGGTTGTATCCGTGCTTGTTACGGCTATGGCCTTCCCAACTGATGTACTTTCCGCCGTCGAATTTGTAAGTCACGTCCTGGGTGTCCACAAACTGCCAGTCGTCATCCTTGTACATAGACTTGGAACCGAAAGAAACAACCTGTGTCGGGTAGTCTACGCCCAGCGCCCAGCGACAAACGTCGATTTCGTGCGTACCGTTGTTATGGATTTCGCCTGTACCCCAAGTTCTGAACCAGTGCCAGTTGTAAGGGTGGATATTGTCACGGTAAGCTTCGCGCGGAGCGGGTCCTTGGAAAAGTTCCCAGTCCAAGTGGCTAGGTACGGCCACACGGTTACCTTTTCCGATGCTCTTTCTTGAGCTAGAGTAATAGGCTTTCGCTTTGAAAGGCTCACCGATAATACCTTCGCCGATTTCCTTGATGGCCAAGATAGAAGTGGCGGCCGAACGTTGCTGGTTACCCATCTGGCAAACCTTCTTGTATTTGCGCTGAGCTTTTACCAGCAATTCGCCTTCGCGAGCATTGTGGCTACACGGTTTCTCCACGTAAACGTGCTTTCCGGCTTCCATAGACCAGATGGCCATAGGTGCGTGCCAGTGCTCTGGCGTGGCGATAATCACCGCGTCGATGTCTTTTATCTCAACAAGCTTGCGGAAATCTTTCTCTACTTTCGGGATATATCCGAGGGTCGTCTCGCACCACTTGGCGTGAGCCGCAAGGATATTGTCATCCACGTCACAGCTGTACGCTACCTCTACGTTCTTCAGTTTCCCACAAGCGTCGGCCAAGGCTTTCATCCTGCTTCGGACACCAACCAATGCCACACGGACACGGTCGTTGGCGCCGATGACTTTGGCGTAGCTTTTAGTGGTGAAAATGCTTGAAGCGCCTACGGACATCGCCATAGTGCCCAAGCCCACTTTCTTCACAAAATCTCTTCTGCTTTTCATAAGGCATATTTTGTTTTGTCGTCTTACTTCTCTCGGCCGTATTTCCGCAAAAAAACTTCGTCTCCATGGTTTTGGAGTCGGGGAGGTTCCCTAATCCAAAAAAATCGTTTATCCGGAAACAGGCATAAACAATTATCCAATGTCGGGAATATGGTCGCGGAACAGTGGCGACGCTTACCGTGGCGTTTTTTCGCATTGGCTGAAGGCGTGGTAAAAACGTGCGGCTAGCGGTGCGCGTCGCGGTGTTTGGTCCCGATTCGAAAGCCAATATCTATCAAATCCGGCAAAAAATCCGCATGCGGATAAGATCATTTCCAAGACTATATATTATGTGTTTTGGTGTTGATAATCAGAGTGATACAAAAGCATATGCGACATGAGGTATCTTTTTCGGCCACATCTTTATACTGTATTTTTCGGCCTTCCCGGGGCTTGTACGACATAGTTTGTATGCGCTTAGGGAAGAAAGACTCCCGAAGGCGTACTGTCCGGAGATTACCCTTAGGCAGGTTTTTTTAAGTTTTTGACCAACCTTTGGAAAAAGGATGAAGCGTTTGTCCCGAAAGCGTTGTGGATCTTTGGCCTGCTTTGGTGTTTTTGATGTGAAAATTCAGTCTGTACAGAAACGGATTATGTCGTTTCCGTTATCGGACGTGTTTTAATTGTGAAGTTGTTGGTTCGTATTTAATATTTGTTTATTAGAATCGTATATTTACATATCTCCTTTTTGAAGGAAAGGCCAATCATTTTAACGATAAACGCAGCTGAAGGCGTGGCCTTAGTCTAGATACGCATCATTACTAATTTACTTTTGTTGGCCATTTTGGTCAGGCATTTCCTATATGGTTTCAGGCGGGCCGTTTGCGGCTTTTGGTCCTGCTATCGGTATGGGTTATGGCGAAGGTTAATATTTTTCGCAATGAGGAACGGCTTACTTTTGATATTGATTCTGGTTTGGGCTGTGTCGGTCCGGGCCGAAAAGTTGGAGAAACCGAACTGCAACGACAAGAACATCGGCGAGTGCTACCTTCTTGACGGCATTGATGATTTTGTGGACATCGGAGATATCGACATCGCCGACGGCTTTTCGGTTTCCTTTTGGATGAAGCCGGAAATCCCCTTTGACGCTTACAAATCCGATATTCTATTTTTGAATGATATTTTTGTTCTTTCTCTAAAGCACCCTAACCGAGGTATAGACCTTTTCTGTAAGGACGGTGGAAAGGAACATACATTGTCATTTCCTAACGTGGCTTTTAAAGAGAACGTTTGGCAATATCTTACCCTGAGGTATGTTGACGATACCTTCAGTTTGTTCTTGGACGGCGAATTAAAATCAGAGCTTGACATATCTTTGGCTATGCCGGAAAAGTCCCGTGCTCTTTTGGGCGCTTTTTTCGCCCGCGGTTATTTCAAAGGGAAAATGGCGAGGCATAAAATTCGTGAAGGACGTATATCCGACAGGAAAATTATAGCGGAATACGACAGTGTTTTGGTGTCGTACGCTCTCAGTGACGGTCTGTCATTCTTTCTTGGAGGCGATATTGACAGCTGGGCCAGTTTTATTGGCGAAAAGGCGGCCAGAGAGCTTGTGATTCCCCCTGTAGGCGATAAACCTGGTAAGTTTATTTATGACGGAACAAACCATTACTACCCTTCTACGAAGTCGATAAAGGCCGGAAATACCGGGACTATCTCGTTTTGGGCCATTCCCGTCCATGACGGCTCATTGATGACGGCGGTAAACCTGAACAATGTAATTACCATACGCTTCGAATATCGCTCAATACTCACCGCATCCATACCAGATGTAGAGAACTTTAACTGGACGCATGTCTCTTTCTCCCGAAATTTGCCTACTCATATTGTAATCACATACACCGAACACGGCGAGATAACCTGTTTCCTAAACGGAGAACGGTTAAAGGCTTTGAAAACCGGCCGGATATTAAGTAAACCTGCGACCACGGCCGTAATTGGCAATAATTATTGGGGACATATATTCACTGGCCAGCTATACGATATCGGGTATTGGACAAGGGTATTGGACGATGCTGAGATACAGGAATTGTATAGCTTTCCGGACGCTTCGCGAGAACTTTTGATATCCAATCCCGAACCTCAGGATTTTCCGGTCTATTGGGTGGGCTTTGCGGTTGTTCTTATCTGTGCGCTGGGCTTCGGTATTGGTCGTTATGCGAAAAAATTCCGTGTTGGAAGCGGAACAGAGGCTCCAAAGCAGGAAGAGATTATCGGTGCGATGAAAATCAGGCTGTTTGGACCTTTAGAGATATTGGATCGGGACAATGGTAACGTAGCCGATAAACTGACGCCAAAACTTCGTGAAATATTCTGCTTTTTGCTGTTGCGTAGCCTTCAGGACCGTCCCGTAACCACTGAGGAATTCCATAGAACCTTCTGGCCTGAATACGACAAGGAAAAGAGCAAAAACAACCGTAACGTATCCGTAAGGCGCATCCGGGAAGCCCTGAAGGCCTGCCCGGATATAGAATTGCACTACGATAAGCAGAACCTTTGGCAAATCAACCTCAAGAAACCTTCTATTTGCGACTACGAGCGGGTACGCGTACTTATTCGTCGTAATGGCTTGCCCGCCTTGTCCGACATATCCGAAATATTGGCTCGCGGGGGCTTCTGTCTCGATGAACGTAACCGTTCTTTACAACCATTCCGCATTATGTTGGAAGAGTGGCTACGCATGTGCTTGGATAAAGCAAAACGCCAAAAATCGTCAATGAAGCTGGAAGAATACCGTAAGATATTGGGACTCTTGCTAATGCATGATTCTGATTTCAAGGAATGTGAAACCGCTTTGGCCAAAGTAGGGCAAGAGCCGGAAATCAGATAAGATCATATTTAAAACAAACATAATAAGACAAGGCATACGCATGTCCAACGTAGAGACATAGCATGCCTTGTCTCCCATGCGGATGGTCACACCCTAATTTTTCTAAATAAACCAGCCATCCTATTCTGTCTTGGCTATTCGAATAGTAGCCGTTAGCTTGAAAGGCTTTCCTATAAATTTCCAATGAGCGCATAACGAAATCAGAGCGCTTGCAGAACCGTATACTCTTTTTCACCCCTCCCTCGAATACCGCCTATTCACCCTCATTCTATCCCTACTAACATGTGGGCTCTGCGTTATGTATAAAGCTTTGCAAGCAGAACAAGCGCTTACCTCGCATATCCACGAGTAAATTGGCCCAGCTCTAAATCTTCACCGTTATTTTTAAAAACACTAAACGCTATTCCTATCCTAAAAGAAAGTGCCTCGGTTTAACCGGAAATAAATGTTCTTTTTTAGTCTATTAATTTATGATAATGTTCAGTATTAAAATTAATGGGCATAAAAATCTGTTTTACAGGTTGTTGTGATAGTTTGTGATTCGATCAATATGCGTTTATTAATTTCCGCATGGCAGATTATAATTTTTGTAATCCTTTTTTAGGCGTGTACCGCGCATGTCCGTTACACCATTGAGCCCAATCTTCCGCACAGTTTTTCAAGCGGGCCGGAATCTAAATTCTGTTCCGCCCGTTTTGATTTTTATTTTACCAAACCGTTTTAGTATGAAGGTAAATTTTTACTCTATTCGGTATGGGCTGGTATTGTTGTTACTCTTGCTTTATGGCTGTAACGATGATATCGACCATCATGAAATTCCCGACAACCTGTCCGCTCGCCTAGTGGCGGGAATGGAACAGCAACCGGATCTTCAGCAATTCGTCAAAGGGATCGATATCCTGGATATACGGGAGGATTTGGAGAGTAGCGCCTACACGGTGTTTCCGCCTACCGACGAGGCCGTGCTGAAGTTTATCAAAGACAAGTACAACGCTTCGGACATCAGCGAGATTCCGGAAGAGGCCGTCAAGATGTTGGTCCGCGGGCATATCGTCCGTAATTCCATGTCTTGGGACTATCTGTTGATTCTCGGTCCGAATGGCGGGTTCCGTCCGGGACCGGACCAGCCTAACTGGGACATCAGGCTGTGGGACTTCAAGATTCCTACGATCTACAATGCCCCGCCGATAGTTGACACGGACCCCACAACGGGAAAAACCCGGAAGCTGTGGCGTAAGGCCAATTATCTGCCGATCCACTATTCGCACCAAAAGCTGGGCTTGCTGAATCCGGATGAGGACTACAAGTTGCTTTACCCGACTAGCGAGTACACGGGGTTTAACGTGCAGGGCGCCGTAGCCATCCGTCCGAACCAGGCGACGATCAACGGCTTTTTTCACGTAATCGACAGGGTGATTCCCACATTGGGCAATCCCGATCTGTTCTTAAAGGAAAATGCCGACGAATTCGGACTGTTTCGCGAGTTGATGACTCGTTTCGTGAAGTACAATTACACCGCTAAAGGTACCAACGAGCAGAAAGGCGAAGTAAAGGACAGCCTTTTCATCAAGTCGTATTACGGCAATCATTTCCGCTATTTCTGCGAAGACGTTACGGGCGAAGGCAATGTGTATCACGTATTGGGCCATGTGAACGATTTCTTTCCGCCGAACAACGAAGCGCTTCTCAATTACTTGACCGAGACGTTCGTAACGCCGGGCTATTACGGCTCCATTGAGGAGATTCCCGACGACGCGCTGGTTCCGTTGCTCAAAAACCACTACAAGCTGACCATGAACGGGGAAGGTACCCGTTGGTTGCGCCCTACGGAGTGGTCTTACTTTTCTTCGGGCCTCGGCCAGAAAGCGAGCATCGAGCCTTCCAACGTCGTAAAGACTGACTTTACTAACTCGGCCGTGATCTACGGACTTAACAAGGTTTTGGCTCCCGCGCTCTACAAATCCGCCTTGGGCAGGCTGGCTACCGACCCGGATTATTCCTATATGCTCAAGATTGTCAACGATATGGGCCTTGACGGAAGAATCATCGCCAGTCCGGATATGAAGGTGACTGTATTTATGCCTAGCAACCAAGCGATGGTAGCTTCGGGTTATGAATACGACGAGACCACCAACAAGTTTACGACGCCTACCAACACCGACGGTGTGGAGCCAAGGTTTTTGTCTTCATTGGTAATGCAACATGTTGTGTTGGAAGAGGATATCACCGATTTGCCCGATAAGCGTTTCGCCGAGAATATGAGTGGCGGGCAATACCTATCCATCAGCAAAGCCGGCGTATTGGGTGGCGGTAACTATCAGAAAAATGCCTCGAAGCCAGTCAAAATCCTCTTTAAGGAAGACAAAGGCGTAAACGGCACTTTCTACGGTATCGACAGGGTGCTTGAGCCTGCGGACAAGACGCCGGGAGAGTATCTGAGTGACAATTTCAGAACCGAGTTTTCGGAATTCCTGAAGTTGCTCAAATCGGCCGGTTATGTCGATGAACGCATGGAACTCACCAATCTTAGGGGCGAAGGCCCGTTCACGATTCTCGCTCCTTCAAATCAGGCGATTGTCGACAACAAGGACATAATCCCGACAGGGGACAGAAAGGCCTTGCGTGAGTTTTTGGATTACCACTTCCTGCGCCAAGACGCCGTCTTCGCCGACGGAACCGTACAGGGCGACCTGTTAACCACGCACAAGATCGGTACGGGGAAATATACGCCGCTTACCGTCCGCAACACTCCGGCAGAGCTGAGTTTTGTCGATGGAAAAGGACGTACGGTCAAGGCGATCGACGACGAACGCTACGGCAACTTCCCGGCGCTCAACGGCACGGTCCAACTCATAGACAACATTTTGCTGAGGGAATAATTTTTTGGCATGAAAAAACATTTAGGAATATATACGATACTCTGGGCCTTGCTATCCCTACCCGCTTTGGGGCAAAAGGGAACGCTGGTTCAGGGATATGTGAAGGACAAGCTTTCGGGCGAGGCTTTGCCAGGTGCGAACGTCATTGAGGTGGATAGCGAAAATCGCTTTCTTCAGGGCGTTCCCACCGACCTTAACGGCTTCTACATGCTCAAGCTTAGCTCCGACAACGCTAAAATCAGGATCACCTATGTGGGGTTCAAAACCCAACTTATAGATGTGAATGGCAGGTCGAAAATCAACATTACTTTGGAAGATGACTCGCAACTTCAAACCGTTGTGGTTCAGGAAGAACGATATACCTCCGACGGAATTATCGCTATCCGCGATAAGGTGTCGGCCATCTCCCAAGTAAAGCTCGACGACCTCGACGCTATGGGCGTGGCTTCCGTAGACCAAATGCTCCAGGGTAATATCAGTGGAGTGGACATCACGGCGCTCGGCGGCGATCCGGGTGCGGGTATGCAGATCCGTATTCGCGGTACCGCTACCATTACCGGCGACCGCGAACCGCTTATCGTGCTCGACGGAATGCCTTACGACGTGGATATCGACAACTCGTTCGATTTCAACGCAGCGGACCAACGCGATTTCGGAGCCTTGCTTTCCATTTCTCCGGAAGATATCGAGTCGATCGAAATCTTGAAAGACGCGGCTTCCGCGGCCATTTGGGGATCAAGGGCGGCAAACGGCGTAATCCAGATCAAAACCCGCCGTGGACGCAAGATGAAACCCCAACTTCGCTATAATTTCAAAGGTAGTGTGGAACAGCAACCCGACGCCATTCCTATGCTGAGTGGAGCCGACTACGCTATCTTGCAGAAAGACGCCCGTTTTGTGGCGGGCCAAAAGGGAGAATTCCGTGAGCTGAACTTTGACAAAGATTGGGAGCTTTATCATAACTATAGCCAAGACACTGATTGGCTGGACGCTATAACGCAGTTGGGAGCTAACCAAACCCACAATCTCTCATTGGCCGGTGGTGGCGAAAAAGCCAAATATCGCGTAGCTGCCGATTATTTCAACCAACAGGGAACCACCGTAGGCACTGGCCTCGACCGGATCTCGTTCCGGGCCAACCTTGACTACGACGTGTCGAACCGCCTGCGCATTTCCACCGACTTCGCCTATACCCGTTCGGATAACGACCGGACATTTTACGGCGACGAACGTGCGATCGCCTACCGCGTGATGCCGAATATGAGTATCTATGAGCGCGACACTTTGGGTAATCTTACCGGCCGTTATTTCCTCGATGATCGTCCAAATGTTTATCAGGAGACACGGAAGACAAACGAAAACGGTATCTATAATCCTGTTGCGGTAATCGACAAGGGTCGTCATAAGTATTTGGAAAACAGACTGCGTTCCGTTTTCAAGCTTAATTACCAAATGACGGATTACCTCTTGCTCCAAAGTTCGATCTCTTATGATTTGGTTAACGGCCGAACTGATAAATTTCTTCCGGCCGAAGCGTCGACCTCATCGTGGAGTGAGAGTGGCACCAACTTCTCGGCTGAAGGATCTTCGGAAAACTTTAGCGTACGTACCATGACCAAACTGATCTACACTCCGAATTTGGGAGTGGATCATGACCTTATGGTAATGGGACAGTGGGAAACCACCAATAGCGACGGCTCAACGTATTCTGCCCAAGGAGGCGCTTTGCCATCGGGCGAGTTTAACGATCCCGGTGTTGCCGGCGTAATCAGCGGTATGGGTTCGTCTACCAGCATAGGCAGGGCCATGGGCGGACTTGTGCGGACGCATTACAAATACAAAGACCGCTACATCTTCGGCGGTGGTGTGCGTACCGATGCCAGCTCGCAGTTCGGCGACGGTACCCGTTGGGGCATGTTTCCTTTCGCCAGTGCCGGTTGGAGGATCTCTGAAGAGGATTTCCTTTCGGAAGTCTCATGGCTCAACGAGCTTAAATTCCGTGGCGGTTTCGGTGTGAACGGCAATCCTCCCAGAGGTTTCGGACATTACAGCATTTACAAAACCACTACGCCATATTTGGGCTACGGAGGTATCGCTCCTGCAAACGCGAAACTCAAGAACCTGAGCTGGGAGCGTACCTATCAGTACAATGCTGGTGTCGATTTCCACGCTTTGGACAATCGTCTGCATGTGGAGATGGATGTTTACCGGAAAGAGACAACCGGACTGCTTTGGGATTTGGGAACGCCGTCATCTTCGGGTGTCGACAAGATCGTCCAGAATCAGGGCGGAATGCGTAACCAAGGAATAGAGCTCGCTCTTAGGGGAACTCCATACCGCGACGATAAGTGGCGTATCGACCTTGATTTCAATATCGCTCACAATGTCAACTCGGTGGTAGAGGTTCCGGAAACGTTTACTCCCGAAAGTGGCGATATGCTCAAAAACGGCAACTACGCCGTACGCGTTACCAAAGGTGATCCGTTGGGAGGTTTCTACGGTTACCGGTTCAAAGGTGTTTTCAAAGACCTCGATGCCGTAAAAGCCTATGACAAAGACGGAAACGTAATTATCGACCCGAACACAGACAAACCGCTCCGGATGTTGATGGGCGGAAGTAATTATGCCTTCACCGCCGGCGACGCCATTTATGACGACATAAATCACGACGGCGTAATCGACGAGAGCGACGTGGTATATCTCGGTTCCAGCAATCCGGATTACACGGGCGGTTTCGGCTTCAGGGTTTCTTACAAAGGCCTTAGCGTCAGTTCCAGATTCCACTACAGAGTGGGGCAGGATATCGTAAACCGGGCCCGGATGAACGCTGAGAATATGTTTAACCGCAACAACCAAGGAGCGGCTACCATGCGTCGTTGGAGGTTCAGTGGCGATGAGACAGATATGCCGCGCGCCATTTACGACAAAGGCTTTAACTGGTTGGGCTCGGACCGCTTTGTGGAAGAGGGTTCTTACTTGCGTTGGAAAAACCTCTCGATCAATTATCGTTTCGACAGGGAACTGATCAAGCGACTCAATTTCAAGGATTTGTCCGTTTTCTTCACGGCCTACAACCTGTACACTTTTACGGACTATACGGGACAGGACCCCGAAGTGCCATTGGGTGCGGATCCTTTCTTCTTCGGTGTCGATAATTCCACCACACCGCCAAGCCGGACATACACGCTGGGTCTAACCGTAATCTTCTAAACGATGAGAAAAGGAATCATATTTTTATACGCCTTGGCTACGCTCGGTTTGTCTACCGCCTGCGAGTCTTGGCTGAAGGTGGAGCCCCAGAACGACATCATCTTGGAAGACTATTGGAAATCCAAGGAAGACGTGCGCTCGGGACTTACCGCCGTGTACTCAAAGCTGAGGGAACAGACAAAGACCCTCTTTCTTTGGGGAGAATTGCGTAGCGGATCGTTGATAGACGGCCCCGCCGAAAACCAGGACTTCGAGCGCGTGCTTCGCTTGGAGATTCTTCGCGGTAATTCGGTGGCCAAATGGGGAGGCATCTATCAGGTGATCAACCTTGCCAACACCGTTATCAAATACGCTCCGGAAGTGCGTAAGTCGGATCTTTCGCTTTCGCGCAAAGAACTTAACGGCTATATGTCAGAGGCTTATTTCCTTCGTTCGGCCTGCTATTTCTATCTGCTCCGGACATTCAAGGAAATTCCCCTGCACCTGGAACCCACCGATTCGGACGACGTGGACATTCACCTGCCCGGCAGTCCCGAAGCCGACGTATTGGCCCGGATTATCGAAGACCTCGAATGGGCTGAACGCTACGCCGTAAAAGGCTTCGAAGAGTTGGAAGACGGCAAAGGCCTGGCCACCAAGGCGGCGATACAGGCGCTGTTGGCCGATGTTTATCTCTGGAACAGCCAATACGACGAGTGCGTGCTGATGTGCGACAAGATCATCAACCGCGCCGCTTACCGCCTGATGGAGAAAGACGCTTGGGACAATATCTTCTCTAGAGGAAACACTAACGAAGGTATTTATGAAATACAGTTCGATGCCAGCCTGAACCAACATTTACCGGAAGCTGGTAAAGGTAAGACCCCGATGTGGACGTTCCTAGGCCCGTTGACCAAAGACCAGCCCGAGTTTCTGGCTAGTCCGACAATGATCGGCAAGTTTGAGGAAGAGGACGTGCGTGGCGAAGACGCTTCGTATATCGCCGGACGCGTGTCGAAGTTTTACCTTAGCGCAAAACGGATTCAGCTCGACGCCAACTGGATACTCTACCGTTACGCCGATGTTTTGCTGATGAAAGCCGAAGCGCTAGTTCAGAAAGGCGACTACTTCGGTGCCCAGAAAGAGCTTAACCTCGTACGTGAGCGCGCAGGCCTCGCCGATCAGGTATTGCCTGACAACAGGGCCAACGCCGAGGACATGATCCTTGAGGAACGCGCCCGCGAGTTCGCTTTTGAGGGCAAACGCTGGTTCGATCTTCTGCGCTACTCCAAGCGCAATAATTTCGAGCGCAAAAACATCATCCTGCGGGCCCTTTTGGCCGGGGTGGAGCCGGGCGATATTCCAAAATGGACCAGCCTGTTGTCCGACCCCGACAGCTACTATCTGCCTATTCACATCGACGAATTGCGCAGTAACCCGGAATTGGTTCAAAACCCTTACTACGACTAAGGCATGAAGGATTTTAAACACATTATATCGAAATACGCCGGAGCGTTGGTGGTGGCCGTGGCCCTGCTCGCCTCTTGCGACGATATCGGGAACGATACGTTTAAGGAACCGAAATACCAGACCGGCATCCAATACATGGAAGAGGATCCGGACGGAAGTTATGACCGTTGGCTCGAAATCGTTAAGGCCTCTGACTATTACGGATTGCTCAACGCCAGGGGAGACTACACTTTCTTCGCCTGCGACAATGAGTCTGTTGAAGCGTTTCTGGCGGAAAAAGGGGGTATGGGCGCCCTTGAGAAAGACTACGTCAACCGCTTGGTACGCAACCATGTGGTAATGTCTCGCCTTACGAGCTTCGGTATGCGCCAAGGCCCGATGCCCGACACCACCATGAACGGCGATTACCTTACGGTAAACTTTCGCGAAGGCGGCCTGAACAATATGCTGATCAACCATCAGGCGAAAATCACCGAAAGGGATGTGGAATGCTCCAACGGGATGTTCCATACCGTAGACAAAGTCCTTGAGCCTCTGAAGGAAGGACTGTCTTCCGTTATCAGTAAAGACGCCCGTTTCGGAATCTTCGCCGGCGCTGTGGAAAAGACCGGTTTGGCTGAAGAACTGGACAAACTTACGGCCGAAAACGGTGACCTGTTGCGCTATACGGTGCTGATAGAAACGGACGATATTTACAAGAAAGAGGGAATCAATAACCTCGACGCTTTGGTGGAAAAGCTGGGCGCGGGTTCTGATTTCACTTCGCCAACCAATGCGCTAAACCGCTTTGTGCGCTATCACGTATTGGGCGTAAAGCTCTACTCCACTCGTTTCCGCGACTACGTTTTCCCTACGTTGGGCAAAGAGATGGTACGCATGATGGTGCGTGACGGAAGCTATTTGATCAACCCCGTATTTGACGATTTCGGAGGGCTTCTAACGGAAAAATCGAACAAGGTTGACCTTTTCAATATGGACTTTCAGGGATCGAACGGCGTATTCCATATCCTCGACAAAGTGATGTACGAGGAATCGCCTGAGCCGTCGGCTTTTATCTACGACCCTTGCGACGTGCCGGAGCTGGACTACCTGCGCCACAAACGTCGCGATTTTGTTCATGTCGATCAGATCAAATCATGGAGAGGCCAAGGCCATGTGTCGTTCGAGTACCGCTACATGACATCGTCCGCGCTGTACGAGAGAGACAATATCGTGTCTTACGTGGAAAACGGATGGTTCGAATTCGACACTCCCGCCATTATCAAGGGCAAATACAGGCTGAACTGCAGCTTCTGGCAAGAGTGGAACGGAGGCCCGGGCGCCAAGTCTACCGTAAGGGTTTATGTTGACGGAAAACTTTCGGACAGGATTGTCAAGCAGGGCGAAGACAACGTGGATATCGGCGTGTTCGAATTCACGGAAAACAAGACGCACGTGATCCGCTTCGAGAGCCTTGTGGGCGGTGGGCAGTTCGCCTTCGACCGCATTAGTTTTACTCCAGTAAAATAAATTCCCATGAGAAATTCTTTCATAAGAAATACGATTCTCTTTGCCGCGCTGGCTCTGGCGTTTTGGGCTTGCGACGAGCGGGATGATTATATAGACGACAACGGCGACGGTCTTGTGCGGAAAATGACCGTGGGCGAGTTTTTGGCTTCCGACGCCGAGACCGCCGGCATCGCCGACTTATTGAAGCGCCACGGATATATGGACAGCGTTTCGGGCAAACGTCCGGTTACGTTTTTCGTTCCGCCCAAGGGCGCTTTGGAAGGGCTTTCCATTTCCGAAGATTCCATGAAGAGCGTGCTTTCCTACCATATCGGGAACACTTTGCTCTACGATTTCCAAATCGAGGACGGAAAAGACCTGTATGTGAAGTCCCTTTATAAAGGAAAAAACATCTGGGCCGAAAAAAGCGGTGGCGCTATCCGTATCGATCTGTCGACCAATACCCAAGGTGATCCCATCCTTTGCTCAAACGGCGTGGTTTACAAGATCGACCATGTGTTGGAACCGCCGAAAAGTATTTTTCAGGCGGTGTCCGAATTGCCGGGTGATTTTGAGGAATTCAGGGAGTATTTGCTCAAGGACACCTTGGTTTTCGATAAGGAAAACAGCTTTCCGGTAGGGACTAATAAATATGGTGAAACGGTTTACGATTCCGCTTGGGTCACTGACTTCTTGTATCGTACGGAAGTGGGCGACATCAAGGACGAGGACCGTAAATTCTCCTGCGTAGCCTATGACGAAGATGCCTTTTTAGCCACACTCGACAAGTTGGTGGAGCGCTATTATGGCGACGCGTCCAACGCGCCGGACGGAATGCTGAAGGACAAAGAATGGAACAAGCGTTTCCGCGAAGCGCTTCTGGAAGCGACTTTGGTCGAGGCCCCGGAAGCGGACTTGGCCGTAGGAGATACCCTGCGCACCACCAACGGACGCAAGATAGTGGTAACCCAAAACTGGCTGGACAATAATCCGAAAAAGCGCAGTAACGGATTTCTCTACGAAATGGATCACGTTGACGTGCTGATGTCCGATAAGATGGGAAAAATAATTGTCGCCGACGGCTCTATCCGTTCCAATTTCAGGGTATATGACAACGGCGCCGAAGTGGATTTCGAGCTTGTGGTAAGCGGCAACGGAGTAAACTACGGAGTGCTTACTTCGGACAAACCCTTCAGTTGCGATTACGGAATAGGTGGCCTGATGGCTGGCAAGTACGCGTTGCGGATCCAAGGCTTTACCGACGATCCGTCTGTTAGCAAACTTACTCTGGACGGCAAGATCTTGACTAGCAGTTTCAAGCCGACCAGCGAATTCGGAAACTGGTTTAAAGGCAGAAGCTTCGACCAATTCGGTGGGCGGATCCTGAAGTTTGAGGTAACGGACGCCAATACCGCTGGAAAATACAAATTGGGAATCGGGAACCTGTTTATGGTACCGATAAGGGAATAACCGGAGGCCGGAAAATTTTTACAGTATGAAACAAATTTTGACAAATATATGGGTCATCGTGGCTTTGCTGTGTTCCGGGCATGTGATAGCCCAGGACAAAGTGTCCGGCACGGTGGCGAACTTCCGGGGCGTAGCGCCTTTGGAAGGTGTAGTGGTCAACTTGATAGGCAGTGACGGCGTGTCTACGTTTACCGACGCCGAAGGTCGCTACGAGTTGCCCCTGTCATCGACTCAGGAAGTGGCCTTGGAATTCGCCTACGCCGGTTTCAAGACCAAAAGGGTTTATCTCAACGGCCGTTCGGTTGTGTCTATACGCCTGGAGCCCGTCGCCGGCCTTTCCGCCGACGATATTGTCCGGACGCCTTCCGGCTATGCTCCGCTTCGCGATTTTAGCGGCGCGGGAGTCACCCTTACGGCTTCGGATCTTGACCGCAAAGGCTATCTGACTTTGGACAAGGCCTTGCAGGGAATGGTGCCTGGCCTTATGGTGGAATCACGCTCAGGAACTTCCGCTTCTGGCGGAACCATGACTTTGCGCGGCGCCGGCTCCATGTCCGGTAATGTTCAGCCTTTGATCGTGGTTGATGGCGTGATATACGAAACCAATCTAGGCTCGGTTAGCGCCGTGGACGGGTACGTTTTCAATCCTTTGGCCAATATCAATATCAGGGATATCGCTCAGGTGACTGTTATGAAAGACGGTGCCACGGCCCTTTACGGAAGTTTGGCAGCCAACGGAGTTATCCTGATCTATACCAAGGACAGTGACGTTAAGAGAACACGGGTAGACTTTTCGGCCAGTATAGGCACACGCTTCGCTCCGGAAAAACACCGTTTGCTTAACGCTTCCGAGTTCCGTAATCTGGCTTTGGAACAGATGTACGGAGCCGATATGAGTTATGAGGATATCGCCGACGAGCATCCTTTTATGGTAAATCAGGCCGAAGGCGAGGAATTCCATCGCTATGACCGTGATACCGACTGGCAAGATGAAGTATGGAAAACATCGCTGACCAGCCAATACGGTTTGGACATCCAAGGCGGTGACGATATCGCTTCCTATAATCTTTCGGTAGGATATACCAAAAATCAGGACGTGGTTCAGGAGACTGATTTCGAAGTGTTTGACTTCTCTATCGGCGCCCGGATCAAATTACTCAAAAGCCTAACCGTTAGGCCAAGAGTGTCGCTTTCGCGTATTAGCTCCAATCTTAGGGGCGAGGGGTATAACGAGACTATCAACCCGGGACTGGCCTCATTGCACAAGTCGCCGATGATGGGTGTTTATCGCCGAAGCGAAAAAGGCTACGCTTTGCCGTTTTATGATGAGGTGGGCGCCTTTGGCGTAAGTAATCCGCGTTCGATTATCGATAACGGAATCGGGAGTCACAACGATTTCCGTATGCGCGCCGGCGCCGACGCCGTTCAGAATATCGCCAAAGGTCTTGATTTCAGGTTCAATGCCACCGTTGACTTGTTTAACCTTAAGGAGAACTCCTTCGTACCGGAAACGGGCGTGGTTTCGCAACTCGACGGCTATGCCCGCAACCTGATGGGTAGCGGTCAGCGCCAGTTCCTGTCTATGCTTTCGGAGGCTTCTTTGAATTATCAGAAAACCTTCGGGTTCAAGCATAAGATTAATGTCCGTGTGGGGTCCAGACTGAAGATGAGCGACCTTGAAGAGGAACTCGCTACCGATATCAACTCTCCTTCGGACCGTTTTACCGTGATCGGTCGCGGCGACAAAACCTTCCGAGATCTTGAGCCGAACAACGGCCGCTGGAATATGATCAGCTTCTTCGGTTCTTCCGAATACGCTTACCTCGACCGTTATTACCTGAGCGTAAACGTATCGGTGGACGGAAATTCCAAATTCGGCGTTAACGAGCGTTACGCCACTTTCCCGTCCGTTTCCGGAGCTTGGAGAATCACTTCCGAGCCGTTTATGGCCAATGTCAGCTTTATGGATGACCTGAAGCTCCGCGCCAGCTACGGCCTTACGGGCAACGACGATATCGGATACTACTCGTCCCGTTTCTACTACGTGGCCGTGCCGTTTATGGGCGTGTCGGGCGCGAAGCGTAACGGTATTCCGAGTACCGACCTTAAGTGGGAAACCACTACGCAGACCAACGTTGGCCTCGATGTGGATATGCTCGGCGCAAGGGTACGTGCCAGCGTCGATGTATACAAGTCCGTTACCGACGACTTGCTTACAGTTATGCCACTTTCTTCCATTTATGGTAGCAATCCGCTGTTCAGCAACGCCGGTTCGGTGGAAAACACCGGAGTGGAACTCGGTCTTAATGTAGACGTTATCCGGACCAAGGACCTGATCTTGACTTTGGGCGGAACATTCGCCAAGAATACCAACGAGGTAACGGCGCTTGGTGACAACGCCTTGAACAACAGCCGTTACGGCCAACATATCATCACGGATATTCACGGCGGACAAGTGATAACCCAAGTAGGCCAACCTATCAATACTTTCTTCGGCTATAAGTCTATGGGAGTGATAGCTTCCGCACAGGAGGCCGAAGCATTGGGACTTACCGACCGTTACGGAAATCCATTCCGTGCCGGCGATATCCGTTTTCAGGATACCAACGGAGACAAAGTGATAAACGAAGACGACCGTACCGCCATCGGAAGTGCACAGCCGGATTTCTTCGGCTCCATATCGGCCAGCCTCCGCTACAAGAGGTTCAGCGCCAGCATGCTTTGGGACTTCGTTTCGGGCAACGACATCTACAACTACACACGCCGCGGTATGGAATCTATGACCGACTACAAAAACCAAAGCGCCTCCGTAGAGCGCCGTTGGAGAGTGGACGGCCAGCGGACAGATATGCCACGAGCCCGTTTTGGCGACCCGATGGGCAACGCCCGTTTCTCCGATCGCTGGATCGAGGACGGATCCTTCATCCGCCTCAAAAACGTGACGGTGGCCTACGATTTCGATATCGACAGCAAAATCGTCAGATCGCTCAGCGCTTACGTGTCCGGCAACACCCTGCTTACGCTTTCCAAGTATCTGGGAACCAACCCCGACGTGTCGTACAACGGCAACGTGATGCTCCAAGGCGTGGACTACGGGAAGGTGCCGCAGGTGGCTACGCTGATGATGGGAGTTAAGTTGGGAATCTAAATTTTGGATGATGAAAACCAGTAACAACCTTAATAGCGGATTACGGGGCCTTTTTACGGCACTGCTCTGCGTATCGATGTTTTCCTGCTCAGATTTCTTCAATCCCGAGCAGGATCTCATCCAGGAAAAGGACGAACACTATAATTCTCTCGACAAAGTGCGCCGCGCTACTGTCGGCGCATACGCTGGCCTTCAGCCTTTGGTCGAGTCGTTGATAGTGATGGGCGATCTGCGCGCCGACCTTCTGGTAACTACCCAGAACTACGACGCGGATCTTCTGGAAATTGACAAGCACGAAATATCGGCCAACAACCCTTACGCCAGTCCGGACCCGTTTTACGACGTGATTCTGGATTGCAACGACATCTTGGCCAATCTGGAAAAATCCGCTGTCGATCCGAAGATGACCGAGCTGAAGATTGAAGCCTACGAGGCCGAGATTCGCACGATCCGGGCATGGGTTTACCTACAGCTGGCGCAGACTTTCAAGGAAGTGCCGATGGTAAAAGAGAGCCTCGACGGCCATTTTCCCGGCTACGAACCCCGCGTTTACGATTTCTCCACTATGCTCAACTGGCTGGTAAAGGAGTTGGAATGGGCTAATGAGAAATCGAGGCTCGACTGGACAGCGCTGGACGAAAACCCCGTTTGGAAAAAGGTTTATATCAACAGGAAAGCGTTGCTGGGAGAGCTATACCTTCTAACGGGTAATTTTAACGCCTCGGTTGATGTGTTGAAAGACTGCATCTTAAACGATGGCAATGATGCGGACGAAGACGTTCTGAAGTGCGCTCCTGTCTCGGGAACATCCGCATGGAAACGCTCTTGGTTTAAGATTAAGGACGGGGTGAGTGGTTTCGAGCACCTGTCTGTAATCCCTTTTGCCAAGGATCAGCGCCAGACCAACCGTTTGATGAATCTTTTCTCCAATGACAAAATCCACCGTTATGTTTTGAAGCCCTCGCGGGTGGCCGTGGCCAAATGGGAAGCCCAAGAGCTGAAAGACGGTTCGGGAATATTGGAAGGCGACTTGTACAGGGGCCAATTGGCTTCCTATGCCGTAATGGATAAGGATACAATCGTTTATAAATACCAAGTGGGAAAAAGTGTCAACCAAAACGACGCCGTGCACACGATCTACCGCGCCGCCGACTTGCACTTGCTTCTTGCCGAGGCGCTTAACCAATCCGGCCAAAGCGAGGATGCCCTTAAGGTAATCAACGAAAAGACGGTTGGCGTAAAAGAGTCGGTGGGAATCCGCGGACGGGTAGGCCTAAAGCCGGTCAGGATGGTGGATTTGAAAGACCAGAACCCCGCTTTGGCCTCTGACGAGAAAGCGTTGGTGGAACTGGCCCTTTTGGAAGAGCGGGCGATGGAATTCGCCTTCGAAGGCCGTCGTTGGAACACGCTGGTCCGTTTCGCCGACAGGGCGGGTGCCCCGTTGATTTTGGCCGAAAGGGTAGCTTCGAAATACAAGCAGAACGATCCGCAGCTCTATGCCAGACTGAAAGAAAAGCTGTCTTCGCAAGACAACTGGAAGCTGGTAATGCCAGAGTTGAAAAAGGATTGATAGGGTAAAAGGTATGAAGTACTAAGTCAAAAGAAGAATGGTTTAAGGGTTAATCATTTGTTTTTCAGGGGTCTGTTTTGTCTTTAAGCAGTCTCTTTACGCTTTACTATTTACTTTGTACTACTTAATACCTGATACCAAATACCAATTTCTACAATAAACATCGGAACGATGAGAAAAAATATATTCTTCGCATACCTCGGCCTGCTGTTTTTGGCTGTGGCTTGCGACAAAGACAACGACCCGGAGGTCGTGGACGAGGCTTTTCTGGAGGTAACGACGGAAATAGCCCGCGACATCACGGCCGAAGGCGCCCAGCTTCGCGGTATCTTGCGGTCGGAGGGAGCTACCAAGCCCGAAGGCTTCGGCTTCAACTACTGGGTACAGGGCGACGTAAGCACGCTCAAGACGGTAAAGGCGGAATACAACGCCTCAGACAAGACCTTCACGGCCAAGATTTCGGGTCTGAAGTCGTACACCGGTTACGCTTATACGGCTTTCGCCGAAGATAAGGTATCAAAAGAGGAAGGCGACGTGCTAACGGTAAAAACCTCCGTTGACCCTAGCGTAAAGAAGATGCAACTCGGCATTGGCGAGCCTTCTTACATTTCCTTTAACAAAGCCACTATCACCGGCGAGTTGGTCAGCGAAGGCAACAGCCAGCAGTCTACCGTCAGCTTTTACCTTTGGGAAAAGGGAACATTGGACCAAGAGCGGACAATCGAGGCCGAAAAAGGGGAGGGAACAGCCCTTAAGGGTGACGTTATCAACCTGAAGCCCGGTATTGAGTACGCCTACACCTTGGTGGGCGCCAACGAATTGGGAACAGTATCCAGCGATACCTTGACTTTTACCGCCAAATCGGTGGTGTATGTCGATATCGACGCCAAAGGCGAAGGGGACGGAACGTCTTGGACTGACGCCTATACCAGCCTCAAAACAGCTGTTGAGAGTGTGCCTTTCGGAGTCAAGATCTGGGTAGCCGAAGGCCTGTACAAGGAATTCGGAATTCCGTTAAAGCGCGGCTTCGATATGTACGGAGGCTTTTCAGGGACGGAGACCGAGCTTGATCAGCGAGATCCTAAAGACCACCCGACATTGGTGGGTCGTGAGGCGATGTTTGAAGGTAATCCAGCAGATCAGCTTCCTATTTTCGTCCGTAAGTACGGCCATAAGCTCGACGCTTCCATAATTGACGGTTTTACTTTCCAATATGGCGCCGGCACTTACGGTGGCGTATGTGACCTTACGCAGGGAAGCCCAAGATTTACGGATTGTGTATTCAAAGGTAACCGTTCGCACCATGGTGGTGTGATGCTTATTCAGGCCAGTGAAGCACGCTTTACCCGTTGCGTATTCGTGGAAAACAACGCTGTCACTGCCGGCGGAGCGTTCAGGGTTTACAGAAACGCCAGTGTGGCTTTCGACGAGTGCGAATTTGTCGGTAACAATACTAAATACGGCGGTGCGCTTTACTTGGACCTGAGCGTAACGATCAGAAACGGAATATTCCGCGATAACTCAGCGTCCGAAGACGGTAACGCTATACGTGTTATGAACGGCGCTTGCCCGGTATTCGTCGGCGACGCTTTTGTTTTCGATAACAATACCGGTAAAAACGATGGGCCCCTTGGTGGCCCGGCGGCCAAAAAGTGCGATATGCCGATATTTTGATCGGAGATGAGGCGTGTAAAAAAATAGCGGGGAACGGTAGGCGAAACATATGGGGACAGGGCTTAGCCTGTCCGCTCACCGCACCGCATTTTTGCATGCGCCCAATAAATTTGTAACAAGATATAAAGGCCAAAGAGAAATCAGGAGTGATAAAACAGAGCCCAAGGGCCTAATACCGATAACTCCGTATTCTTTGTCCTTTACTATCGAAAAACTTTTTATTGAAAAAAGATGAGACATATATATAGATCTGTACTGGCGCTTTGCGCGGGCGCGGCGATGTTCTCCTGCCAAGAGGACGAGCTTGACGTAACCGCCCCCGGCGAAGACAAGTTCGACCTGCCCGTACTGCACGTTATCAACGATGTGTCGCAGTATTGGGACCCGAATCTCTTCGGTAGCAAAGAGGGCTTCCTGTCTTTCTTGGATGACGCTGACGGGCAATACGAAACCGTCTCGTTTCCGGTGCCGGGGAAAGCCGGTGGCTTGGGCAAAAACGCTTGGAACATTTTCCTTAATACCAAGGTGAATTTGCCTTACACCGCTTCTGATATCCAAGCGCTAAAGGATTTCCATGGTAAAGGAAAAGCGTTATGCTTCTTTGCCATGGAAAACGGACAGGCGTTAACCAATCCTAACGCCCTGGCCGGCGAGTTCGGTTTCGGTTTTTCGGCTGGCCCCGTTGGCAATCTCAGTAATACTGACGGCGGTAGCGTAGAAGCTATGAACAACGGCTTTTTCCTTGATCTCAAAACCGCAGGGGATTGGAATGTCTTGGTGAAATCAGGAGACAAGCCCGTTGTGGCCGTTAAGAAAGAAGGCAAAAAAACTATTTTGGCTTCGGGTATAGACTTGTTCTCGGGCCTAAAGCAGAATAACGCCGACTTCTATAAGTCCGTAATGCTAAATATTGCCAAGGAGTCGCCCGGGTTGGTATCGGCGTCAAAAATCCAGTACGCCGGTTTGCCCGTGGCCCTTAGTACTGATAACGCTGATTATTTGGCCAACGAGTATCTAAAAGACCGGATAGACGGAGTCAAAGCCCGCATCGAAGCGATGCTTCCGCATGTCAAAGACCTAACGGGGCTTTCCGAAGATGGGGACCTGCGTGTGCTTCTGACCGTGTCGGATCAATTGCCCGATGTGGAAGGCGAGACTGTTGTGTTGGGCGGTTTTATCGGTGATTATCCAAATCAGGAAAAAGGCATGTCCACCGCGGCGGCAATGGGCGCTTACCAGTGGCTTAGCAATTACCAGCCGGACGTAATGGGCAATGGGGCCTTGGCGTTGCTTACGGCCGTAAAAGCCGCGGAAAACGCTGGCCTTACCGGCTTGCGAGACGAGTTTGTGGCCCCGATAATTCAGATGGCCAAGGCCCACCCGGCCTACGCCTCTTTCGATCCTTTCGGAATGGAACTGGCCGAAGCCGCCAAATACCCTCGTTATTTGGGCTTGGGCAAAGCGTTGGTAGTGCTGGAAGGTTTGGCCGAAAAACACGGGGACGATTTTCTCAAAGACTTCTTCGCGTTTAGAAACGAGCGCCTCCCCGCCGGCTTCGATAGCAATCCGGCTAACCTAATCTGGGCCCTCGGCGAAATGGACGGCAATTCCGACGCTTCCTTTACAGCCTTCCGTGACGCCGGCTACGGCGTGGATGACCTGATGGTGACTGTTCCCGGCTCTTACGAAAGCGAAAAGATCGATCCTTCGGTGTTTAAGGTCGTGAGTTCTATCGGCACAAACGGCGGCTATCCGCCGAGCAATATGTTTGATGGAAATAAAGGTTCCTTCTGGCATACGCTATGGGGAGGTTCCTCTCCGCCGTATCCGCATGAACTTTCCTTCGAAATGGACAAGAGCAGAGCCGTGGCTAATTTCACCTATACACCCCGGCAAGGGCTGGCCGACCATATCGCCCATGCGTATTTCTATGTCAGCGATGACAAAGACAACTGGGGAGAGCCTGTAGCCGAATACGTTTGGAAAAAGGGATACACGGCGGAAGATAAAAAGATCTACTGCTCCAAGTTCAAGAAGGGACGGTTCTGGAAAATAAGCATCACGGAATTCTGGAGGAACGGCAACCCTATTGGAGGGCCGCAATCCAATATCGCTGAAATGGAGGTCCATGAATACAAAGGCCCAGCCAAAAAAGAATAGCGATACAAACCGTAGAGGCAAGGCCATGCCCTGTCTAACATCTAAGGTTTTAACCAACAATAGGGAAATAAGATAAAGAACATAGGCAAATAGGTTCGTCGCCCGACGGGACGCGTTGGGCGGAAATAAAGGCCGTACCTTTTGGTGCGGCTTTTTTTGTTATTTGCATGCGCAAGATTCTTCTTGTGTTATAGTTAGCGTTTCTTTCTCATGAACCAAACGTAGCGATTCATAAGCGCCATTGAAAAGCGATTGCAGTGCGCATAACTCCTTTGACGGGGTACATAATTCACGGCATACAGTGAAAACCCCGCTTTCCTTTTTCTTTACCTTTGGGCATAAACCAAAGAACAAAACGCCCATGAAGCCTTCAGACCTTGACCGCATTTTTGAGACTAGAGACGCCGAACTTTTTTGTGGCGCCATTACAAAACTTTACAACGAGAAGGCGTTTGCCGCCCGTACCAGACTGTTGAACGCGTTTCAGGAACGGGCCAGGGACTTGTTGTTGGCAATGGATATTGGGGATACCGAAGCGGAGAGTATAATCCGTGCGGATCTGGACTTTTTTGAAAAATGTTATTCGGTATTCCAAGATGAGGGCGCATGGGTGTGGTACTCTTGGCAACAGGTTCGGGTGGAGTTGCTTCGCAAGTATTTCGAAACCGACGCTTCGGAACGCGACCCGTACTTCAGGTCCCGTTTGGAGACGTTGGCCGATAGGGAGGACCTTGGCAATATCCGTTTTCTGGCCGACGATATTCTGGATATGGAATGTCCGGAAAACCGTGAAGCCGTCATAGACGCTTTGCACGATTGCGTGTATCAGTACCTGTACGATATCCATTGCGGAAAAATGGGCGATGACCCTATCTTTTTTTTGGAAGAGGTGCTGGACAACCTTGCCTATCTTGAGGAACTTGAGAGAGAAGGGCCCCTTTGTGAGGAGAAGCTTCAGGTGTACCTGGTCCTGTTTAAAAAATATCCGGACAGGGAACGGAAGCGTGTGGCGATAGAAAAGGCTTTGGAACAATTCGATCACTGGGACGAGGCTACGAAAAAGAAAGACGATTTCCATTCCCAACGGGCCGAAGCGCTGTTTAAGTACGCCAAGTTCGAAAATCGTTTGGACCACGAGGTTGTCGGGGAAATTATGGATGAGCTGGAACGGGCATTCGCGACGGAAGAGGACCTTGCTTTGCGGCAATTCCTGCAGTTGAAGTACGATCTGTGGATCGCGTTTGGGGAAGACAAGGCCTTGGTCAAAACGCTTGAAACATTTGAGAAAAGACAGTTTGAGAAAGATAAGGAGAAAGACCTTTACAATATTCTGGAATGGATCAACGCCAAACGTGACCTAACCGAATGGATGCGGAAAGAGCTTCCGGATGCCTTGATACAGCGGGAAAAGTTAATGATGGCGATGGCTTTGCCGGACCTGACGGATTACAAAACGGAATCGCCGGGACGGCTGGGAGCGTTGGGCAACGCTTTTTACAAACAGGCTTTGGAGATGCCCGAATGCCTTCAACAATACCGCTACTTTTGCAGGGCCTTGGGGTTCCTGACCAAACAGATTCACCTGGCCGAAGATAAAAGATACCTTGTTTACACTTACGGAAAGGTTATGCGCAAAGCCGTCCAGTATCTGAAAAATAAAGGGGAAGACATAATAGCGGACCGTTATCTGAACTCCGCGCTGAGCGAATTCGAAAGGTCGTACCAAGCCATCGGAAAAGACTTGTCCATGTGTCTGCACTACGCCGATTTCCTGCTTTTTGTGGCCGAAAAGGGAGTGGACTTTGACGCTCCGCAATTATGGAAACGTGCCGGCGACTTTTACCGAATAGCCAAGGGAGAGGGGGATACCTTCTATTCCCAACCGTATATCGGGCTGGCCAAAGTGGCCCTGCTACAAGGCGATCGCCCCACGGCCGAGGAATACTTAAGGACCTGTGACGAACTGTTTTCCAACGAATACCACGCATATGATTTCAAGGAATTCGCAAACGATTCTGTTTTCGACCCTGTCCGTGATCTTATAAAACAGCTTATCGAAGCTAGAAGAAAGTTAGTCAGGCCCACGACCGATATGGTCCCGGAGCGCTACGGTTCCATGCTGGTCCCAAAAAAATAACCGCCCCAAACGGGGCGGTCCTTTCTAGCGTACAACCGGTGCTTTCGGCGGATATTAGGCGATCGGCGTAGTGTCGTCCACCTCGTTTTGCATATCCTGCAACAAGGCGGTGAGTTGCGTGATCTCCTCGTTTAGCTTAACCTTGCGGTCCGTCAATCTTTTCTTTTCCCGCAACGCATACTGAGAATCGAGCAAATTGTCAAAATCCGGCAACAATGCGTCAAGCTCGGCAACCGAGGCCTGTTTCTCCTGGAGATCGGCCTGGTACTTTTGGATTAATGTAGTTCTGTAATTGGACATAATTTTATGATATTTAAGTATTAGGTGTTTGGTTTTAGATACTGGGCCCCTCGTATTGTTTCTTGTTTTTCGCATCGGCCACTTGGCGTCAGGTGCGGGAGCCCTATTGTTTGATTTATTGGTGTTTATGTTTTTGCTCTATGTATTAGGTTCCGAGTGCTGGGTATTAGGAGCTTTTGGCAAATAAGAGTACTTAATTACCCCTTCCGTCATAAATGGCAGTGCCTATCGTTTGTATAGAATCATCCGACAACACTTTTCCACCGCAACCAAAACCCCATACCGGGACTTTTTACTCCGTAACCTTTACCCTTGACTTTATTCTCGATGCCTTTCGGGGCCATCCCGAATCCTGCCTACGGCCTTTCTGATAAGGGTAAATAGGTAACCGCCCAAGGCCCCGGCGAAACCCATGGCCAGCCCCTCCCATATTTTCGGCGAAAGGTTTACCCAAAGGTGTCCTCCCGTGATTTGTGTTAGGGCGGACAAGGCTCCCAGTACAGTGTATTTGTGTTGGTTCATCGTATTTCTTTTCGGTTAATTATACTCTTCTTTATTATTGCACATAACTGTTATTAAAGCAATCCACCCTCTTGGTATGACACAAACATAAATCGGTTTTCTTACACCCCCAAAAGTTTTCGGCAGAACCCAGTCCAAATTTAGACTCGATTTTTTATTGACCGGAAATATATTGTAGCTAAATTAAGATTAGCCAATGTAATTAAAACGATATATAATTATGATGACAACAAAACAAAGAAGAATGGAAAGGCTAAGATATTTATCTAAAAACTACCCCGAAGCGAAACGTAAACAGCAAAAGCTCGAAAGCGTCATCGCCGACTGCCAGACCAAGTACGGCGTCTGCCGACAGACAGTATACAATGATCTAAAAAGGCTAGGCCTTACCGGAAACGACCCACGGGACATAGTCTCCTAATACGTAGGGGTCTTTTTGAAGGGATTCTTCGGATTCTTTTTTCGGCATAACCTTACACGCTCCAAAAGATATGGGCGCCGGAATAAACCATCTCATTTTTTCGAAACATATACAACTCAAACAACCTGAACATGAACAAGTTGAACTCATACTTTTCGCACGACAGTAGCGCTCGCAACGATCAAAAGATAATGCTGATGCTCTCGGCCTATGGTGCCCAAGGTTACGGTTGGTACTGGATGCTGGTGGAGATGATGCGCGAAGAGCGGGACTACCGCCTGTGCCGTAAGGGCAGATTCTTTTTCAACGCCTTGGCGCACGAGCTTCGGGCCGACGCCAAGACTCTTGAAGCCTTTGTGGACGATTGCGTAAACGAGTTTGGCCTCTTCCGCGCCGAAGGCGACTACTTTTGGTCCGACAGCCTAGTGGCCAGGATGGCTATGGCCGAAGAGCGTACCGCCCGGAAGAAAAAAGCGGCGGCGGCCCGGTGGGAAAAGCGTGGGACTGCAGCCAAAGAAAAGCCTAGCGAAGCCAAGCCCAAAACGACATCCGCATGCAAAAGCGATGCAACGCATATGCATTGTAATGCAATGAAAGGAAATAAAAGTAAAGCAAAGGAAACCAAAGAAAAAGAAAAGAAAGAAAACAAATCCAAAGGAAACGAAAGCGGGAGTGGTGATAACGCGCCCGCACCCGAGGGAGATGAAAACTTGACCATACTCCCTTTTTCTGACGAGGGCTTCGCCGGTTTGTGGGAAGAATGGAAAACGCATCTGCGCACTGCCGGTTGCGGCTATCCCGACGTCGGCAGGGAAAACAGGGCCTTGGCCCGTTTGCGTCCATATGACCAAGCCTTCGCTACGGCCTTGGTGGAAACGGCCCTGCTTAAGGGTTGGAAAGATTTTCATTTTGAGGAAACGCCGGCCCGCTGGCAAAAATTACAACAGCTACAAGAACAACAAACCCTGACCAACCATGGACAAATATCCCAATCCCCAAACCGCACACCGTTCCGCGGAGAACAAAGAGGCCACTTCGGACCCGAAGACGTACAAGAACTTTTCGACCGAATCGATTCCCGTTATTCGGACTCCTGACCCGGAATCGCCACCTTCAATCCTGCCCCGGAAGCCTTTGGATAACACCGAGGGTAAGGTTGCGCATAGTTCCGGGGCCCCGTCAACGGGTCTAAAACCCGTAAAACTGTCCGGCGCGAACCTGATAAGCGCGGTGGTGTCCGGCGACAGTGGAAGGCTGGGAGAGATGGAGAGGGGATTAAGTCCCGAAAAGGCGCTCCAAGGTTCCCATTTGCGTGATTATTCCGGGCGCCAAGCCATCAAAGGCCTGTTATTGTTGTTGATGCGTACTGTCAATTTCTTCAATGTGGGCAAAGGCATGAACAAGGCCCAAGCTATGGAAACCTGCGACTTGCTCTATGAGGAATATCCTCACGAAAGCCTGGAAGACTTCGCCGTATGTTTCCGCAACGCCCGCAAAGGCGTATATGGCACCGTGTATGACCGGATTGACGGCGGGGTGGTTTTCGGGTGGGTACGGCAGTATATGGAAGAGAAGAGCTTGGTGCGAGAGAAGGTGATCGGCGAACAACAGCGGGCCCATCAGCGCGCCCGTGAAAAACAATTCGAACAGGAAAGGTCCACCATTGCCGAGGCCTACAAGCGACTGCGCAAAGAGCCGTGGCTTCCGCCCGGCAAAAAAGCCAAAGCCACAAGCGATGAGGAATATCGCGCCTTCCGCCAACGGTATATCGCCGAAAAACTGGCCAAACACCAAAAAAACAAACCGTAGAGACATGCATGCCTTGTCTCACATGCGGATTGGTAACCGTCACGATTTTAATATTCCAATGATTACATGCCTATTCCAAATACTGGAAACCCATATATGTAAACCTTATCGGTAAATCTGCGGGTGAAACCGGTCGTGTGAGACAAAGCATGTCATGTCTCTACGATTAAAACAGTGGCAGGTATATTTATTGTTACCGTCCAAGGGAATATACCTGTTACGATGACCGATAAATTCAGAAACAAATACCGTATTCCCTCAACGCGCCTGCAACAATGGGATTATCGTTGGAACGCTTCTTATTTCGTCACTATCTGCACGCAAAACAAAGCGCATTATTTCGGGGATGTCCGTAATGGCAACATGAGCCTGTCGCCGGTAGGCGTTTTGGCCGATATTCTTTGGCACGAAACCATTTATCATGCGCAGAGCATTGAATTGGGAGCGTTTGTGGTTATGCCTAACCATATTCACGGCATATTGACATTGGGAAAGGGTAGGGTTCAAGATGATAAGCCAAAGGCCATTTGTCCAGGGCAGGCACGTCATGGCAATGTGGAAGCGAATTCGTTGTCATCCATAATCGGGTCCTATAAATCGGCCGTCAGCAAACACGCCAGGCGTATGGGGTTAGAGTTTGCGTGGCAGCCCCGTTTTCACGATCATATTATTCGTAACCAAAGGTCGTATGACAACATTGCCCAATACATTAGAACCAATCCCGCAAAATGGCAAGCCGATCGATTTTTCAATAAAAATAAAATATATCTACCGTAGAGACATGGCATGCCTTGTCTCTCCACGCCCGGTTTAACACATAGCATTTCCACATCAATAATTCGTTCACAACATCTAAACGACGTATATTCCGTTTTGACAGGTGACATGATTTTTTCAAAAATTGAAAACCTGCGTGTGATCATCGTGGCGCTGAGACAAGGCATGCCATGTCTCTACGGTTTTGGTGGTTATTTTTTGACTGGGGTAAAATCATAAAAAATTATGTCTAAAAATGTTTTTATTAGGATCTGTAGAGGTGAAATTGTGATAGTAACGACCTTTTTATAATTATTATATCAAATAATTTTGAGATTAAAAATAACATTAATACGAAAGGGGCGGTCCCGTATGCTCCCTATGGACTATCAATATGGATTGAGCGCTTGGGTATACCGGATTCTCCGTACGGCTGACGCTGAATTCTCACGCTTTCTGCACGACACAGGCTACCAGGACGGAAACAAGGCGTTTAAATTTTTCACCATATCGGAGCTGGACCTGGGGGCTATCCGGGTGTGGAAAGACCGCAAGCTTTTTGAACTGAAGGGCGATACCTTCAGCTTCCGGATCGGTTTTTTGATCGACCGCGCCTATACCGAATTCGTGAAAGGCCTGTTCCAACGGCGGGAAGGCTTTATCGGCGACCGGTTCAACGGGCTGGACTTTGAGGTGCAGGGCGTTGAGGCCCTTCCGGCGCCCGTTTTTGGCCGGACGGTGCGCTACCGCACGTTGAGCCCGGTGTTTTTGAGCGCTAAGCGCCCCGACGGAAGCGTACAGCACCTGCACCCCGGGGAACACGCCGACGTATATGCGGAACATTTCCTGAACAACCTGAGGGAAAAGCGTAAAGTGTTGCGTCTGCACGGAGAAGGGGGCGATATATCGGATAGGGAAGAATCTTGGGTTTTCTGCCTAATACAGGCGGAGCGCGTAAGGTTGGTGAAGGTCAAGCCCATGGAGGCCACCGCCACCAAAAAGCGGGCCTGCCATATGGAATTCGAACTTACCGCACCCGAAGACGTACACGCTTTGGCCTATGACGCGGGCTTCGGTTCGGAGAACAGTTGGGGTTGCGGGATGGCGGAGGTGGTGGATATTTCACGTTGATATTTCAAATGAAACTTTATGATACGAGAGATCATCAACTTCACGAAAAATCTGGAGGAGAACACTCCGGATATTTTCAATAGGAATAAGGCTCCCAGCCTGGGCCTTCACTGGTTCGTCCGGTTTGGAGACGACGGGAGCTTGGTGCAAACGGCGGAGCGGGGAAAGGATTTTGATTTTTACGACGGCGAGAAGATCACCCCTCTGTTGGAAAGGGCCATACGCTACGAGTCTTATGGCCAAAGGGTAGGCAACTCCATGAACAAGGTGTTGGACAAGAAGAAAAAGCTTGTGTCTTGTTCGCCTTTCATTATCGCCTTCCGGAAAAAGTTTGTTTTTGACGACGGGCTGGAAGGCGACGGTTTCGAGAAGATCCGGGGATTGCTGGCTTATTACCTAGAGAATGCCCGGACGGTTTGCTTGGACAAGGAAGACGAAACGGGCAAGCAATGGTCTTTGGCTCTGGAACGGAACGCCGAGGCGATACTTAATATGGCGGGTAAGTTGAAGGACGGACAAGAAGATGAAGCTTTCTTTACCCGGATGAAAGACGATTTTTACGTGTGCGTTTATCTGGACAACGTTGGGGAGCCGGCTTATCAGCGGGCGCATGAGACATACCTGAAAAAGAAGCTCTTTAATACGGATAAGTATAACCTGGAGGTAGGTGAAGAAACCTACGGGTTAAGTAATTACCTGAATGGTCTCAATTCCAAAAAGCCTTTCTTGGAGCATAAGACAGGGGCTATGTTTAAGGGTATAAGCGCTCGTATCAGCGACGAGGACGCCATGTACCTCAATAAGTTTGAGCTGTTGCTGGGGCAGAAGGTATTGCCGCGGCCCTTGCCCGTGTTTGTCGACAAGAAAGAATTCCGGACTACCGACGACATCGTCTCGATTTTCCAAAAGGACACCAAGGCCTCGTTCTCACAGATTCTGAAAAGGTTGTACGATCTGGACGGCGAACGGGTATTGCAAAATTATTACTTGCTATTTATTGACAGGGGCGAGGTTAAGGACTTCGATTTTGTACCCCTGTTCCGGTACCGCATAGCCAATTGCGAGATCAAGAACCTGTTCGGCCTAAGGCAAAAGGAAGAATTTCTGCCTACCCGTACGGTCCGGGATATCTTCGCTTTTGAGCGGGAGGTGGTAAAGTCCATCTTCAACAACAGCCTGGTAAAGATCAAGGACGAAAGCTATACGGTGGCTTACTTCGGGGACGTGGACCCCAACTACGTGAGCGGCGGAGAGCCAGTATACCAGATGATTCTCAAATACCGCAGGGCTTTTTACGACTATATCTACAAATCCAAGCTTTCGGCCCTGAACTCCCGCGCGTTTGACGAGATTATGCGCAACGGCATACTGTCGGACCTGCGCCACGACGAGTTCAAGGACAACCGGCATAGTAAAACCTATGCGATCAAGGATAAACTCAATATTTGGTTTAGCCTATATAACTTTTTCGAACCGAATAAACATAAACGACCGGATATGGCGAACAAAACCGTAGACCTGATGGCCCGTCTCCAGGAGATAGGCCGGGAAGATTCGAACGCGCGCATCCAGACCGACGAGGAGTTTGCCTTTGCGGTGGGGCAGTTGGCGCATTACCTGCTGAACAAGAGCGAATCGGGCAACCGTACGCACGCCTTGCTGGAACCCTTCCTCCAGAAGACCAAGGAATCGGAACTGAAAATGGCGATCGCGCGCACTTTCGAGATGTACAAGCATGCCATAACCTTTTATCCTAACAGGAAATACACCTTTGACAGGATTATGGCCGACGTGATGGGCTATATGCCCGATACCAAGAATATGAAAGACCTGTTGCCCCTGATTCTGGCGGGCTATTTCTCGGAAACAGTTTTTAAAAGACAAAACGAGCCGGAGCTGGCAGAAGCTTAGTGACCGATTCACTGATTTTTAAAATATTAAAAAGATAAACAGATGACTATCTTCAAAAACCGGGTGTTCGGATGCGCCATCGTCAAGGCCGTCAACGCCAACTACAACGCCGATTTTTCCGGCCAACCCCGCACGTTGCCCAATGGTGTGGTATACGCCACGGACAAGGCTTTTAAATATACGGTGAAGAATTTTTTGAAAGAGGTATATCCGGAAAACCGGATTATGTATTTCAAATCGTTGAACGCAAACGGCAACCCAATCTCTTTGGACGAATCGTATGAGAAGCATTTCGAAAAAATGCCGAACAAGCCGAAGAAAGGAGATGTGGCCAAAAACCTGTTGTCCTGTCTGGATATCCGTATGTTCGGCGCCACCTTCGCCGTGAAGTCCACCAATATATCTATCCACGGTCCGGTACAGATCAATCACGGGACCAATATCTGGAAGGAAAACCATATTTACGCCGAGCAGATTACCTCGCCGTTCAGTAACAAGTCCAACGACAAGGACGCCGAAAAGGGTATGACCACTATCGGTAGGCAATCCAAGCTGGAAGAAGGCCACTACGCCCATCATTTTTCGGTGAATCCCAAGAACTTGGAAGACGTTGCGGTCGTGGCGGGCGAAGGGGCGCAAGGTCTCACCGAAGCGGATATAGCCTTGTTGAAAGAAGGAATGAGCAAAGGCGCCACCTATTACGATTCGGCATCGAAGGCGGGTACGGAAAACGAGCTGTTGCTTTGGATTCAGCTGAAAGAGGACTCTAGGTTGGTATTGCCCAATATCGCCTCGTTGCTGGTATGCGAAGAGGAAAAGGTGGACGGCAAGGTGGTCTATGACTGCCGGAAACTGAGCGAACTGTTGGCCAGGGTGTCTGAGCAGGTGGAAACCGTGGAGTTGCGCCTCAATGCCGGTACGGTGGCCTGCCGTAATCTGGCTGTCGAGGGCTTGGCGGTGTCCGATATCGTCAGTGGCGGGACGATGGACGCCAAGGAAGCGGTATTGTCGGAGGAGATGGCCTAAAGCTTATGCGCAGGCTTATTTCATTCGACCTGAAGGCGGAGATGGGGTTTTTCAAAAAACCGGATATCAACGACAAAATCTATCTGAGCTACAATACGCTCCACAAGCCCGCCTTGCTGGGCATATTGGGCGCCATAGCGGGCCTGGGGGGCTACCGGGGAAACAGCGACGCCAAAAAGGCGCGCTTTCCCGAGTACTACGAACGGCTCAAACACCTGCCGGTGGGTGTGGAGCCCTTGGGCAGCGAAAAGGGCAACTTCGCCAAGACCAATATCAGCTACAACAATACCACGGGGTTTGCCAGTATGGAGGCCGGTGGCAACCTGATTGTGAACGAGCAGACGTTGCTTAACCCGGCTTTCAGGGTGTACCTGTTGCTGGACGACGGGGAAGAGCTGGAAGCCCGGCTATACGAGTCCGTCAAGAACCAATGGGCGGAATTCCTTCCTTATATGGGCAAGAACGACTTTTCCGTATGGTGGGACAAGGACGAGGTGCGGGAATACGAAGGCGCGGCGCCTTTTGCTTTCGACAGGAAATTCCGCGTACGGACACTGTTCAGAAAGACGGAGGCCGTGACGCCTTATATCGCCAAGGCGGTGGCGTTCGGGTTTATGAATTTCGAGGCGAACAGGGAGATGCCTTTCACTTATTTTGAGCGCTTGCCCTGTGGCTTTGACGAACGGCTTTGCCAATACGAGATGGACGATTTTGTTCTTTCCAACGCCGAGTTTGACGAACAGATGCCTAGGGATGAGGCGCATTTGTTTTATTCCTTGGAGCCTGACGCTAACGAACTGGTACAGCTATGTTAGTGCGGGATGATCTGCTGGAAAATTATTTCGAGGCGGGGAAATTCTCGCGCTTCTTGGCCGATGGGCGGGTTTATCTCGCCCACCTGCCACCCGAAGGCGATGTCCAGCCACCAGAGACTCTGGAGGAGCATACGGCTCTGGTATGCGACTATGCCAAGGCACTGATCGACGCCCACGGCTTGGCGCCTGTAATGGATCGCTTGGTGTCGGGGTCCTGCCCCAAAGATACAGAGAATAAGGGGCGCTACGCCAGTTTTATGGGCCGGTTGCTGTACAGGGTATTTCGCTATCATGACTTCGGTAAGGTGAACCGCCTTTTCCAGCATGTAAAGATGGGCGGACAAAAAGCCGATTTCTTGAAGGTAGAGCATGAATTCGGATCAAGCCACGCGCCCATTAGCGCGTATATGTTCCTGATGCACGCTTTTGGTGATATTATGGGCGAAGTGGATTCGGGAAAGGACCAGATGTTGTTGGCTCGGGCCTCGGTCGCGTTGTCTTATCCTATACTCAAGCATCACGCTCCGGACCTGGAGTGCCCACTCCGGGCCTATGAGGATATGAGCAAATACCCGCCATTGTCAGGCTACCTTGGCCTATTCGAAAAACAGATAACCGCCGATAAGCTTTGCGTGTATCACAGGCTGTTATCGGATGTGCCCCAGATATTCAGGCAGGTAGAAGGACAGGTCAACGGAAGTGATACCGCTCAGGACCAATCCCTGTTCCAGCTGGTCAAGCTGTCATTTTCCCTGCTCACGGCGGCGGATTATCTGGCTACCACCCATTATATGAGCGCTTGGGAGACGATGCGTGCGGATTTGGGGACCCTGACGCGGGCCCTGAAGGCCAAGGCCGTAAGGAATATTCGGGAAAGCAAGGCTTATAACCGCGAGACCTTCGCGTTATTGGACGGGGACTATGCGCTGACTTGTCCGCAAGACACCGGCATAGGACAACTGAACACCTTGCGCCGGGAGATGGCGCTGGAAGCCTTGACGACTTTGCGGGCCCATCCGGAGCAAAGGCTTTTTTATATTGAAGCGCCTACGGGCGGGGGCAAGACCAATATGTCGATGCTGGTCTTGGGCGAAATGTTGTGTCAGGATACCGAAGACAGGATCAAAAAGGTGTTCTACGTATTTCCGTTCACCACCCTGATCACCCAAACCTACAAGGCGCTGAAAGAGACGCTGGGCCTGGACGAGAGCGAGATAGCCGAACTGCACGGCAAAGCGGGCCTGAAAGACATGGGCAAAGGCGATGAGGACGACGATTACGGCAAAGACCGTCTGAATTATCTGGACTACCTGTTCGCCAATTACCCGGTCACTTTGCTTTCGCATATCCGTTTTTTCGATATCATTAAGAGCAACCGAAAGGAGACCAACTACCTGTTGCACAAGCTGGCCAACAGCGTGGTGGTACTGGACGAACTGCAATCCTATACGCCGCGCGAGTGGGACAAGGTGATCTATTGGATCGAGCGCTACGCCGAAACTTTCAACATCCGTTTTGTGCTGATGTCGGCCACGCTGCCCAAACTCGGGGACTTGCGGCATATTTCAGAAAAGGTGGTCCCCCTGATTCCCGACAAACGGAAATATTTCCAAAACCCCAATTTCCGGGACCGTGTGGCTTTTGACTTTAGCCTTAAGGCCTGGCCCCGCCCGGAGAGGGAAGATAAGCCCGACTACCTTAGGCGTCTGGCGGACTTTCTTTTGGAGCGTTCCGAAGCCTATGCCCTAACGCCGGAAGCCAGGGGCCGTTGCTTTACCATCGCGGAATTTATCTTCAAGAAAACCGCCTCCGATTTTTACAGGATTGTAAAGGAGGCGAATCCCTTCTTTGATGAGGTGTTCGTATTGTCGGGCACCATCCTCGAACCTCGCCGGCAGGAGATTATCGCCCATCTGAAACACCGGGACAATGCCGGCAAAAAGATCCTGCTGATCACCACGCAAGTAGTGGAAGCGGGCGTGGATATCGATATGGATTTGGGCTTTAAGGACACTTCCCTGATCGACAGCGACGAGCAGTTGGCTGGCCGGATCAACCGTAACGTGAACAAGCCCCGGTGCAAGCTGTACCTGTTCGATTGTGACGACGCTTCGGTTTTGTATAAAAACGACGACCGCTTCCGTATGATGCGGGATAAGCTTGGTGACAAACACGCCGATATTCTCCGCACCAAAGACTTTGATACGCTTTACAAAGAGGTGTTCGGCTCCATCGACCGCTGGAACGCGGGGGAGCAGACCATAGGGATAAACGATTACCGCAGGGCGGTGGAACGTTTGGACTTTAGGCGGGCGCACGAGGACTTCAAACTGATCAACCAGCGAAACCAGATGGTGTACGTGCCCCTTGACCTGCCGGTGGGGGACAAGGCGCTGGACTTACGCTATTTCTCTGAAGCGGAATTGGCGTTCTTGTCAGACTGCGGACGTTACCGTCCGGACGACGCTTGCGTGTCGGGAGAGGAAGTGTGGGGACTGTACGAAGAGTTGGTCCGCTTTGAAAGCGATGATTTCGTACTTCGCAAGGTAAACATGAAGCGCCTGCAGGGTATTATGAGCAGATTCAGTTTTTCGCTGTTTGCGGAGGCCAAGGACGTACGGGCCCTGAAAGACGCCGGTAACGAGGAAAGGTACGGCTTTATCTATCTGGCGCATCATGCCGAGTGCTATAGCGCGGAGGGCGGTCTGGATAGTGACGCTTTGGCTGAAGGAAATTTTATTTGATGCCTAACATCTTCAAAGGATGTCCTGAAGAGTGCTGATATAGGTGACTACCTATTGAATTTCAGTGCTTTATGACGTTTTGGAGCGATCTCCTTACTATTTACTCTGTACTGTTTAACGATTATGCGAGATATTATACCCACGTTCCTAAACCTGTACCTGATTTGTCCGCGTCAGCTCTGGCTCCACGCCAACGGCGTCACGATGGAGCATACTTCGGACCTGGTGTTGGAAGGAAAGCTCGCACATGAGCACAGTTATATACAGCGCTCCAAGAAATACAAGGAACTGGACTTGGGGGTGGCCAAGATAGACCACTACGACGCCGACAACCGGGTGGTGCACGAGATCAAGAAATCGAACAAAAAAGACAAGGCCCATCGCGCGCAGGTAAAGTATTATCTCTACCTCTTGGAAAAGATGGGCGTGGAAAGCCCGTCGGCCATACTGGAATATCCCTTGTTGCGGGAGACCGAAAAGGTGGAACTGGAGGAGGGTGACCGCGAACAACTGCGGATATGGCTTCGGGAGATCGAACAGGTACTATCCTCGGGCCACTGCCCCCCGAAGTTGCCCAAAAGCAAGTGCCGCGGCTGTTCGTATTTTGATTTCTGTTGGTCGGGAGAGTGAATTGCGGTATTGGGTAAAAAGTATTGGGTCTTAGGTACTGTGTCTTGACCATGGGGTTGTGGCACATATTATCGGACTAAGGATTACGGTTTACCCAATACCTGAGACCTAATACTTTATACCGAAGAAAGTGAAAAAGAACTACTACCTGTTCAACCCCGGCCGGATGAGTCGGAAGGACAATACCCTGAAGTTTACGCCCGTGGACGAGGACGGCGAGGCGGGCACGCCCAAATACCTGCCCGTGGAGACGGTCAAGGCCCTGTACTGCTTCGGCAGTCTGGACGCCAACAGCGCGCTGTACAATTTTTTGGGAAAGCAGGGGATAGGCGTGCATTTCTTTGACTATTACGAGCACTATACCGGCTCCTTCGCCCCCAAGGAATATTTGCAGGCCGGCAAGGTGCATATCGCCCAGGCCATGCACTATACGCGTCACGGTCCCAGAATGGCCCTGGCCCGGGAACTGATCGAAGGCGCCTCCTTCAATATGCTCAAAAACCTGCGCTACTACGACAACAGGGGCAAAGACCTATCCTTCGCCATAGAGAGGATCGAGGCCCTGCGCGCCGGCATTCCCGAGGCGCCCAGCATACAGGAGCTTATGGGGGTGGAAGGCAATATCCGGCAAGCCTATTACCAAGGCTTCGACCTGATACTGGACCATTTCCGGATGAACGGGCGTAGTAAACGCCCGCCGGCTAACGAGGTGAACGCCCTGATGTCTTTCGGCAATATGGTCTGCTACGCCCATTGTCTGGATATGCTCTACCATACCCAGCTCAATCCCACGGTCAGCTTCCTGCACGAGCCCGGCACCCGGCGCTTCTCGCTGGCTCTGGACCTGGCCGAAATCTTCAAGCCCATCCTCGTGGACCGTCTGCTGTTCCGCCTGCTTAACGCTAAGATGATCAAGGCCAAAGACTTTGACGCTAAGGTGAACAGTTGTTTGCTCAAGGAAAGCGGTCGGAAGATATTCGCGAGGGCTTGGGACGAAAAGCTCAAGGAGACCATACAGCACCGCAAGCTCAAGAAAAAAGTGAGCTACGGGCACTTGGTAAAGCTGGAGTGTTACAAACTCTCCAAGCATATACTGGATATAGAGCCCTACAGCCCCTTTAAGGCTTGGTGGTGATTTTTATAGTAAAGATGGGGAGCGGAAAAACACCTCGGTAAAACGCTATACATCCTACTCTTTACGCCTTCTTTTGGACCTTTTACCCAATCAAAATGTACGTAATCCTAGTATACGACATCGGAGAAAAACGAGTAGGCAAGATGCTCAAGCTCTGCCGCGCTTACCTGAACTGGATACAGAATTCCGTATTCGAGGGCGAGATCACCGAGGCCAAGCTAAAAGAGCTGGTGGCCCGGGCCAAGAAAATAATGAAGCAGGAAGACGACAGTTTGATTATATTTAAAAGCCGGGACCAACGCTGGCTCGACAAGCAGGTGGTGGGCAAGGAGCGGATGAAAGTGGATAATTTCCTGTAAAGTCGTCGGACTCGTTTCCGCACGCCAACGCTCTTTGACATACTGCATCGAAAAAAGGCCGAAAAGGCCCTGGCGCATTAGCCAGGGCGGTTGTCGTACCCCGTATAAAATCGTAGTATTGAAGCACGACGACCGCTAAGGCCATCAACCCTTGATATAAACGGGGCTATAGCGTATATTAGCCCCGTTTTCTGGCCGTTTTTTGTCGGCCTTCAACTGCATCATAGTGGGATTGAAATAAGAAAAATTCCTCGAAAGTCCCCTTGGCTTCTTGCCTTCAACTGCATCATAGTGGGATTGAAATATATTAGAGCGAAGAAACGCATCTTGGCAATTCGGACCTTCAACTGCATCATAGTGGGATTGAAATATGCTTTTGATTATATCCTCTTTGCACGCTGATAAACCTTCAACTGCATCATAGTGGGATTGAAATACGGTTGGAAGTGCGCTAACATTCAAACCCAGAGCTCCTTCAACTGCATCATAGTGGGATTGAAATATCCTTTGTAGCGCCGTCTCGGAATCGTTAACACCCCTTCAACTGCATCATAGTGGGATTGAAATGTTCCCGAAAACCCTCGCGCATGGGGCGAATGCGCCGCCTTCAACTGCATCATAGTGGGATTGAAATTACATCATGCCTGACGCGGAAAGATTGTTTCCTGACCTTCAACTGCATCATAGTGGGATTGAAATGTCCTTCCAGAGCGTTATTCACAAAGGTATTTATGCCCTTCAACTGCATCATAGTGGGATTGAAATTGTATTTAAGCGACATGGTTTCCTTTGCCACGTAGCCTTCAACTGCATCATAGTGGGATTGAAATGGGCGAACGGTCCGGGCGGTTATACCGGCGCCGGTCCTTCAACTGCATCATAGTGGGATTGAAATCAATTAGAACAAGTCATGACCCTTTCTATTAAATCCTTCAACTGCATCATAGTGGGATTGAAATTCGACGAACACGTAAGGCACGAACCGCTTTTTTCCCCTTCAACTGCATCATAGTGGGATTGAAATCGAATTGCGCCGCGAACCAAACGGCGCAGTAAGTTCCTTCAACTGCATCATAGTGGGATTGAAATCACGATACAATTAACACCGTTTATTTCGGTTTTAACCTTCAACTGCATCATAGTGGGATTGAAATTTTGATCGGGTAATTGGCGGTAAAGACTTCTATTTCCTTCAACTGCATCATAGTGGGATTGAAATCCTCTTCGATACTTCCGTAAGTCTCGTCTCCCGAGCCTTCAACTGCATCATAGTGGGATTGAAATGGTTGTATCGGATTCAAGTCCCTATTTCTTATAGAGCCTTCAACTGCATCATAGTGGGATTGAAATACGGTATAGCGTTTCCTTTCGCGGTGCGCGACACGCCTTCAACTGCATCATAGTGGGATTGAAATGCGAGAATTCTTCACCCTTCGGAGTTCGAAAAAGCCTTCAACTGCATCATAGTGGGATTGAAATAGCTCTTTTTCGTCGGCGGATACTTGGTATGCCTCCTTCAACTGCATCATAGTGGGATTGAAATATTGTAGCGTTAGACGAATTAATCTGATAAAATGTCCCTTCAACTGCATCATAGTGGGATTGAAATGAGAAACCCATAGCCACAGCCTGAGTAGCATTAAGTGCCTTCAACTGCATCATAGTGGGATTGAAATTAAGCGACCTCTTGTTGAGAAGATCCTTTACTAGCCTTCAACTGCATCATAGTGGGATTGAAATTTTTCAAAATGTCCCTAACCATTCCTTTTAGCCTTTCTTCAACTGCATCATAGTGGGATTGAAATAGATATTCTAAAGGCCGGATTTCTCCCAATGAATTCCTTCAACTGCATCATAGTGGGATTGAAATAAAGAATAATATTAGTGTCGACATCGACGACATAACCTTCAACTGCATCATAGTGGGATTGAAATCACTCTCGTTTAAATCTTTCGTTGTCATCGTGCGCCTTCAACTGCATCATAGTGGGATTGAAATAAACGTATCTGGAGATCGAGAACCCGGATTATTTTACCTTCAACTGCATCATAGTGGGATTGAAATAGGAATACAGCTACGAGAAATTCCTAGCCGATAGCCTTCAACTGCATCATAGTGGGATTGAAATTAAACCACGGCCTTGCCGACGCTATGCACTGTTCTGCCTTCAACTGCATCATAGTGGGATTGAAATTTGCCGAGCGCGCGCATGGAAGCAAGGAGGGAAGTCCTTCAACTGCATCATAGTGGGATTGAAATTTTTTCATTTGCTTTTTGTTCTGTCTCGACAATAACCTTCAACTGCATCATAGTGGGATTGAAATTCCCCTGGTACTTAAAAGCCGTATTGATCATTGCGTCCTTCAACTGCATCATAGTGGGATTGAAATGCGCTCGCCCCTTTCCACTTCGTAGTAAAGGTTATCCTTCAACTGCATCATAGTGGGATTGAAATCATACTAAAATAGTCGGATGAATTACGATGCTTTCCCTTCAACTGCATCATAGTGGGATTGAAATATACCAAAAACGAGACTTTGGCTGCCAAACTCGGGCCTTCAACTGCATCATAGTGGGATTGAAATAGGAAAGCGCGAATGACGGCCGCGTTTCTTGTCTGGCCTTCAACTGCATCATAGTGGGATTGAAATTAGCTCATTGTAACGTTTACGGTTCTATTCCCATGCCTTCAACTGCATCATAGTGGGATTGAAATAACCTTATCGCCTGTAATATTTCCCTCCGATAATCTCCTTCAACTGCATCATAGTGGGATTGAAATTCTCTCGTTACCAAACCTTCGGGTAAGGCAGGCCCCCCTTCAACTGCATCATAGTGGGATTGAAATAGAAGGTTTGGATTTCACCGAAGACGAAATAAGACTCCTTCAACTGCATCATAGTGGGATTGAAATCCGAAAGAGGCCCGCTGTAGACCGCCCTAGCAAGCCCTTCAACTGCATCATAGTGGGATTGAAATGACAAAAGGGACGAATTTTTAGAAAACTTTATTCTCCTTCAACTGCATCATAGTGGGATTGAAATTTTTACCTTTGACAATCCCCCGTCGCCGATGACGCCTTCAACTGCATCATAGTGGGATTGAAATTGACAATTCCACCACAGCAACCCCGAGAGCGGGCAACCTTCAACTGCATCATAGTGGGATTGAAATGTAGCTCCTGTTTTTCTGAATGACGCAAATCCCGCCTTCAACTGCATCATAGTGGGATTGAAATGGCTGATACTTTCTCAACTCAGGAATTTTTGAAACCCTTCAACTGCATCATAGTGGGATTGAAATGCGATTACATTTGACGGACCACAAATGATGATGTATGCCTTCAACTGCATCATAGTGGGATTGAAATTAGATTCGATTCAGTACGTGACGTACCAAACAGGGCCTTCAACTGCATCATAGTGGGATTGAAATACAAGAAGCAGAAAGAGCTGCGGGCCGTACAAAAGCCTTCAACTGCATCATAGTGGGATTGAAATAATCATGCGGATATTGGCGCCAATCCAAGGCGGGGGCCTTCAACTGCATCATAGTGGGATTGAAATTGACTTTTATTTTTTAGGACCGTGAGCGTAAAATTCCCTTCAACTGCATCATAGTGGGATTGAAATTGCTGATCCATTTGCATAACCTTATCGGCATCGTTTCCTTCAACTGCATCATAGTGGGATTGAAATAAGAAAAATTCCTCGAAAGTCCCCTTGGCTTCTTGCCTTCAACTGCATCATAGTGGGATTGAAATCGGACTACACGTCCGCATTGACGGGTTCGCCACACCTTCAACTGCATCATAGTGGGATTGAAATATAATCTGGATAACGAACTGTTTGCGGGAGGTGCGGCCTTCAACTGCATCATAGTGGGATTGAAATGCGTCGTACCAGTGACGCATATAGCCGGAAGCCTTCCTTCAACTGCATCATAGTGGGATTGAAATGAACAACGATTACACTGGGGAGGTGTTTGTGTATGCCTTCAACTGCATCATAGTGGGATTGAAATATAATTCGGATCCTCGTTTTGAAGCGTAATGATTTCCCTTCAACTGCATCATAGTGGGATTGAAATTCGATGATTGATTCGGATAATTTTATGGCTGTTGTCGCCTTCAACTGCATCATAGTGGGATTGAAATCCTAGTCCAAAGCCGAAAATCAAGCCCTTCAATATCCTTCAACTGAACCATAGTGGAATTGACATTTGGTTGGAGGATTGATCCTGCCATTGCATAAGTCGCTTTCAACTACATTGAAATTCATTTGGAGCAGTATTGTAACGCATTTAATAAGAGAATAGAATAAATTCAGGAAATGGTGAGGCTGCCAGCTTATTAACGTAAAAAAATAGAGTATGGATTTCCACTGTAGAGACATGGCATGCCTTGTCTCCCCACGCCCGTTTTCACACATAGCATTTCCACATCAATAATGCGTTTTGACTGGAAACGTAATTGAAAACCGGTGCGTGATCATCGTAGCGCTGAGACAAGGCATGCCATGTCTCTACGTTGGTTTGGTTGGAAACAGCATATTGATTTTAGACAATTTTCCAGTCTAAAATTGGACTGTCTTTTAAAACGATCGCTTCGTTTTCGAATGAAAATAACCGTTCTTACCCATCAATATACATTACCGTTGTGAACGGTACTGTTTACTTTGTACGCTTTCCCCCTTTACAAAAAAAGAAATGCCTCACCTGAACATAGCCCATAGAGCCCAAATATATCTAGGCATCCGCACCGGAAAAACGGACGCTGAGATAGCTCGTGGCATTGGTTTTCATCGGGGAACTGTTGGTCGTGAGATAGAACGCAACGGTGGAAGGGAAAACTATGACCTGTGGAAAGCCCAGCGAGCCCGTGACTTTAGGCAAGGGATGGCTGTGGGCGACAGGATGCTTTTTGGCGGTGGAGTGCCCTTTGATTCCCGTTTGCGCAAGCTCAACCTGAAATACGCTTATCTTTCGCATTTGCATATCCATTGGTATGATTATTACCAAGACCGTTTCTTCCGTAAGGCCGAGGCTTGGCGGTATAGGCGTTATGTTTCGGGCAAGGCGGGAACCTTACCGTTGGTGGAGCCACAAGGTCGGAACCTTGCGGCAACGGATGGTTTTGTGGTGGAGAACACTGGGCGGGAAGACGGAATGTATATACGGTATCTTTCTGAAAAGATTATTCAATACGCGTTGCCATTGCCGGTGATTTATGTACGGGCTTGCCCTGCCCATTCCCGTTTCCGTTTTCAAGTCGATAGGCTGGAGTCTCTTCTCAGAGGCCGTGTCCTTTTGCGGATATACCATTTTTTGAGACAGACGCGGACTGGGCTTGCCTTGTCCCTATATTTTTTTTCCTGATATCATATCCTTTTCCATTCGGCCTTTCCATTTTTTTAGTTATTCGAGTGGCCGTTCCAACCCTTGTCGCGTTTTAACAAGATCATCCGGATATACTTTCATTTCGGTCAGTACTATTTTTAGTGCGGTGTATCCCGATCGTTTACTATATGTATTGACTGTTAATGAAGGAAGTGTTTGTTCAAATGCCCGGATAGGTCTTAATTCACCGTTATTGACCGGTTTACAATGGAGTAAGCTTTATTCTTGTGTGCGTATAAGCTATCTTTTGTGTATATAGTTATTTTTCAATGGGGTATAATCGATTCAATACCGTAATAAAGATCCCAAACACCTTCTCTATGTAATTATTATGGATTCCGCATTAAGACTAAAATTCAGAATATTGGATAATTCGGTTTCCTCGTTTAAGGAGGCCCGGCCTTATCTGGATAGTTCCGAATTGTTTCAGAGGTTGTTGACCGATTTTGAGGAAACGAGTCTAAGCCTTTTGCATAGGTTAATCCAGCTTTCCGAAATTCCCTTTTCGCAGGGGTATAAATCCGTACAGGAATGGAGGGATAAACTTGCCGACACAACATTTTGCGGTTCGGGTTTTTCCTTAACGGGAAAAGAAGACGATCTGCTGGCGTGTTATAACGCGATGATTTCGACCGTTTTGATAAGGTTGGGCTATCAGGATGCGGAAAGGATTAACCAAGGTGTGTCGTGGATACTGAATTACCAAAATACCGAAAGGGGGCTGGCAAATAATTGGAGTGGTAAGGGAATCCGTAAGTATGGAGGCTGTATGAAGTCTACCCCGTGCTTTATTGGTGTCGTCAAGTCGATGATAACATTGACGGAGTTTGTGAAAACGGGTTTGGGAGACGAGCCGTTGAAAAGCAAACTGAAAGGCGGGCTTGAATATATTCTGGAACACCGGGTATTTATGAGAAAGCATACTGGCGGTCCGATAACAAAGGATATAATTAAATTGACATATCCTTTTACATACAAGACCAATATTCTGGAGATACTGAGGTTGTTGGACGACAATGATTTGGTATTTGATAAAAGGGCCGAGGAAGCAAAAGCGCTGCTTTTGAAAAAGAGAAGAAAGGACGGATCATGGAGGCAAAACGCTTTTTATAAACCTAAACACTGGATCGATTTCGATAATAGTAATGAGAAAGCGGAATGGCTGAATTTCGAAATAGAAAAAGTGTTGAGAGTATCGGGGTGACTTATTTGTTTTATGAATTACCTATTCATTTCCCAAAAACCTTTCTATATGCGGGGAGTATAACCGCTTCCGGATAAAGAAATTAACCAAACCCGTGGAAGCCAAAATTAGAGAAGAGGCCCGACGTTTGATGGATATCATCGATGCGTTGTAGCTGAATGTCATGGAAAGGTATTAGGAGTTGCGCCTTCTTATGGTCGAATACCTGTGAATCGAGCGCCGATGGAGGCTACAAGGGGGGGAGATGGTACAAACAAAAAATATTCGGGAATATGAAAAAGCTTGTTCTGGTAGGTTCTACGGGCATTATCGGGCGGGAGATTGTCAAATTGCTCGGCGAACGGTATGAGATAGTCGAGATTAACCGCTCTTCGGGTGATTATAAAGTGGATATGCAAGATACAATGGCCTTGGATTTCGTTTTCGAGGCGATTGGAGGCTTTGACGTTTTGATATCGGCAAGCGGGGACGGTAAGTGGGGAAAGTTATCCGATCTCAGTATACAGGATTTTCATGACGGCTTGAACAGCAAGCTAATGGGGCAGGTGAACCTGGTGATGATTGGAAGGAAATACGCCAATTACGGTGCTTCTTTTATCCTGACCACCGGTGTTTTGGCCCATAAGCCCGTAGTGGGCGGATTGACGATGACTATGATCAATTTGGCCTTGGAAGGTTTTGTAAAAGGCGCTGCCGTAGAGTTGGAAGACGGTATGACGATCAACGCCATAAGCCCTTCTTTCGCAAAAGAGACCATGGAGCTTTTGGGTATTGACCCTAAATATGGGGTTCCGGCGATGGAATTTGCCGGATTATACGAGAAGGCGCTGGATGAAGGACAAACTGGCCGGATATACGAATTGTAATCTTGTGCCCCTGTTTTACGCCTTACCCTTTTCATTTCCGAAACCGCAAAGCAAGGCATTTGGTGGTGTCCATTCCAAACTAAAGGCTTGGCCTCAAGCCTAAATTCGTTTTCCGTAAACGCTCAAGAAAAAGCCCGACCACAAAAAGGTCGGGCATATATATCACTTCCCTGAAGGGGCTGTGGCTGAATGTATAAGCCACTCTTCTATTTTGTAATTTGTACCTTAATGGCTTTTCGGTCCGTACCGGAATCCACTGTCAGAATATATATTCCCGGAGGCAACGGGCTTACGTCAATCCACCCTTCCCGGCTCTCGCAAGACAATTCGGCGTAGCATTGCCCTACATTGTTGCGCAGGCGTATCTGGCGGGTTTCGGCGGAGGGAAAGCTAAAGCTGAGTTGGTCTTTTGCCGGATTTGGATAAATGGAAATGGCGGAGGTTTCCGTCTCTACGCCCAGTGTACGGGCCACTCTGATGGCGATATACTTATCCGCTTCGTAAAATAAGTCGGTGGCTTTTGTGAAAGCCCTTACGGTGGCCAATCCAGGGCCTTTTATCGACACAAGTCCTTTGTCCAACCCGATTACATCATTGCCTTCCTTGATTTCGTATTCCATTTTGGCGTCCGAATCCGAATAGGCGTTTAAGGCGAAATCGGGGTCGTCCATCGTTTTGGACAAATCATCGAAATTTGTAATCGGCGCGTCGGTTTTCTCGCCGTTTGCCAATATTCTGACGGAAACGGTTTTCTCGGCTGAGGTATACGTGTCGCTCTCGGGAACGTAGGCTTTTATCTTGGCGTTTCCCGAGGCTAAAGGGGTCACGTAAGGGGCATTCAGTTCTATTAAGTTCTGGCCTTCGGTGATTTCGAACTTTACCTTGGCGTCCGAGTTTGTCGTTGCGGTTAGGGGCGATTTACCGTTTTCCAGAATCAATGCCATATTATCGAAATGACTGATCACGGCTTGGGTTTTGACCAAGGCGTCTAATACCGTCACTTCGAAACTGTATTCACCCGCTTCAAAGTGCTCGGTCTCTTCGGTATAAGCTTTGACGCTCGCCATACCCGGCTTTACGAAGGCTATTTTTCCGTCGGAGAGATTGATGAATTCGCTGCCCGTTACAATCGTATATTTGAGCTTGGCGTTTGATGAGCAGTATCCGGTGAGCGCGATTTCCTCTCCTTTTCTACCTACCAGATCCTGTAAATGCATAAAAACGGGTTGTGCCCGGTCAACCCCGCCGTTGTCATCCGTTTCCAGAACGGTCACCATGATATCGTCTTCAAAAGAAGCGTTTTCATCATCCAAAACCCTGACACGCAAAGTATAGGCCTTAGGGGCGAGTTTCTTTTTATTCATCAAGGAATTCCCTTGGATGGTGAAGTTGGCATTATCGACCGCACCATCCACCAACTCAAACACGAATGTTTGGTCCGTAGGGTCCTCGTCAACGGAGAACAGGCTTCCCACCAAAGTGCCCGCCGGGTCGTCTTCCTTCAGGGTGTTGGCGCTTATCGCTATTACGTTCGGGGCGTCGTTTTTATCGGATACGCTTACGCTGAATAACTCTTGCCCGAATATATCCGGATGCTGTTTGTGGACAGCCTTTACCAATACCGAATATTCGTTTTTGGCTTCGTAGTTAAGTGGTTCCGCCGTTTTCAGTTTATTGCCTTCCAGTTTGAAGTGCGGGTTGTCCTGTTGGCCGTCGGGTAATAGCAGATCGTATTCGTTAATCAAATCCGTATTCCCGTTTCTCAGGCTTATTTCCCCGATTTCATGGTCCGTGGCGTTTTCCGGCGTCGTATTGTTGCTGAGATCGATATTCTTGATCAATGTCACGCCGTTCGGTAAATCCATCCGACTGATTACCAGTTCTTTCCTGAGCTTACCGCCGTAGGGGTCGTAGGCTTCGATGTTTATCGTATACTCGGTGATGGACGCGTGTTCGAAAATCCTTTCGGCCGTCACAAGCGTATTGCCGCTAACGATTCTGAAACTGTTGTTATACCGGTAATTTTCGGTATCGACAAACCGGAAATGCAAAGGGTCACCGTCGGGGTCAGTGCCCGAAAGTGTTCCGATTACGTTGGACGTTTCGGCAAACGGTGTGGCTTTGTCGTTATCAATACCGAAATCGGCCGGAGCCCGGTTGCCGTCCTTTTTAAGCCAAACCGGGTAATCGACACTTTCCAGCGTTACGCCCGGCAAATCCGGATTGGTAACCAAACAGGTGTAGATTCCCGCTTTTTCCGGATTGAGATCCAGTACGGTATAGGCCTTGCCTTCGGAAAGTGGCAATAGCGTTCCGTTTAGCATCCACCGGTACCGGTTTTTCGTGGATTTTAGCGCAAAAGCCAAGTCTTGGTTCTCGCCTTCGGCAAGGGTAATTTCCGGCTGTTTTTCTCCCAATTTCCTTTGTGGCCATAATGTGACGTTTTCCGCTTTGAATTTGTCCTCATACGGAGCTCTTCCTTCGTTTACCGTTTCCACCGCCAGTTTTTGGATTTTGATCAGCGTTTCGAAGTCGAGAAAATTATTCGCGATATTCAGCCGTTCAAGCCCTCTGGCCAATATCGACTCGGTTCCGTTGTAATCCAGATCCGCGGGGGTGAGGCTCTTGATCATATTGTTACTGATGTCCAAGGTACCGTTTATGCCTTTGCTGCCGATGCCCCCCACGCCGTAAGTGCTTCGTTTTACCTTAAAGGTTTTGAGCTCGTTATGATCCAAAAAAACACCCTCCGGCCCTTCGGTTCCATAAATACCAAGAAGAGGCGACACTCCTGTTATTTTGTTATGGCTCAGCCTTAGCGGTTTATTGGTGGCCCCCATAAACCTCGGTTTGTACATAATGGATTGGCTATATCCATAGTCGTCGGGGTTGATGACAAACAGGCTGTCAGGGAGGTTCCCCGAAAGGTTGTTGTTTACCAAGTGAATTTCCCGAATGTGGTTTTTGGTTCCGCGTTGGATAGCGGTGCCGTTTTGGGCTTTGAAAAAGGGGGATTCGGTCCGGGACTTTAGTTCCGAGAAGAAACTGGCCCTGTCATTTCCGATTCTCCAGTTCTTTCCGCCCAGACTGTCGTATAGCATATACAGGCCGTCTTTTTCGGCCGGATCCAAGGTGTTGGTCCCACCGGTGCGCAGGCTTTGCGCCGAAAGGGGGACAAGCGGTGTTATGGAAAAAATGAGGATCATAATTTTCCATTTGTTAATAAAATGATTCATTGAAATAGCGTACAAATTTTTCAACAAAAAACTTAAATAATAACCATCCGTTGATGGTTGCCGCAATTTTGGGTATAGGTTTGTCTTAGACACAACATGGCCCGGATAAAAATATTACATATGTACCGTGTAGTTGTATAAATGTTTATTCATGTATCATTCAAATAAAAACATCCACTAAAGGGAGAACACTTATCCGGGCGAAGGTTATTTGTTGTCTATAAAAGGTAATCCACGAAGGGACAGGGAACATTAATTTTTTTCGGGCTAAAACCTGAAAGGAACGCCTATTGGTATTTGAATTAAGTATACCGGTTTATTGTCGGAATCAAAGAGAAAAACCCTTGAAGGGATAGGTCTTTCTGACAACGTGAAACTCTTCTTTTTAGAATAGCGGTAGGCGAACCGCGATTGGCTTATACTTTGCCTGTTTTATAGCTGATTCGTAGAGAAACCAAGGATAAATGTACTATCGGAAGGCTGGGCGTAAGGGCAAGTCTCGGGGACAAACGTTACTGGCCCCGACGGATGGAGTGGTCCCTATACAGGCGATGATGTTGCAAGCCCGGGCCCGACGGCGCACGCCGGGCTATTTCCGGTCGGGGGATGGATTTGAGTTGAACCCGAAGATCTTTTTAACGGCGGACCAACCTCTTGCGCTTGATGGTGACACCAAAACGGAGAAAGGCGAGGATGAGGACAAAGTCGTATGGTATCAGGCCTACGCCCATGGTGTTTACGATGACTTTTGGGTGCCGGATACGGTGTTGGAGATGACGGAAAGCAACGCCTCGTTTCGGGAAATGATGGACGTTTTTGAGGAAGTATGGACACAGCGTTACCGTACCAACCCTAAGTACACCGGCGGTTATGGTGTGTTGCAAAAGGACCTGTATTCTCTGTTTGTCAAGATAAAAGGATTCAAGCCGAGGTTTGGCGAAACGAAACAGTTTGAGATTCACCAAGGAATCATGGACCTGTTGATGCGTCGCCCGCCCGATACCAGGTTGAGCATGCAATATCTGGATTCCAAGAAATACACTTTTAAGCATTCGGAGCTGGCTACGGCCCGGCAATACAAGAATTTCCGGCCGGGACATTTTATGAATATTTTTGGACGGTCGGAGGAAGACGGTTTGTCGGAAGCCGCCGCGCCGAAGCTCGAGCCCCGTTCCCTGCCTTTTCAGTATGATATAGCGTTGAACGTGATCGGTTCCAAGCTGTTGAATGTCTTGCGGGAGCTGATACCCTTTATTGACAGGGCTGACAGACAAGGCGCAACCAACGTATCGAAAATCAGTATCTCCCCTTTGCAGAATCTGCATTCCCGCCCGGATACCATAGTGATCAGGATTGTCAGCGAGGCGGGTTTTCGGAGGGTGAAGGAGTTTGTGGAGTCAATGATCCGGCGCCACCCTGACTACTTCGGAGAAGATAACCTTCTGATGACCGAACGTTTCGCGAAAGGGGCGGGCTGGAGCCATGACGCCAGATTCGAGAACGTGTGGGAGATGGACGACAGAATGCTAGCCAGTGTCGGCCGTTTTCTGGAGCGTGTATCCGGATACGTGACCGAGCATGAGGCGAATAAGTTTTTTTTCGACTGGAAAGGCGGACAATGGCGCGAGCTGGAACAATTGCGTCAGAGAGTAAACGGTCAATTGACGGAAATGACCAAAGGAAAAGCGGTGGACAAGAAAGACCTGAAAAGAATGCACCAGCTATGCGAAGGGTTTGGGAAAGCGGGGCTTTCGGGACAGGTGGTGGACTGGATAGAGCATTTCGAAAAGCACCAACAACGTTTGGTAAGCGGAGAGCGTTATGGTTTTCTGGGGCTTAGGATGCAGATTATGGCTGATTTGGCCAAGAAAAAGCTGAGAAAACGTTCTCTGGCCATCCGGACCGCCATGCGTCTGTTTGAGCGTTATGGGGTGGACTTTTTCCGGCCAAATTTCAACAGTCCCATTCCGCCGTTCACCGATGACGATATGGTTTTGGTGGGAGGGGAAGAGTCCGAGGGGTTATGGGGAACGGACGGTGTGTCTTCACCTGAAGCGGTGCCGTTTCTTACGGAACCAGAGCCCAAACCCAAGGAAAAACCTCCTGCGGACACTGAGTTCTGGGGCCGTGAGATGGAGGAGTTTACCCCTGATGAAGCCAGAGTCCGCGATATGGTGGACAATGTGACCAAAGCCTTTGTGATGAGTGTGGCCGGAGACGAGCGCCAAAGGCTAAAGGTGGATCTGCCCGAAAAAGAGGAAGCAGGAGGAGATTAGCCTGTTTGGGGTGAGGTGGTTGATTGGTAGCCTGGCGTTGGTTGCGTATTTGGAAGGAGAATAAAGTAACACTAGGCTTTATATCTGGCTCCCGGATTATCGATTCTTTTCGCTAAGCCGATTGATTTCCTTTTTCAAGGTGTGTTGTTCAATTTTTGATTTTGTTAGTCCTATAGCTTTTTGATAATGATGAATTGCTTTTGCAGGGTTATCCTCTGAATATAAGTATCCCAAGAGTTCGTGATAGTAACCGATATCCGTTAGCTTTAATTTTTCGACTTCCAGGACGGCTTTTGTTTTTCCGTATACTTTGGACAAAGCAAAGATCCTGTTTAGGGCCGTGACAGGGGAATATTCAATCAATATAAGTTGATTGTATAAATGCAGAATATGACGCCATTTATTTTCGTCTGTCGGAGTGGTGTGCCAATAAGCGATGCCCGCTTCCAAATGGTATTTTGATCTTTCATTTCCGGTACATGCTTCCACCAAATAATAATTGCCTTTTTCGATCAATTCCTGGTCCCACAAATCCCTATTTTGTTCCTCGAACAAGATTGCCTCTCCCTGCGTGTCTGTCCTTGTTTCCAGCCGTGAACTTTGGTAACACATTAAGGCCATTAGGGCATTGGTCTGAGGTGTGTTGGTCAGCTCGTTTTCGGTTAGAACCAAGGCTAATCTAAGGGCTTCCGCACAAAGGTTTTTTCGAACAAGCCGATTGTTGGTTTTGGAAAAATAACCTTCATTGAACAGCAAATAGATACTGCGCAATACGACTACCATCCTTGAACGAATGTCTTTCTCACAAAGGGTTTTGATTTGGAAATCACTGTTTCTGAGATTAAGCCGTGCCCGGTGTAGACGTTTCTTGATTGTTTCTTTTTTGAGCAAAAAAGCGTTGGCGATTTCTTCTACGCTAAACCCGCATAAAACCTGCAACGTTAAACAAATTTGGGATTCGACGGAGTTATTTGGATCGCAAGTGGCGAAAATCATCGCTAGCTGACTATCGGATATGATTTCGGGGTTAATTTCAAAATCAATCGGCAACGCATCGTCATCGGAATCCAAGAGTGGACGGACTTTGGTATCAAAGACAGAGGTATGCTTCAAATAATCCTTGGTCTTATTTTTTGCGACAGTGTATAGCCAAGCTGTCGGGTTGTCAGGGATTCCATTGATGGCCCAATGTTCGGATGCCTTTAAAAACGTGTCACTGGCGATGTCTTCGGCGATTTCAATATGTTTTAACCCAAAATGACGGCATAACACGGCCGTCATTTTGCTATATTCTTGCCGAAACAGATACGGCAAGAGTTCTTTATGTGATGTATCCCGCTTCGACACTAATCCCGCTTTAGGACTTCCCGGACTTCAATATTTCCTCCAATCTTAAAAATAGGATTGGCTTTGGCTATCTCAACGGCTTCATTAATATCTTCGGCCCTTATTATGACATAACCAACGATGAACTCTTTTATTTCCGTGTAAGGTCCATCAGTAACAAGATCTTCGGACATGACAGTTTTGGCACTCTTGGTGTCCGGCAATAGCGAATTGCCCTTGTCAACGAGTTTATTTTGTGAAGCTATGCCCGCCAACCAATTCATCCTTTCCTGCATCTGCTCGGGAGAGGGTTTCACCCGTGATGCGTCATTCATCCTAAAGATCAATGTGAATTCTTTCATCGTATGCGCTTCTTATGTCGTTTAATTCAATATCATGGCCAACTTCTCGTCGGCTTTTTTCTCTTTTTCCTCAAGTTTGAACCGGTTCTCGTCCAGTGCGATAAATTCAATATCCTCTATGCCCAGAAAACCCAAGAAAGCGGCAATATAGTTTTTGGAAAAATCCATAGGACTACCTATTGGAACCCCTCCTGTAGCAATAACAACTATCGCCTTTTTATTTTTCAATAATCCGATAGGATAGCCTTGTTCGGTATATCGAAACGTTTTCCCCGCCCTCGCTATTAAATCAAAATACGCTTTCAAACAGGCCGGAATCCCAAAATTATACATCGGCGCACCTATTACAATAATATCGCTTTCCATAAGTTCATTTACAAGCCGATCCGATAGCTGGATAGCGCCTCGTTGTTCTTCGCTCAAGTCATCATTTCGAAAGATGGCCTCAATAAAGTGGTCGCTAAGAAATGGCAAGTTATCATAGGCCGTATCCCTAACCCGAACATCTGCGCTGGGGTACTTAACCAACAATTTGGAAACAATCTCGTCAACCTTCTGACGGCTAATCGACATTCCCCTTCGTCCACTAGAGTTAATTTTTAATAACTTCATCATTTTCATTTTTAGTACTCACTCTAATGAAGATTGAAGAATAACAATGGGGACAATACTTACCGCATTTTTATTAAAAACTCCCGAAATGACGGGGAAAATGGATAAGTGGTCAATTCATTAATAATGTGTCCGATGGGCGATTTAGTTGTATCTATTTTAGCCCAACTTGCTATAGTTATGGCTTTTGGTGAGTGACTTTAACCTTGTCGTTATCACTTCGCCCGCAACTCATACAACAAAGCGCTGATATGGTTGTCTTGGCTAATGGGCACATAACTCCCCTTGCCAAATTTGGCGAGGTGACGCAGGTTGTCGTTTTTGCCTTTTCGTTCGCCAAAATCGAAGACCGAGAACTGGACGCGTTCGTTGTGGGATTTGACGGTTTGGAAAAGGCGGTGAGGCAATGTGAAATCGCCGTCCGTGATCATCAGTATCCTGTTGTTTTGTGAAGCGTCAAACGCTTGGTTGGCTAGTTGGTAGGCCTTTTCTATTCCCAAAATAGCGTTCGTTTTTCCTTTGGAGGAAAGGGCCAGAAGTTGTTTCAGTACCTTTTTGCTGGTAAACGGTTTGCGTTCGAAAAGTACTTGGGCGTTGTTCGAGTAAAGCACGACGGTAAACACGTCTTCCTTTCTCATAATGGATGACACTTGCTTAAGGGCCTCTTTGAAAAGCGGAAGCCTTCCGGGCTTGTTCATACTGCCCGAAACGTCCAGAAGCAATATCAGGTTATTGGGCCTAAAGCCTTCCATGTTCAGGTTTTCGGTGATATTGTTGGGCAAAGGTCGGCTCGGTTTTTCGGCTTTCTGTTGCGGTTTCCTGACTTCGGAAACCAGTTCACGAGGTTTCCGCTCTTGTTCTTTAACGCCGGCATCCGGTTGGTCAGATTCGGATTCCTCAGCTTCGATTTTTACAAACCATTTTTTATAGATGTGCTTGATCAAAAAAGCCGGCGGAACTTTTTGGTTTGTGGAGTCGGCACTTAATACCACAAAGCGGTTATAAACTCCCACCACATTATTATAGTGTAAGAGCGCCGTGTTGTGATGGCTGTGACGGTATGTTTTCTTATATGTGCGTACGGAGTTTGCGAATTTGGTAAGTTCACGAACAAACCAGTCGAAGTTGGAATAGGGGTCAATACCGTTGCCCGGGTACGTCTTTAAGCCTTGCAACAGCTCGTCGCGCCCGCTTTTAAGCGTCGAGGCGATGCTGTCCACCCGGTCAAGATACCTTTTATAGACCTGTGGCGGTTGTTCTTTTTTGAGCGCGGCCAATACTTTCAAAGAGTTTTCGATAGATTCCAACATCAGGTCACCGGACCGGACCCAAGGGTTGCTTTTGTCGGGTTTCGGGTATTTCGAGCTGATTTCCGTTAGTTGGCGGTATATTTTTTCCATTAACACTTTGTGCTCTGTAGGGTATGTTATCATTAACCGAAAGACCTTCTCTTTTACCTCTTTATGGAGGGCTCCACGCAAGGCTTGGTCTTTGGTCAAGATTTCCAACGAGTCGTTAAGCGCGGGCTCAGAGACCTGAAGTTTGTCCAGAGCTTCCAAATCTTTCTGGAATATATCCGGCCAGTTTCCGGGAAGGTGCTTTACACTCTCCTTCGCGTCCTGAAACCGGGTCTTTTTTATCCAAATCCTAAAGTCCTTTTTGTGAAATGGACCTTTGAAGTCCTTCTCGGTTTTGAGATAGCGCCGGTAATACTGTCCGTAAAACTTGGGGTATATGCGGGTACGGTAAGTGAGCATATTTATACCGGTGATAATTTTATTGACGGCCGGCATAACAGAGGCCCGTGTTTGGGCGTCTTGGGCGTGTATTGCTCCGAAAGCAAAGAAAAACAGTAGGACGAAAATGGATATTTTTTTAATCATAGGGTGAAGTTAAAAAAATAAACATTCTTAGCCAGTGACATATGAATAAGAAACAATTGCACTAATTTAATCAATGTCTTTTGTGTTTGTTGAAAAAAAAGCGCTAGACATAATTAATGGAGCTCGGCATGAGATAAAGGCAAGGCCTTTGATTATTATGGCCCGAACATTTAAGCTGAGACAATGTCCTTTACAAAAGTCCCTGTGTCTTGATATCGAAGTTGGTCTCCTAATATAAAGCTTATGAGCTTCTGGCAAGTAGTGTTTCTTTTTCGCAAGCGTACCAATTACCTGACTTTGGCTTTAAGATAGAAAGAATGTTCGCTCAGCAAAGAACAAGTCAAAAACGGTCAAATGACAGAAGCCTTTCTGGCGAATTTGGACTTGCCAAGGCGCCACCTCTTAGCTCACCTACGGCTAAGCCTATTCAGGGGATTTTGCGCCCCGAGGCCCTTAGGAATAGAATACCTGCCGATATTCCCGCTCTTGCCTATGAAAACAACAAGGAATTGTATGACAACATACTGGGTCCGCTTCGGGAGTATGTCGAGATGGTTGATTATATAAAGAAGGAAAAGCAAAGGTACACGGACCCCAGCGAGGTATTGGAGCGTTTGTCAAGGGCGGTGTACGCTTGGTTTGACAGGATGGGCATTGAAAAACAGGACTATAGTGGCAATGAAACTCGGGACGTATTCTTTCGGGTAATGTTCGATACGCTTGACGAAATAGGCTGGGCCTATGCCATGTGGGGCCTAGTCAATAGGAGGGGAGTGCCACCATGGTCTATAGACAAATACTCTACCCCAATGGGCCCTAATTGCGTACCCCACGGTCTGTGGACTGTGTCGAACGACGATCATTTTCTGGGTAAATGCGAATATTTGGAAGGGTGCATGGACGGTGACAAATCGCCGAATTTCAGTTACCATATTCGGGCCTCGTTTATGAGGTTAATGGCCGCTCCGGCCGGCAGGAAGCTTCTTGACGATGTGACCGAAACTGATTTCCCGTCGACCATGTTTTATCCCACTGCGGGAGCCTCCCAGCCAGTAGGGGACTGTATGGGCGAGATTTCCAAACCTACGGCCGAAACCAAGGCTTTGGACATGAAGACCAAGCCGATGCCGATTTGTAAAGTCCCGGTGGACGCGGAGACAAAGGACTCCACCTTTTTGCGTAAAGGCACCGATTGGGAGCGTCACTTTGACGTAAGTTTTCATGAGATGTCCATAGCTCCCGCACCGGAAACTCCGAAAAAGGGAAAAAGATCGAAAAGAGGCAATATAGACGATTGGGTGGAAGTTGAGGCCTCGCCGCGGTTTAGGGAGACCGAAGGTCATTACGTGCTCTCGCCCCTTTTTATAAATGTGGCTGAAGCCTTGCTGATCCATCTATATAAACGGAAGCCTTGGAAAGCTCCCGAGCATAACGACGCAAGCATTTATCCTCAAATCCCTGAGTTGTCCGGTTGGAAAACCCCGATGCACTTGGCCGTAAGTGTCCGGCTAAACGAAATCAGGAGGGAACATGGGCTACCGGAGTATAAGTATAATTGGGTAGGCCGACGGGAGTAAGAGAGCTTTCGCAGGTGACAAATGGCAAAGGTTATTAATAGAATGTTTAATAGTCTGAAAATGGAATAATTATATTTTTTACATTCGGCAATCCTGTTTATCTTGGAACGGTTATTTGAATATTGTTGATAGTATTTTTTTAGAGGTATGAGAATATTTGCGAGATTGATTTTTTCAGCGCTGATCCTTCTTGTTTTTTATTTTGTATTGGGGCTAAATTTTCGATTATACTTTTCGCCTGAATATACGGTTTATGACCATGAGCTTTACAGCCAATTAAAATACTTACAAGCGAGAAGAGAGGCGGGAGCATCACAAAAAATGCAGGATATATTCCCTGAAGGCCTTATGTTTTTCGAATCGTTATATGGTTTGGCTTGGTGTGATTTCATATCCGAACTTGATCCGGATTCGGAACTATACCGGGAAGGCATCAATGAGATCGATAATGCTCTGGCCGTAATTGGGACAGAGGAGTCACTGTCAATCTTCATGGGTGAAACGCTGTTGAAGTATGGAGCGTTTTATACCGGTTGGAGTAATCGTCTTTTAGGGCGAAAGTTGGAAGTGTTGCCAATCAATAAAAGGGATAAGGCCGAAATTAAAATATTTAAAGAAAACTGCGAGCGTGTATCAAATGCTCTTCGTATATCAAAAATTCCTTTTTTAGAGACATATCCTGCTGAAGCTTGGCCTGCTGATGTATGTGTTTGTGTATCGTCATTGGCTATCCATGACAGGATTTTTCCGGATAAATATGACTTGGTGTTAAAGAATTGGATATCACACGTAAAGGCACGATTGGATTCAAGTGGATTGATTCCGCATTCCGTTTATTGGAGGACAGGCGAAGTTCTGGAGGAAGCGAGAGGCTCTTCTCAAAGTCTGATATTGTCTTTTCTCCCTGAAATTGATCATTCATTTTCAAGAGAGCAATATGCCGTTTTCAAATCGATGTTTTTGGAGAAAAGGCTAGGCTTAAGTGCTATCCGTGAATACCCTAGAGGGGCAGAGGGTACGGGAGATATTGATTCCGGTCCTGTAATTTGGGATATAGGGACAGCTTCGACTATCGTCGCGTCAAGGGCGGCTTTTGCGAATGGGGATTTTCAATTGGTTAAAGAATTAAATAACGGGATAGAGGAGTTTGGCTTTCCGGATATTAAGGATGGGAAGAAATATTTTTTGGGTGGCTATCTTGATATCGGAGATGTTTTTATAGCGTGGACACGCTCAAAAAGATCTGACTATGACGGCCCCCCATGGTGGCGATTAGAGTTTCAGCTATGGTCATTGTTGGTTATAGCGTTGAATTTTTTATTGTTATACCTAATATGGAGGGAATTCGTATTTATAAGAAAATTAAAAATATAAATATTTAATGATGTGTAGGCAGGGATTCCCTGCCTACACTCTTCCAAGATCATACCTAAACTTCCAAGACTTCCTTCTCCACAACCTTTTTCTTATTCGGAATACTGAAATCCATATACGTCAAGGCTCGCCACAGCCATTCAATAGGCCCATAGTGGAATTTTTGACACCAACGGTGGCTGAAATACAGTTGTAAACCGAAGAACAAAAAACCTAACATCAGACACCATGTAGCACCGAAGTAACGCCACATGCCGAGCCCGAAACCGTAGAAGAAAAAGGGGCCGAGGAAGCCTTGCGTAACGTAATTGGTCAAGCTCATTTTTCCGTATGTGCCCAGTGCGGTAAAAAAACGGGCCGAAGGTGTTTTGATATATGCCAAAGAGAAAATAGTGACTATCAAAACGATAAAAGAAAAATCACCGTAAGAGTCTACGACAAGAGAGAAAAGTCTGTGTTGGCCTTTGCTGAATCCGAAGCTTCCGGTCATTTTTTCCAGTGTATAAAATACTCCGACCATGATCAACGATACTACTAAAGTTACGGTTAGCGCTTTCTTGTATTTCTTGATATTGTTAAAGAATCCTTTTCTGCCCAATACCAACCCGATCAGGAATAGGCCGAAGAGCTGGAAAAAGCGCCCGGTATAATAGGTCCAGGACCAGCATTGCATTCTTCCTTTCCAAAAATTGAAAGAAATCACATCCCAAAAACTCCCTTCGGCAAAGGCCTTCTTTCCCTCTTGCCAATACCCTGTGCCAAAAGCTTTTACGCGGACATAATCCGGATCCAACAGGGCTTTCCCGAACTCCGCCAGCAGAGGGGTTTGTATAATCAGCAATACGGCCAACGCAATTAGATACCTGTTGTGAACCTTGTACAAGGCGACCAAGGGAAAGCCCATAATCGCGTACATCGAGAGAATGTCACCGTCATAGACTAGGGAGTGAACAAGCCCCAATACCATCAGGACGAACAGGCGCCAAAGAAAGCGCTTTCGGAAATCCACGCCACGCGACTCTTGGTTGTTGAGCTGAATAAAGAAGCTTAACCCGAACAATAAAGCGAATATGGAATATGCTTTTCCGCTGATTAACAGGAATGTGTACTCAAATACGGCCCGATCCGTCTCTGGCGAAAATAACCAGTTAACTTCAGGCGGGATGTAAAAATTAAACTTTTCGACAAAATGAATCAATACGATCATAAATAGCGCCCATCCCCTGAGCGCATCGACTAACACAAGTCGCTTTTTTGAATCCATGGCTACTTTTAAAATAATGAAAAAAACGAACGAAAATAACACGGCAATATGCCGGAAAGACCAAGCGCAAGTGGCTGGTCCGCCCAAAAAATCGATGAGACAAAGTAACGATTTGGCTAATTCGAGGGACGAAACGCTTGCGAAAAACGAAAAACCACAGCATCGTAGGTGAGTGTCCCACGGTTCCGGCTATTGGATACATTTTGTGTTGGAAAATTACTTTGCGATGACAATGCGGTTTCTTTATGGCTAGCCGGAGGCAGTCCTTTCTCAGCCTTTCGTCACATGCTTTTACTTACTGCATATTGATCCCAATTGGCGTATCTATCTTGTCAATTATGTTTTCCGGGCACAGTTTTCGGGTTTTTAGGTAAGTTTTGACCGAGTGTGTAAGTGACATTGGATATAATTGCCCTATGGCGGAATACGTTGTTTTACAGTTGTTTGTGTTTTGTCTAGCTGTTTTTTTTATTAATTAATGATTAAACTATGAGAGTTTTTTGGATTGGCTTGTTCTTTATGGCCTGTTTGGCGGGAATGTCCTGTTCAAGTAAAAAGAATAGGGACCTGTCGGAAATGAAACCGCCAGTAATTGCTCCGTTTAAGAATGTGGATATTCTGGCCATCAATGATTGGTGGAACCGGAAACAAGGGGGAATCATCGATTTGAAGGTAAAGCGAGAAGATGTGGTGGCCTTCGGTCTTTATACCGTATCAAACGGGACGCTTAAGCTGTCGGCTCAACTTTTTCCTTTATACCCTGACGAGACCCGCGAAGTACGGCTTGAGGTAAAACGTGACGGCAAGTGGACGGAAATAGCGCGGGAAAAGGTAAACGATTTGGGATGGTCCGCATTGTTTAGGGTGGAGAATTGGGACCATTCGCTCGATGTGCCTTACAGAATCCTGCATGGGAAGAAGGCAAGTTTTGAAGGGCTTGTGCGCAAAGACCCTGTCAACAAGAAGAATATCGTTTTGGCAGCGCTTTCCTGTAACAGTAAAAAGGACCGTGGCCCTCGTGATAAATATGTCCGCAATATTGAAGCGCAGAATCCCGATCTGATTTTTTTTGCCGGGGACCAGTCTTACGACCATAAGGAGCATACCGCCGCTTGGCTGAAATTCGGGATGCAGTTTAGGGAAACATTCCGCAATCGTCCGTGCATCAGTATTCCCGATGACCATGATATCGGGCAAGGAAACCTTTGGGGCGAAAGCGGTAAGAAAGCCTCTTCGTCGGCCGGAAATGACGGCGGATATTTTTTCCACCCGGAATACGTGAAGATGGTTGAGCGTTGCCAAACGGCCAACCTGCCAGATCCTTATGACCCTACTCCGGTGTTGCGCGGTATAGGCGTATATTATACTAACCTGGTAGTGGGCGGCGTGGATTTCGCCATAATCGAAGACCGTAAGTTTAAGTCCGGGCCAAAGGGAAAAATACCGCAGCAAGGCCCGAGACCGGACCATATCCTCAATCCTGATTACGACCCGAAATCAATTGATGTAGAGGGGCTTAAACTGTTGGGCGATCGCCAGTTGGCCTTTTTGGACGCTTGGGGAAAGACTGGAACCCAGAATATGAAAGCGGTTTTGTCGCAGACGGGATTCTGTGGCGGAGCGCACCTTCATGGTAAAAAGGCTCAGCGTTTGCACGCCGATATGGATTCGAATGGGTGGCCACAAACCGGACGAAACAAAGCTCTAAGAGCGATTAAAAGAGCTAATGCCGTACACATTGCCGGTGACCAGCATTTGGCTACTGTAGTTCGCCATGGGATCGACGAATTTGACGACGGGCCATGGGCTTTTGTGGGGCCTGCGATAGTGAATAGTATTTATAGCCGTTGGTGGTGGCCTGCCGACGAAAAAGCCGGTAAAAACGGCAATGATAAACTACCTTGGACTGGCCAATACCGTGACGGCTTCGACAATCGCATTACCATGCACGCCTACGCCAATCCCGACACCGATTCGAACGGGGCGGGCTATGGCCTGATCCGTTTCGATAAGGAAAAGCGCGAAGTTACCTTCGAATGCTGGCCAAGAAACGTGGACGTAACCTCGCCCGACGCCAAGCAGTTTGCCGGCTGGCCGGTTACGGTTTCTATGGAGAAAGAAATATAGGTTAGGTGATTCTTTGTAAAGCGTAAAGAGAACAGAATAAATAGTCTGTATCTGTTTTGTTTTCAATGGAATAAAATAAAAACGTGGAGACGGGAGGCCCCTGTTTTCACGTTTTTCATCTCTTTCGATTACGGTTTTCCATTCTCAATAGGTTTCACATCCTCAAAAATAGGTTTGTAAGGATAATGGACTTTGGGTGCCGTATAGCCCGAATGTCCCCGTAGTTCTTCGAAAAGCCGGTCGGCGTGTTGGCGGAGCTTCTCGTATATTTTTTTTATTAGGATATGTTGGCGTTTTTCCACGTGCTCCTCTTCGGCCACGGTTTTCAGGATCGAAACCATCAGCGTTCTTTCCTTTTCGGCCTGTCTTACCCACGGTTCTATGCTTCGGTAATATTGCAGGGCGTCTTGCCATTCCAATAGGCGGGAATGAGCAGGTTTGAAGTTGAGCAAATCTCGCATAAAAGGATCGTTGAAAGCGTGGATAGCCGGGAGCAAATGACCGAGGATGCCGATCATTTTTCTGAATTCGTTGCCGAGTTCCAAAAATAGGAATTTGTAATAATAAGCGTGAACGGCCCAAACGGCTTGGCTTTCCACACCGTCTATAAGTTCGTCTTCGCCGGCGGCTTCCACGCTATAAGGGATTCGCATGCGGTCCAGGTATTCTTCCAGAGGCGGATAGGCTCTTGTTTCCACCAGTTCCAGACAGCGTTCGTAGCGCCAGAGGTAAACGTCAAGGTCGTGTTGGCGCAGGCTTTTTTTCGAAAAATCGGAGAAATGTCCCCGCTCGTTAATCTGAGCGGCCACTTTGTTCATGCTGGCCGTATCCGGAAACCTGGACACCATTTCGAAAGTCTCTTCCAGTTCGGCGTTTATTTTAGCCCGTTTGCCTTGGCCGTAGCCTTCAAGGTATTCGTCCGCCAGCTCAAGGAGAATGTTGATCTCGAAAGTTTTGCGCTGGCGTTTTTCCTCTTCCGTCTCTTCTGGTAAAACAGAAACAGTCTCTTCGGCGGATACTTCGGGCTTTTTCTCTCGGGGCGCTTCCCATTCCCGCCTTCGCCAGTCGGTGTCCTGCTCGGCGGGGCTCCAGCTTCCGGGACTTACGCGCAGTTTGTCAAAGCCCGCTTCGGCCAGCAGGGAGTTGACCTCTCGGTCTACGCTTTCTTGGTCGGCGTGGGAATACAGGGCCTTGAATTTCCCTTGGCGCTCTTCGTAAAAATACCGCGGATGCGTAGGGCCTTTGGAGTAGTGCATGCGCTTGACGGTCAGCAGAGTTTCGGATTCGCGGTAATCGCAACGCTCTAACATTACCGTAAGGTGCGGATAGCGGGACGAGGGAATCATCAGGTAGCGGTCAAAGGCGTCAATAGCGAAACGTTGCGGCTCAAACCATTCCTGTTCGGGCACGGAAAGGGGCATAAGCTGTAAGGGGGGCGTGACGGCTGTGGCGCCGGAGGCAAGGGGCGGTATCCTGACTTTTGTGCGTAGGCTTCGCTTGAACATAAAACAGGATAAAAAACCCGGTCAACGCAAAATGGTTCGGCAGGCGGGAATGTGACTCAGGAAAGAAAATCCCTGAATTTGAGTGGAGTGGTAAGGTGAAAGAGACGTGACGGTACTCCGTGTTCTTGCCTAACGCCATTTTCCCAATGGTTGATTACGGCGTATTCCGAGAGATTTGTCCAGTATTTCCATTTGGGCTGGCGGCGGAAACGTTCGGCGTGAAGATGTTTTATACTGAGTCCTTGCTGGTTGTGTTGGGCATGGCCCAGTTCGTGGGCCAAATCTACGAAAGGAGTGGTAAAAGTCACGGATCCCGGAGTGCGGTGTGGCCTAATATCATCATTTACGGGAATTTGTTGGTAAGGGACATTCCGATACTCGGATGGGTCGTCGTAAGTCCAGTCTGTGGTGGCGTAAAACGAACTGTCCAGCGTTTTTTGTCTAGGGTCGGAGATTACCACTTTTGATGGAAAACCGAGACCCGGCGTCGGTGCCAGATCGGCGGGAATTGGGTTTGATTCGTCAAAAGGAAGCGCGGTATTGATGGCCGCGTAGTTGGGCCTAAACCAAGTGTCGGGTTTGCAGTGGTCGTCACCCTCGTTATTTTTTGGCGGGCATACGCTTACGCGTTTGCCTCCGGAATCTATTTGGCTTATTAGTTGCCGGCCAGCCGGGCGCGTAAGCAACTTCATGATGTTGGCTAGCTGGTCGTTACGGTAGTCATCGTTTTCTTCGTCCATATTATGTCCCGAAATAGATAATGTTCCGGATCCGTATACTATCCGTCGCCACAGGCTTTGCAGTTCGTACTGCTCTTCCAGCGGAAGCTTGTCGCGGTCGGGAGTCCAGATTTCCAAACGTTCGTCGATAAGCCTTGCGGTAAGTTTACGGTGCTCTTCGGCCAGACGGTCCAGTAAAGCGAATACACTTTTTGAAAAAGGGCGCCTTTGCCTTTCCTCTTCCAAGTATCTGGCAGGCCGAATGGAGTACCAATGGTAGATAGCGTGTTCCATATGATCCAAAGCCATAAACTTCTGGTCGAATAGGGCCTGTTGCCGGTCTATAAATTTTTCAAGGCTTTGGCCAAAGCTCCAAAAAGGGTGGCAAAGCCGTAGTTCTTCTTCGCAAGCCTCCAATTGGGCATAAAGGTCAAGTTCTTTTTCCAAAGAAATGATAAAAGGATCGGCGATGGCCCGTGTTTGGAAAAGTTCGGGATCTTCCGCCTCAAGCTCAGCCCTGAACTTATCGGAACTCATCGGATGCTCTCGCTTAGAGGGTCTTGGGGTAGAAAGGCCCGCGTCCACATCCGTTTGCGTCTTTTGTGTGGTGTGGGATGGTGTTTGTCTTAGGGTCCACATGTTGGTTTGTTCAGCGGAAGGGAGTGTTGGGTTTTGGCTATTATTTAATAAATTTAGTGTCGGTGTAATTTTTAATCGAAGAGTTACAAATTTGTTTTTGTTTGGCCTAATAGGCCATCCGTGGTATGGTGTAATAGCGGTATTAGTATTCTATTTTGCACTAATTTTATGTTCTAATTCCTCCGGAAGCGTAAGCTACTTTGTCGGAGATACTTATCTAACTTAATATGCGTAATTTTTTATTTGTAGTGTTTATTTTCTTGGCTCCAATGGTTCTTAAAGGTCAAGACAACAGTTCGAAGCAAGACCTCCAAAGCGAATTAGCAAAGCTGGATTCCATTTTATTAAAGGATAACCTTAGGGCTAAGGTTTACTATAAAAAGTTTCACTATCTGTTCTCTTTGGGAAAATTTAAAGAGGCTGGAATGACCCTAAGGAAGGCCATAAACTTAATGCCTGATTCGGTGATTTTATATGTAGGGCAAGCGGAGGCCTTGTCATCGGTGGGCGGTTTTCGCGAATCGGCGAAAGTCTTAACCGTGGCATATGAAAAAGCCGTAACGGACAGTGTTCGATCCGAAATTCTTACAATGAGGGGTGGCAACAAGGCTAATTTCATGGATTATGACGGGGCTTATTCTGACCTAGTATATGCGTGTCGGATTGACCCTAAGAACCTAAACGCAAAAAGTAATTTGGCTGCGGTATGTGATGAAGTTGGCAGACCGGATGAGGCTTGGAAACACTTAAAAGAACTTGTGAAAAATAACCCTGAATATTTTCCGGGATACTTGAATCTGGGTTTTAAGTACCAGAAGCACGATATGCATAAAGAGGCTATCGAATGTTTTGACAAAGCTTTGAGAATTAGCCCCAAGCAGCCGTTGGCTTTTAGTAATAGGAGCTTCAGTAAATTGGAGATAGGCGATCTGAAAGGAGCGATGGAAGACATCGAGACCTCGATTTCTATTTATCCGACAAACTCTTACGCCCATATGATTAAGGCGAAGATTTTCTTAAAAAAGAAAAAGAAACGCAAAGCTTGTGAGGCATTAGACGCTGCCGAAAAATTAGGTTTCAAAGACCGTTATGGGGATGAGGTGGAGAAGCTGAAAGGCGAGTATTGTGAAAAGTATCTACAATAGCCTAATTGCAAATCCGAATTTGAAGATAAGAAATTATACATGTAGAGACTGGGGGGTACCGTTTCATTAAGTGTGTAAATGAAATTTATATGAGCGAAGCGGGGAAGTTCCCTCGATTTTGTCAGTCAGTTTCTCGGAGGAGCGATAGCGTCTCCGAAAACTGACTGACAAAATGAGGAGCCTCCCGGCAGGGGACACTCCCATTTTCATTCGTATAGGTTTCAGGATGTCGGGAATATACTTCAACAAGTTATATTCAGACATGAAAAAGAACGAGAAAACCATTCGCAAGGAAGACGTGTTGTCCGCAGACTTCCTCAAGGAGTTCGGCAACGCCGAGGAACTCGGCGATTTTTTGAAACGGCTCCAGAAAAACGCGGTCGAGGCGATGCTCGAAGGCGAGCTGGACGCCCATCTGGGCAACGGGAAACACGGCAAGAGCGAGGACGGGAACTACCGCAACGGCCACGGGTCGAAAAAAATCAGGACAAGCTTCGGCGAGAGCCAAATCCGTGTTCCCCGCGACCGCGAGGGGACCTTTTCCCCGATGCTGGTGCCCAAGCGCAAAAGCATGGTGGACGGTTTGGAAAACGTCATCGTCTCGCTTTACTCCAAAGGCATGTCGAACAGCGATATCCGGGAACAGGTCTCGGAGGCGTACGGGATCGAAGTGTCCCCCGCGACGATTTCCAGAATCACGGACAGGGTCACCGAAGACATCGTCGCTTGGCAGAACCGCCCGCTTGATCCCGTTTATTTGGTCGTGTGGATGGACGCGCTGGTGTTCAAGGTCAGGGAGAACTCGAAAGTCGTCAACAAGGCGGTGTATATCGCCGTGGGGCTCCGTACGGACGGAAAAAAGGAGGTGTTGGGATTCTGGCTGGGCAAGAACGAATCGGCCTCGTTCTGGATGTCGGTGCTCACGGACATGAAAGCCAGGGGCGTACGGGACGTCCTGATCACCGCCACCGACAACCTAGCCGGCTTCACGGAAGCGATAAAATCCGTATTTCCGCAGACCGCCACGCAGATATGCGTCGTGCACCAAGTGCGGAACTCCTTCAAATACGTTGCGCACAAAGAGAGAAAGGAATTCGCCAAAGACATGAAGGCCATTTATGACTCGGCAAACGAGACCCAGGCCAAACAGGCCCTGGAATATTTCGCCCAAAAGTGGGAACACAAATACTCCTACGCCGTCAAAAGCTGGCGGGACAACTGGGACGAGCTGACCGTCTTCCTGGGTTTCCCGCTGGAGATCAGGAAAATCGTCTACACCACCAACCTGATCGAGAACCTCAACGGGAAGATCAGGAAATACACCAAAAACAAACTCTCCTTCCCCACGGACGAGGCGGTGGTCAAAACGGTGTTTCTCGCGATCAGGGAAGCCACAAAAAAATGGACCATGCCCGTGAGGAACTGGGGCATGATCCTTAATCAGTTTTTGGTTATATTCGAGGACAGAATCAAAATCTAGGCGAGACAAGGCCTAATTCCGACATTCTGAGTTTACACACTTTTTGAGACAGTGTCGACTGGGGAATCCTTGTCTCTACATTGCTTTATGCCTTTTTGGGTTTTAACAAATACCTTTGAATCTCTATATTTAAAAATCTCTCTTTCACTTTTTGTGTCGCTTTCTCCATCCCTCTTATTTTGATATTTTTCTTTCTATTTTGGGTGAAATTCAACCCTCATATTTAGAAATAGACAAGAAATGATAGTGGTTGCTTTTTTAGTTAATCTTACTTTATAAGGTGTTGATTATTAGTTGTTAATTGGTTTGTTTGTCGATGGGCGAGGTCCTATTTTTCTTTCCAATCGTCATCCCTTTAACCCTTTATTACCCCTTTTGGTAACGGATCAAGCGGACAGAAGGGGAAACGGTTTCTATAACTGGCTAAAAGACATGTTTTTTACAAAAAACACCTTTCAATATCACTCTTTTTCTATACCGAATGGCTCTTATTAAGCGTTCAGTTAACCATCTCGGTTTATTCTTGCGACATATTCCGTGTTGTAAGCGGATTTTACTTTTCCATTTTTATCAACTGTTATGAAAAATTTTGTTTTGACATTAGCGCTGACGCTTTGGGCCTCTTTTGGCTTATATGCCCAAAAGCGTTTGGCGACTCAGGGCCTGACCTTGCAGTTTGACTCCAAGGCACAGATAACATCCATAAAAGGGCTTTCCGAATTGATGCCCGCCAATATGAAGGCGCATCTTATCCGCATAAAGCAAGGTTCGGACACGCTTACGGCTACTAGTGTCCGTTGGAAGGGAAACAGTTGCCGTTTTGATTTCGGGCAGGGAATTAAGCTGACAGTTCAGAGCGCGAAAAAGAAAGGTTATCTTCGTTTTGACTTGGCCAAGGTTGAGGGCGAAAGCAAGATAGACGCCGTGTTGTGGGGCCCGTTCCCGACAACCGTTTCCGAGACTGTAGGCGAATATGTGGGCGTGATCCGCGACGCGAAACAGGCTTTCGGTATCCAGAGCCTTAACGCCAAAACTACAGGCGGTAAGCTCAAGAACCTGGACGGAACGGATCCGTCACGCGGAACTACGGCCACCAAAGAATCGTTTGGCGCAAGTCTTCAGGCTTTTTGCCTAAACAGAAATAAGGAAAGGCAGATGACGATTTGGAACGGCGTGGTGCCCCGGGCGCATGTAAAGGCCAATCCGGAAGAGAAGATACAGGGAAGCGCCATTGCGCTGTTCGCCACGGAGACGCCCAAGGTTCTTGATGTTTTGGAAAGAATAGAGTTGGCCGAGGGGCTTCCGCACACCACCATCAACGGCGTTTGGTCCAAACGCAGTCCGGAAGCCAATAAGCCTTATCTGATCACGAGCTTTACCGAAGCCAACATCGACCAGTACTTGGACTATTGCGAAAAACTGGGTTATAATACGCTTTACCACGGTCACCCGTTCAAGACTTGGGGACATTTCGAACTCCTTCCCAACCAATTCCCCAACGGTTGGGACGGAATGAAGGCTTGCGTTGAGAAAGCTAAGGCTAGGGGAATCCGTATTGGCGTCCATACGCTGACCAACTTTATCACCACCAACGACGCGTTTATCACTCCCAAACCGCATCCGGGGCTGATGATGTTCTGCGTTACCAAACTCAGCCGTGACCTTAAAGCCGATGACCGTGAGATTTATATCGAAAATCCAGAAGATTATAGCCGTAAGAACAGCCTGCAGGCCTTGCGGATCGGCGATGAGATAATCCAATTTGCTGGCGTGTCGGAAGAGGCTCCTTATAAGTTGTTGCGTTGTAAGCGGGGCGTTTTCGGGACCAAGGCTTCGGCCCATACCAAAGGCGCTACGGTAGGCCGTTTGGTGGACCATCCTTATAAAGTGTTCTTCCCCGATTTCGAAATGCAAAAAGAGATGGTTTCCAACCTCGCCCGCTTTCTTAACCATACCGGCGTAGGTCAGATCGACTATGACGGCCACGAAGGAGGTTGGGGTACCGGCGAAGGAGAATCCGGAATGGATTATTTCAGCGAGCAACTGACCAAAGAGGTTCGCCATGAATTGAGGAACGGATCGTCGCGGTCGAACCACTACTATTGGCACTCAAGTAGCTACCTGAACTGGGGAGAGCCATGGTACGGAGGCTTTACCAAAAGCCAAGGGCATTATCGCTATAAGAATCAGGCTTTGCTGAAAAGAAACTACACGCCGAATATGCTGGGCTGGTTTCTGCTGACGCCAAATACCACTCTGGAGGAATTCGAATATATGCTGGCCCGTTCGGCGGGTTACGACGCCGGTTACGCCCTGTACAGCCAACACAAAAACTTTGTGGGAAATCCGGAGCTTGACGCCATCGCCGAGGCCGTTCGTATCTGGGAAGAGGCCAGACTTGGGGGCGTATTCAGCGAGGAACAAAAAGCCTTGCTTCAGGACGTAAACAGGGAATTCAGACTGAAAAAGACAGGAGACCAAAGTTACGTTTTGACCCATTTCGACAAAACGGAATTCGAACTGCCAAACCTGATGGTTCAGCCTGGTCAGCCGAATGACGTGTCGGCGACGGTGGATTCGAAGACTAAACAGCCCCTTTATTTGACATTGGGCGCTGTAGGGAAAAGCGGTTCCATCAAAAAAATCATCTTGGATTTCAACGGCTACGAGACCTTGGAAATCGAAGCGGATTTGCCTCCAAACGGCGCGGTGATTTACCGTGGCGGTGACGAGTTTATTATCTATGACGGAAAAGGCCGCTTAAAGAAAAAAATAAAAGCTGATACCAAAGGCTTGGTCCTGGACAGCGGAGCCAATACGCTAAGACTAAGCGCAGAGTTCGAATCCGGAGCGGACCTGACGCTTAAAGGCTATGTAAGAACTCCGGGCAAAACGGAGACATTGAAAAGCAAAAGACCTCAGTAAAAGAGCGTTTTACAAATAAAAAACACCGCCGTTAAGCAAATCTGTTTTCGGCGGTGTTTTTTGTTATAATATTCGTCTCAATGGTCCAGATTATTATTGACATCAATGCATCCCAAAAAACTAATTTCAGGCCTTTATTTTTCTCCCATTTGGGGCTGTTGAAGTTTTAACCTGTTGTATTATAGGGTTTTGTATTGTCTTCGAGCAGTCTCTTTACGCTTTACTATTTACTTTATACTACTTAACAGCTTTAACCCAAGCGTCCGCCATAAGCTTGGCGCCGGCCATTGAAGGGTGCACGCCGTCGGGCAACCAATACGCCTCCGGCGCCGAATCCAAGGCTTTGTTAAAGACCTCCTGATACGGCACCCAGACAGTGCCGAACTCTTCGGAAAGCGATTTCGCAGCCTTTTGGTATACTTTGAAAGGCTCTATCCAAGATTCGTCCACCGCACGGGTATTGGGCAGAATAAACGGTTCGCAAAGCACGAGCTTAATGTTCGGAAGCGCTTTTACGGTTCGCTGGAGCAGGGCCCGGTAATCGTTTTGGTACACCTCCGCCGAAGCGTCGTATTTGCCCGCCCGTTTGTGCCAATAATCATTTACCCCGATCAAAATACTGAGCACATTGGGCTTGAGCGAAAGACAATCCTTATCCCATCGGTCATTGAGCTGATACACTTTGTTTCCGCTTATGCCACGGTTATATACCTTGAGTTTTTTGTCGGCGTGCTCGCAAAGCAGGTCCACTCCAGCGTACTGGGCGTAGCCGTGGCCCAAAGCCGGTTGGTGGTTTGGTTGGTCAATATTCCTCTGCCGTCCGGCGTCCGTGATGGAGTCGCCTTGGAATAAAATCACGTCTCCGTTACCGAAAGACGGCGCTTTGGCCTCGGGGCTGGAACAAGAAGAAAAAGTTCCCGAAAGCAACGCCACGGCGCCAGATCCGGCGATAGACTTTTTTAGAAAATCTCTACGGTTACCCATGTTTATCCATTCATTTTAGTGAAAAAATCAGAGTCGGTTTTTGGTCTTAGGTATCAGGTATTAAGTACTGCGTGTTGTGTTACCTAAGACCTGATACCAAATACCCCTAAAATACCAATACACAATTTTACTCCCCGCCAGCCAAGCTTACCAATTCGCCGAGGCTGTCGGTGTCGAGATCACCGATCCACTTTTCGCCTTGGGTTACGGCCATATCGGCCAGCTCTTTTTTGGATTTGATCATCTCGTCGATCTTTTCCTCGAAAGTGCCTTCGCAAATCAGGCGGTGTACCAGCACGTTGTTCTTTTGCCCGATACGGTAGGCCCGGTCGGTGGCTTGCGCTTCGACGGCCGGGTTCCACCAAAGGTCGTAGTGGATCACGTGCGAGGCGGCGGTGAGGTTGAGGCCCGTACCGCCGGCCTTGATGGAGAGTACGAAGACTTTCCGCATCGGGTCGTTTTGGAAACGTTCGACCATCTCATCGCGCTTGTTGCGGGACGTTCCGCCGTGAAGGAACAAGGCCGGATGTCCGTAACGCTCCAAAGTCCAGTTGGCGATCATTTCGCCCATTTCCTTGTATTGGGTGAAGATCAAAACCTTTTCGCCGGTCTCGTGGCATTGGTCCAGTACTTCGAAAAGGATTTTGGTCTTACCGCTTAGTTCCGGTTTTTCGGCCCCTTTCTTTAGGAACTGCGCCGGGTGGTTGCAGACCTGTTTGAGGACCGTAAGCATTTTGAGAACCATTCCCTTGCGCTGGATTCCCTCTTCCGCCTCGTCGATGGCTTTCAGGTTACGGTCGATTACGTTTTGGTAAACGCCGGCCTGTTCCTTAGTGAGGTTACAGTAACGGTCTTGCTCGGTCTTGTCGGGCAAATCGGAGATAATCGATTTGTCGGACTTGAGCCTGCGCAGGATAAACGGCGCCGTGACTTTGCGGAATGTGTCGAGGGCCGTTTGGTTGCGGTCGTTTTGGATAGGCTTGGCCACCTTGTCGGTAAAGCGTTTCAATGGCCCGAGATAGCCTTTGTTGACGAAATCCATTACGCTCCAATATTCGGAAAGGCGGTTTTCGACCGGCGTGCCGCTCAGCGCTATTTTCACTTCGGCCTTGAGGGCTTTTACCGCTTTGGTCTGTTCGGTGCTGACGTTTTTGATATTTTGCGCCTCGTCGATGATCAGCGCGAACCATTTTACTTTCCTAAACAGTTTCGATTCGCTGCGGACCATGCCGTAGGTAGTGATCAGAACGTCGAACTCTTCGGGAATTTCCCGTTTGGTTCCGTGATAAACCGAAGCCCTAAGCCCTGGAGCGAAACGCTCGATTTCCTTGCGCCAGTTGGTAAGCAAAGAAGTCGGAACCACGACAAGGGCTTTTTGGGGATCAAGCAGGCCGTCTTCCTTGAACTTGGCCAAGGCGGCGATGGTCTGCAAGGTTTTGCCGAGTCCCATATCGTCGGCCAGAAGGGAGCCTAGGCCTAGGCGGGAGTTTTTGTAAAGCCATGCGTAGCCGCGCTGTTGGTAGTGGCGCAGTGTTGCCTTTAATCCTGCCGGCGGTTCTATTTCGTAGTCTTTGGTGAACTCTTCTATAATATCGCGAACCTCCGGGCTAAGGTGCGCCAAAGTACCGTCGTAGCGTTCGGAAAGGGCGGCTTGCAGTATGTCGTTTTCGTTTACTTTCGGCGGATTGTCGAGCTTGCGCAAAAGTTTGTCGATTTCGGAAGGGTCGAGGCGGACGTAGGAGTCGCGGAACTTGACCAGCCCCCTGCGCTTGCTGACCAGCTTGCGGAATTCCTCTTCGCCCACCAATTCGTTGCCGAGGGCTATGCGCCATTCGAAGTCCAGCATATTGGCCAGGCTGAGGTAGGCTTTGCCGGTCTCGTTGGTGTTTTTGGTGACGTTCATTGAGAGTTGCGGCGCCAAGACTTTGCGCAACGATCGCGGCATAGTGATCCGTATCCCCAGCATTCCGATTACGGGAAGGGCGTGGAAGAGAATGGACTCGAATTTCCCCAAACCGAACTCGACGGACTGTTGTCCATGGCGGATTACGGCGTTGAGTTCGGGCAGGTATTCGGCCAGAAGCCTAAGGTCTTTGAGCAGTTCGAATTTTTCCTTGCCCTTGGAATGTTTCTCTAAAAAAGCCTGTAACGCTACGTTTTTGTCGCCGTCGGTCACTTCGACGGTTAGGGAAAAGGTCTCGTTTTTATTTTCCGTAATAACCAGCGCGGGGGCGTGGCGTTTTTCGGTTAGGTACAGTTTGCGGAGCCACATATGCACGGTGTCGGGCACAGCGGCCTCCAGTGTGTTGCGGAATGTGGCAGGCTGTCCGTCGAAGAACATGCCGAAGACTTTTTTGTCGGTATGAGTGTCGCTGTAAGTCTGTAGGCTCAAGGCGTTTTCGCTTATCAACGGCTCCACGAAGAGGTCGCAGAGAGTGTTGAGGCGTTCCGCCGGTTTGAGGAAAGATATGTTTCCTCTACTGGTTTGGACCGCCACAATGTTTTCCGGCAAGGCTTGGGCTATGCTGTCGAAAGCTTTTTTTACGGCGGGGTCGGAAGTGGCCGGGACCCATTGTATTCTGTAGGCCTCGCCCCTTGCCGCGACCAATCGCGGTGTTAAAGCTTTGTTTTGGGCCAATTTGAGGAAGAAAACAATAACGGCTTTTAGCGCTTTGGCGTCGGGGTGGTGCGTGGCTAAAGTCGGATCGTTAAACAGTTCGCCGAGGAAGTTGTCAAGGTCTTCGGAACGGGCCATTAGCCTTTCCTGTTTGTCTTCGGTTTCGGAAAGCAAAGCCTTGAATTCCCAATCCGGACCCGTGACCAAGGTAAGGCCTTCGGTAGTTTTTAAAGCTTGGGCGTATTTTCCTTCCGGTCGTTCCTTCCGTTCCCAAGCCTTTGAGGTTTTCACCAGTTTGGCGTAAGATTTCTTTAATATGGCCCTGAAATCTTTGGAATAGAACAGCGGTTTCTCACTGAGTAGCCTCAGCGTATTTTCTCCGATATCGGTAATGGCCGAGAGGTCGGGACGCAGGTTGGCGTCGGGGCCGGGCTCGGGATTGTCGCCTTGCGTTATGCAGTCTTCCAAGGTGGTGGCCCGGTGACGGTCCTCTTGGTCGAGTTCAAAACCCGCTTTGTTGAGCTCTTGGGTGACGTCCAGCCCTTTGAGTTTGAGGATAAGGAACGGGTTGCGGTCAATTTCCTCCGAAAGTTTGTAAATGACGGCGGCCAAGTGTTTGCAAGGCACGGCGTAATCTGGGCAGGAGCAACGCATGCCGAGGCTTCGCCAGCTGTCGGGAAACAGCGATATGCCTTGGCTTCTGGCCAAGCTGGTAAACTCCGAGGGGAGTTGTTGGCTAAGCAATTGCGTAAGGACCAGATCGTCGGAGATGACGCTTTCTATGAGTTGGGCCTTTTCGTAGGCCTTTAGTTGGGGTATCTCGATTTTTATTTTGTAGGAACTTCTGAAAGAGCCTCTCACCGAAGCGCTGACGAGGTTGTCTTTGATTTCGAGTTTGTCAACGGCGCCTTTGTTGGCGTATGTTCTTCCGCGCGGCAGGCGGTTGCTTAGGTCTATCTTCGTGAGCGCATTGAGCCATTGCTGGCCCCACCAGGTATTTCCGTAGGTTTTTGCCATTATATTTTGTACAAAGTAATTGAGTAGCGTAAAGGGATTGCGGGCATTTTGGATGTTGATATGTGAGTTGGTACGCTACGCTTTTGTCTTTATTTGACGAATATCGGCTAAGTTACTTTTTCGGGGGCTATGATCAAATCGTGAATGAGTATGACGTTGTCATTTTTTGACAAATAGAGAGAACTTGTCCGTATGTTTGTCGTTTTTAAATGTATATTTGTCGTACAACAAACCGATACGGTTATGGGAGTCCTAAAACATGAATCGCAGGAATACACACGGGGAAGCAAGGCGCTGAAAGTCTTTATAAGGAAGTTTCCCCGGGGAAAATCTTTAAAGGCCAAGGATATCAGCTACACCTCTGTGCTGAAAGACAAGCTATTGGTGGCCAGAGCAGTAAAAGAAGGGGTCACCAACGCCCTTTTTGAGGAGATAAAAGGCAATTCGCCGTTTACGGAAGCGCAGTGGGCGTCTTTTCTAGACGTTAATATCCGCACGTTGCAACGCTATAAAGGTGACGCTTCCCATATTTACAAGCCCTTGCAAAGCGAACGTATTTTTGAACTGGCCGAGGTGATTAGCCGTGGAAACGCCGTGTTCGATGCTTCGGAGCATTTAGACCTTTGGTTGAATTCGCCCTGTTTGGCTTTGGGCGGCGAGAAACCGATAGAATTGTTGGACAGCTCCTATGGCAAAGACCTGATTTTGGCCGAGTTGAACCGTATTGAGTACGGAATTTTTGTTTGATATGAGGGTATTTCGCTTAAGCCGGGAACGGTACAAAGACGAGCTTTCGGGCTACGGCGCGTCACTGAACGGACAACGTTGGAACTCAAAAGGCACGGAAGTGGTGTATACCGCCCAGACCAGGGCTTTGGCCAACAGTGAGGTGGCGGTGCATTTGGCTTTGGGAATTTTGCCCAAGGACTATTTTATGGTGGAGATCGATATACCGGACTCTTTGCGGGTTCTGCATTTGCCTGTTGAGGAATTGCCCACCGGTTGGGATTCTTTGCCTGCGCAACCCGCCAGCCAAGTGGTGGGCGATAGGTTGGTAAGCGAGAACGTTTATCCGGTGCTCCGGGTGCCAAGCGTAGTGGTTCGTGGCGAGTTTAATTTTATCCTGAATCCCAGACATGCGGATTTTGGGGAGATAAAGATTGTGGAGACGGAGCCTTTTCCTTTTGATCCGAGGTATTTTGGGCGATGACGTTCCTTAATGCGCGACTTCGTTTTTTGTTGGTGTATACCGTCTAGTTGACATTTTTTTCAGGGGAAGAACGGCTTTGGCGTGTTTTGGTATATGACTGTTGGCCGGGCGTTCCGCGGTCGGTTTGCTTATTATTTTTTATAGGGTTAGACTTTTAAAAGAGGTCCGTTGCGAGGCATAAGGGAAAATTTTATCGCACGTAAGTGCCTAGACTCACTTTTTGCTAAAAAAACGGAGATATCTTGTTCAAATCATAAATTGACTTGATTTCCGTTGCCGGTGATTCGAATTCTTACAAAGTCTACGCTCAATCACGTAGAGATATGATCTCCATTAGCTCCCGAGGCGTGGATTCACGTTTACTTTGCGCCCAATTTCTAAGAGATCATACAATAGTAGCCATTAGGTTCGTTGGTTAGAGGGGTTTATAAAAAATTGATAATGGGATACTTGTCACCTAGTGAGATTGGAGCGGCGTTTATCAAGTCCGCCAAACAAAAATTAAAATGCAGTTCGTTCGAGTTGTTTTTGCTTGCGATTATGGGCGGTGCCTTTGTGGCTTTGGGAGGCCTTCTTTCCATTGTGGTGGGAGGCGGAATGCCTGAGGTAGCGGCCAATAACCCCGGATTGCAGAAATTCATTTTCGGATCGGTTTTTCCAGTGGGGCTGATTATGGTGATCCTATCCGGCGCGGATTTGTTTACCAGCGACTGCGCCATCATGACGGTCACAACGCTGAGCAAAGAGTCTAAATGGGCGCAATTGTGTCGAGTATGGACCGTATCGTATATCGGTAACTTTGTGGGGGCGATATTGGTGGCATTTCTGTTCGCTTACAAATCCGGAGTGATTACGCAAGAACCATTTGCGCAGACGGCCATTGATATTGCGGTTGGCAAGACTTCGAATCCATTTATAAAGACCTTTGTCAAAGGAATTGGCGCTAACTGGTTAGTTTGTACGGCGGTTTGGATGGCTTATTCGGCGAAAGACAACTTCGGTAGGATAATCGGAATCTGGTTGCCGGTAATGACATTCGTTACTTTCGGCTTTGAGCACAGCATAGCGAACATGTTCTTTATCCCGACAGCCGTGTATTTGGGTGCGGACATCTCTTGGGGAACATTTATAACGGCAAACCTTATCCCGGCCACTTTGGGCAATATTGTGGGTGGAGCTCTCTTTGTGGGCGGGTATAACTGGTTCCTGTTTGTAAGAGGCAAAGAAGCGAAACAGGGAGGAAACACTAACCAATCACTGATAAGCGATAGGATTTAAAATTATCGTCTGTAAAAAATAAAAAAGGCTCCTGATTATCGGAATATGATTTCCGGTTATCAGGAGCCTTTTTCTGTTCTAGATGTTTTTACAAGCGAGGTAATCCCTTGGTCTCAGACTTATCCGTTACGGCTTTGATGCTGATGGCATAGCCACCGCCCGGAGCGCAGAATTGCTTGAGCTTTGAGCGGTTGCTTACCACATATTTTTTGATCTGGTAAGCTTTAGGGTTGTCCTTGTAATGAGCATCTTTAGCGTCGCTGTATACAGTGGCGATATACTTTTTGCCTTTGGTAAGGAAGTCGAATTTGATAGATGAATAACGGGCTTCCTCGTCATTTGTACGACCTACAAACCAGTCCTCTTTACCTTTCGCTTTTCTGGCGTAAGTGACGTAATCTCCTGGCTCGGCCTCCAGCACCTTCGTATCGTCCCAGTCAAGGGCTACGTCTTTGATAAACTGGAAAGCGTCCATATGCTTCTCGTACGTTTCCGGCAGGTCGGCGGCCATCTGCAACGGGCTGTACATGGTTACATAAAGCGCCAATTGTCTTGCCAGCGTAGTGTTGACATTATGGTGCCTATCCGGATTTATCTTTGAAACGTCCGGCTCAAAGATGCCCGGCGTGTAGTCCATCGGTCCGCCGATGAGGCGTGTAAACGGAAGAACGGTGGTGTGGTCTGGTCTTGTGCCTACGAAGGCCTCGTACTCCGTTCCGCGCGCAGATTCGTTGCCGATCATGTTCGGGTAGGTTCTGCAAAGTCCCGTCGGTCTTACGGCCTCGTGGGCGTTTACCATAATTTCATATTCGGCGGCCTTTTCCACGGCGTAGAGATAGTGGTTTACCATCCATTGTCCGTAGTGCGTCTCTCCGCGCGGGATGATGTCGCCTACATAACCGGATTTCACGGAATTATAGCCGTTATCTTTCATGAACTGGTAAGCCTTGTCCATATGGCGCTCGTAGTTGCGTACGGAGCCCGAAGTTTCGTGGTGCATCATCATCTTGACGCCTTTGCTCTTGGCGTAGTCACGAATTTTCGGAAGGTCTAAATCCGGATACGGAGTCATGAAATCGAATACGTAATCTTTCGATTTTCCGAACCAGTCTTCCCAGCCTTCGTTCCAGCCTTCCACCAATACGGCGTCAAAGCCGTGTTCGGCGGCGAAGTCGATGTACTTCATTACGTTTTCGGTGTTGGCGGCGTGTTTAGGGTTTCTTTTGACAGTTTTGTAGTCCGTTACGCCAAGCTGTACCGAGGGAATATCGTTGGTATACGACCAGTCGGTTTTGCCAGTGATCATTTCCCACCAAACTCCGATATACTTTACGGGTTTTATCCAGTCCGTATTTTCGTATGCGCAAGGATCGTTCAGGTTTAGGGTGATATTCGAGGTCAGGATGTCCCCGGCGTCTTTGCTGGCGATAACCGTTCTCCAAGGAGTGGTTCTCGGCGCTTGCATATATCCTTTGTCTCCACGGGCGTCCGGCGTAAGGAACGATTCGAAAACCATAGTCTCGTCGTCCAGATTCAGGTGCATGGCGGGATATTCCACCAAAGCGGCCTCATGTAGGTTAATGTAAAGCCCCGCGTCGGTCTTCAGCATCAGGGAAGTCTGCACGCCGGTTTTTGAGAAAGCCGTTTGCGATACGTTTCCAGTAAAGGCTTTGTCAAAGAGCCCACGGATTTCCGACAGCCTAGATTTGGTATACTCATACTCCTGCGTGTCGAAGTCGCCGGGAATCCAGAAGGCGGTGTGGTCGCCGGTCATGGCGAATTCCGTACGCTCTTCTTTGATTACGAAATAATCGAGATTCTTTTGTTGGGGAAATTCGTAACGGAAGCCCAGCCCGTCGTCGAACAAGCGGAACCGGATAGACATCTTACGGCCCGTTTCGCTTTGGAGCAAGGCGACTTCCATCTCGTTGTAATGGTTACGAATCTCTTTTGTCTCTCCCCAAACGGGTTGCCAAGTCTCGTCGAAAGTGTTGCGTGTCACGCTCACTACTTCGAAGCCTGAAAGCAACGATTCCGTATCTTTCAGCTCTAGGCCAAGCTTACTGGTTTTTATTACGGGTTTTCCGTCAAGGTAAAGATCGTAAGTGGGGGTTCCGTTTTTCTTCAGTTCAAAAGTCAATCGGAAGCTATTGTCGGGTGATTTCAGCTCTTCCGCTTTTCCTGTTACGGCGATAAAAAGCAAGAAGAAAACGCTTAGTATATTCTTCATTGTTCGGGTGTTTTGTTTTACGGAACAAATATAGATTCCGGACAAATCAGAAGATACCGTCAGGGATAAAGAAGTGGATGAGTGTTGTTTGTATTTAATTGATAATCAAATAAATGAATTGTATTTGACGAGTGATTTAAGTGGGCGTGTACAAAGGTTTTAGGATGCCTATGAGTGGCGGATTTTCAATCAATCGTGCCGATTTTCATTACTTCGGCTTCAAAATCTTTTCTGGAAGCCAAAGCTTTCCCTTTTACCTTGGCCCGGTAGTTATAAATAGTGTTAGGCGAGTACCTGAGAAAATCAGCTATCTGCGCGCTTTCGGAAATCCCGATCCTGATCAGCGCAAAGATTCGTAGCTCCGTATTTAGCAGCTCGTCCTTTTTGGGCGTAATGCGTTCTTCGGGTTTAAGCAACGCGTTGAGAGCCTCGACAAAGTCGGGATACAATTCCAGAAAAGCCCTGTCGAAATTTTGGTAAAATTGCTTGAGCTCCCGGTCCACTATTTCTTTCGATTTCAGGGCGTCGACGAGCGTATCCCTCGGAGCGGACTTGGCTTTGCGGTAGAGAGAGGCCCTGTAATTATCGATTTTGGCGATGTAGGCCGAACAAAGGCCCAAGTAATGCGCGATTTGCTCGCCCTGTAATTGGTTTGCGGCAAGGAGCAGATTGTTTACCTCTTCGATATGCCGTTTGTTTTGGCCCAGTTCGTTATTCAGTTCTTTCAGCCTTCCGTTGTTGTCTTTAATCACCTTGTTTGCGTACCGGAGCCTGCCCGTCTGCTTTCTGACCATAATCACGGCCACCAAAAGAAAGGCGACCAGACCGGTGGCGATGATGGAAAAAAACAGCAGATTGCGTTCGCGAATCCTTTGCGCCTCCTGATAAGCGTCGCCGATTAGTGGCAAAATTTCCCACACCTCAAAAGTGCGGAGTTTGGCTTGGCTGTAAACGGCGTCGTCCAGAGCGATTTGGATGTAAGAATAGGCTTTGCGAATATCTCCGTCCATATAAAGCCGAAGCGCAAGCTCTCTAAGCGCGACGTTTTCCTTGATGGCTGACCGGATATCAGCTATGGCGGAAAGGGCGAGATATTTTATCTGCATTTCCCGGTTATCCAACCGCTGGTAAGCTTTGGCTATAGTATAGGAAAAGAAAGCGTATTCTCGGTTATTTAGACTTAGGGAATCCAGATAGGGCAACAGGGTATGAACCACATTGAGGTATCTTTTCTCAACCATTAACTGTTCGGCCTTCTGTAAGGGATGGATATGAGTTTCGGATCTTACGAGCGAATCAAGATAACGGTTTTTAATGACCAAATATTCGTTGCGAACCGCATTCGGATATTGATAATCGGCCAGGTTTCCGTAAAGATTTTTTTGCAGGAGATAATATGCGGAAAGTTGACCTTTGTTTCGGATCAGGGGACGGATTTCCCTCAGAGCGTCAAAAGCCAAAGTATAAGCTCCCATAAGCGTGTACGCTTGCACAAGCTGGAAACGGTCATCGATAATCAAGTCGGGATCGCCTATTTTAGTGGCGATTTTTTCGGAGATCTTTGCGTAATGGTATGCCGAATCGATCTGAAACGGGGCGTAAGCTTTATACAGTTGGTGTAGGAGCGGTCGCCGGCTTTTGTGGTCATGCGTTTGCGCTAGTACTTCTTTGAGGGCGTTGATACGTTGTTCCCGGATTTTTACGTACTCTTGCCTTTTATTTAGTTCTTGGTCGAGTTCCTTGAGATAGTTTTTCGAATTTTGGCAAAATCCGCCAAACGATATTAAGCATAACAAGAAAATCGATGCGTACTTAATTATCTTCCCTCTCATCCGTTCCAATTCTCTTGACTTTCCCGACAAAATAAAAACATGAACCGTCCACATTGTTCCCGACCGAAAACAGTGTGGGCTTTCCCGGCAAAGATAATTTGTGGATTCCGTATTCTATGCGGGATATGTGGGAAATACCCGTTTTAACCAAACGAGTATTTTTACGTACAAAATCATAGCGAGTCTTCACTACATTTGTATTGTCAGGCTGGCGTACTTATGTTGGATTCAGGGAATGGATGCTGACATAAGGGGGCAACGCCAACCGGCGATAAGACATAACCCAAACGGGGTTGTGCGCATAGATTTACGAACAGAAAGCGGAAATGCAACGGTCAATAGGGTACAAAGGGGCAGATACCTGGGCGTTATGTTTCCGTTTTTTTGTGCGAAAAAAACACTGTGCCACCGCTTGGGCTTTACATTTAGGAGTTTTATCCGAATAGTAACCGGAAGCGTGCGCAAATGAGTTTCAGATACCGTGAGAGAAACCCCGCTACAGGCGAAAAGACAAAGGGCGTGTTGCGCCAGGGAGTCAGTGCGGAAAGCGACTTCCAGCGCCAGCAAAGCAACGCCGTTCAGATGATCCAAGGTTCGGCGAATAAAAGCCCCAAAATCATTCAGGCAGGGCATTATCCCGCCCGAATTATTGCGCCCACTTACGGTTATCAGCTAAAGGGGAATGAGCTTCGCCCGATGAAATTGCTTAGGCTTGGTATTGGCCATAAAGTTTTGGCCAGCAGTATCGGGGTAAGAAAAGAAGGGGAAGGAGAGGAGGAAAAGCAGTGGATCCGATGCGTCAGCGATAGCAGTTCCCTTTCTTTTTATGTGAGATCCGATTTTTTGGAGAAAACGGAGACTTCGGGTTCTTTCGGGTCAATGATGGGAAACCTTGAAAAGTATTGGAAAAACATGCGTGGCGTTAGTTCACTTAGGGTAGACGCGGCGATAGACAGTGTACCGCTTTCCAAGCTGCTTTATGGCGATATGATCAAGACTTGGCAACCGTATTATGATTCTCACCGTAGAAAGCTCCCCTCACCTAGTGACGATGATTTGCTGAAAGGATTGATACGACTCGCCAAACAAAGGCCCGAAGAGTCGAAAGTACGGGCGGAGGTTGTAGGGGAAAAGTCAAGAACCTTCGCGATAGGTGAGCTGGACCAGCCGGAGGCCAAAGAGGAATTGAAAAGCAAATTCATGCTCTTTTTGGCTAGGGAAAAAAGAGAAGAGCTAGGCAAACCGAATACCGAAAGGGCCATGGATGAAGGCTTTGGCAAAGCCCAAGCGATGGGCCGGGTTCACGATATGCCTTTTCCGCACCGGATTTATCTTAACGTTTCGGTTCACGCGATGCTTGCCGTTATCAAAAAGCTATTGCCTTATCTGGATAATGACCGATCCGACACCGGGAAGCCGGTATTGTCTTACATAGGTGTCGCTCCATTTTATCATCGGACACAACGTAAGGACAGCGTAATGCTCAAAACGTTTACGCAAGAGGGCTTTGAGCAAATTATCGAATTGGTGAAAAGCATACAGGAGCATAATCCCGAATTTTTCAGGAAAGATACCATCCCGATGGCCGAGCCCGTAGCGCCGGGAATAAGCTGGGCAGAGGATCCGCGTTTTGAGATTCCTTGGGAAATGGACGCCCAAATGACCGGTAGGGTTAGAACCTTTTTGGAACAACTGGAGGAGAAATTGAGGGAAGAAGGAAAGAAAACGCTTTCTTGGAACGCCGTGTTCCATCCGCATTACCGAGAGGATATAGTGCGCAGGGCTGAGCAGGCCCGCAGGGAACTGGATGAAACGGATGACAGCTCTTTGGGGATGGACAAGCGCAACCTTTGGGAGCTGGCCACACAAGCCAAGGCCATGTTCGGGCTAAAATTCCCGAAAGGCGCCGGCGAGTGGTTGGAAAAATATGTGGGGCAGGAGAACGAAGGACGCAAAAAGAAGACTTTCCTTTCGCATAGAGCCCAAGCCTTGGCCGAGGCGCTTAAAGATGATCCTGCTTGCTACGAAGATCTTTTGCGAAGGATGATGGGAGCCTGTACTAAGCGTGATATTGATTTTTTCGAACCGCATATCAATCGCCCTCCTGATATTATTCGCAATGATGATATGCTGGTGATAGAAATGGGTGAGGGAGAGGAAACATCAGTCAGGGAAGTGGAAGGCGAAGCCCGGGCGCTTTCCCGTACCGGGCTGGAACGCGAAAGGGAAGAGCGGATGAGAAGAGAATTCGAATCGCCGATTTCCACCGAGCCTTATAATCCGCCGGCGAGAGAGGGCGCTACTGCGTCGTTCGGGACTACGGACGAAGAGGAACCGTTTTGGATATGAGCTTTTTTGTGAGCTTACCAGTCGGATTCTTCGTAGGAATCATCTAAGCCCTCAGTCCGCACGAAGTTCCCGACAGTATTCCAACGGCCTTCGACATTAAACTCGTCAAAAGACTGACCGCGGGGCCGTGATTTGCTAGGCCCCGTAACGTTTAGGAAGCCGTCGTCCGCATCGGCGACGCTTATTCCGTTAAGTTCATCGTAGTAATTATTGATTTGGAAAGGGCTTGATTTCCCGACTCTTTTATGTCCCAGATAAGAGTTTTTGTTTTTGCGGTTAGCGTTCCAAAGTCTAAAACGTTCACCGAGTCCGATCTTTTCCTCGGTTTCGAAATTGTTTATCGTGGCAGTCAAAGGAGCGGGAACCGCAGGTTTGGCAAAAGGCGCTGGCTCCGAAAAGTGGGCGCTTTCTTCCATCGGTCCCATTGCCGGCGGGTCTCTCCTAATCGTTTTAAGCTCGTTGGCGCTGGAGTTTGACGGTCGTCTTCTTTGTCTTCGTTTAAACAAGTTCCCGAGGTTATTTTCTTCAGAACAAATGAAGCAATGCCAATGTTAGATGATTCTGTTTAGTAAGGAGGTGTTAGACAATATTTCATAAATGTTGATAGCCGTAGTTCGTTAAAGTAATGCTCAATTTTCCGACTACATTATTGCGGAAAAAGTTCCCTGTCAAGATCCTTTCAATCACTTACTTTGGCGGATTATTCTTTATCTTTATTCTATTAATGACTAATTAAGTCAATATGCTGAGTTATGGATTATGAGAAGGCTGGTTAGACGTTTTTATGTCGTTTTACTTATTTTATTTTGTTTATTTGATCATTTTTGTTGCTTGTCAAAACGATAAATAGTAAGTTTTTGATTCATATTTAAAGGTTGTAGCATGTTTTATGGCTCTTTTTGGAGATTCATGAACGTGTGAGCCGGGGATTTTTGATTCGTGTTATGTAAGGGTAGGCGAGTTTTATGTAAAACCTTGGGTTTACGCTTTTTGGCGTGTGCAGATGGATTTTGTGTGGCGGAACCCCGCAACGTGATCTGACTGATGTTTTTTATTAATTCGAACAGGTTTCTTCTTATTCAGAAAAGGAATAAAAGAAAAGCGTATGAGGAACTTTTTGACGAATTTTATGAGGATTTGTGTCGTTACGTTAGCCAAATCGTAAAATCTGGCGACACCGCCGAAGACATCGTACAAGATCTTTTTGTGGAACTGTGGAACAAACCCGCTTTGGATATACGCACGTCTTTGAAGCCCTATCTTTTTCGAGCCGCATTTTATAGAGCGGTCAATGTGCTGAACAAGAAACATGAATTTTTTCCCGGTGATAGTTTTTTGGAAATGGTTCAGGAGGAATCCGATAATGAAGATGAAAAAGACTCGCGCCTTGAGCAAATCCGAAAGGCGGTAGAGAAGCTGCCTTTGCAACGCCGAGAAGTTTTTTGCCTGAGTAAATATTCTGGAATGTCTAATCAGGAAATTGCCGACTATATGGGCCTGTCTGTTCGCACGGTCGAAACCCACTTGTACAAATCCCTAAAAAGTTTAAGGAAAGCTTTGGCTAAAGAAGCTGTGGTTTAAACTAAGATTTACCTTCGGATTGATATGGATATGCGGACGGAAATATTTTTTTAATTTTTTTCTAAAACGAGTACGTAGTTGACGAAAACGCCTTGACTTATATATGAAAATGGAATCGGAAAAAGGAAATAGTGAAAACGAAATGGCTACTTGGCTGGAACAAGCCCTTGAGCGGGAAGCCATGGAGAAGGGGCGTGTACCCGACCGGGAAAAGCTCCGCCAGGACACCGAAGAATTGATGGAAATCTGGCGGGAGGTTCCGGTTGAGGAGCATCGATTCTCTAAAGAGACGGCAAAGGCACAAGTTTTTCGACGGATATCGGCCGAGAAAAGGCGTGTCTGGCAAATGGTTATGGCAGGTAGCGTAGCGGCGTGTATCGTTTTTATTGTAGGTATTTTCTCGGCGCCTTATCTGGTTCCTTCAAAGGATAAGGAACTGGTTGTTGTCGAATTGAAAGACAGGGCTACGGTTCTTTTCGCCGGTGGTGAAGCTTTGGACCTGGATAATATTTCGACAGATGAGATGACCGCCAAATTGGGAGAAGGGGTTTATTATGATAAGGAAAAACGTTTTCTGGATTTGTCAAAGGCCATAATAGGTGAAAGGGAAATGAGACTTTTGCGAAATCCCAGAGGAAAACGAATGTCGGTAGCCTTGGCCGACGGATCGAAGGTCTGGCTTAACGCAGGGACAGAGTTGCGTTTTCCATCCCGTTTCAAAAACAAAAGCCGTAATGTTTCAGTCAAAGGCCAGGCTTATTTCAAAGTGACGAAAAAAGGTTCACCGTTTTTCGTGAATACGAAGGGGATGAAGGTCCGTGTATTGGGGACGGAGTTCGGGGTAAAAGGCTATCCTGGCGAAAGGCGCCATATTACTTTGGTGGAAGGGTCAGTGTCTTTGGAATCCGAAAACGGAAAGACCGTTTTAAAACCTTCGGAACAGGGCGTATTAGTTTCGGGAGGAAAGCTGAAACGAAGAAAAGTGTATGTGGATGAATATGTAGGCTGGAAGAACAACAGGCTCATATTCAAGAACAAAAGTTTCGAGGAACTAAGGCCAAGGTTGGAACGCTGGTTTGACGTAACTTTTGTGGGAAGTGAAAGCCTGAGCAGAAAGGACCGGTTTACGGGAAGCTTCACAGAAAACGACGGGATTGATATGGTAATGGAGCTTTTTCTTTTCAATTCCGATCTGAAATATGAGAAAAACACAAACTACGTGTATATCGAAAAATAGCGCTTAGGTATCAACCCCGTAGTCGTAAAAGTATGAATCCATACTGGTTTTCGGTGTATGGAGCGGGGTTCCTATTGCCAAAAAAATAGTAGGGGGACTAGATTGCAGCCAAGCCCCCCTACCAGTTTATTTTATAATCTTAATCGTAAATTTATGCGTTTCTTTTTAGAAAGGCTACTCCGTTGTAGCCACTTTTTCCGGAAAGCGTGGGTGTATGCCTTTATTTTATTGCTTTCCATTCAGACCGGGGTTTGGGCTTCCGCTCCTGATTTTAAGAATAAGGAACCGGAAAAACGGCAGGAACAATCCCTTCGTTTAGCGGTCGATATCCTGAAAAAACAGACTGGATATTCTTTCTTTTTCAAAGAAAATGAAGTTGATCTTAAGACAATGGTTCCGTTGGTTAAGCAAGGGGTTGGTCTGGAACAGAACCTAAAACAAATACTGAAAGGGACGAAATACGATTTTAAGATCATTAAAAAACAAGTGGTGATTTTCCTAAAGAATGTCACTGACGATAAAGCTTCCGGCCAGAGTAAATACAAACTGCGAGGTACGGTAAGCGATGCTGAAGACGGCGAAGGAATTCCGGGAGTAACCGTCCGCGTGAAAAACACTACACGTGGTGCGAATACGGATATTTCAGGACGATACGAACTTGAGGTAAACGAAGGCGAAATCCTGATTTTTAGTTATGTGGGCTATATCGATCAAGAAATAGCGGTAGGAAGCCGGACTGTAATCGATGTCGCTTTAAGCGCTAATGTTAAGGAGCTAGACGAAGTGGTGGTGACCGCTTTTGGTCTGAAAAGGGAGAAAAAGGCCGTTACCTACGCGGCCCAACAGGTTCAGGCCGAAGATATGCGCAAGGCCAGAAGCGCCAACGTATTGAATACATTGAGCGGAAAAGTAGCCGGACTTACCGTCTCGCGTGGCGGAACGGGCGTCGGTAGCGCATCCAAAGTGATTTTGCGCGGAAACAGGTCGATATCGGGCAGCAGCCAGCCGATCTATATCGTGGACGGCATGATTCTCAACGGCGATATCAGCAATATCAGCCCGGACGATATCGAATCTTATAACGTACTGAAAGGCGCCAACGCGGCCGCTTTGTACGGTAGCCGCGCGGCCAACGGCGCTATCGTGATCACAACCAAGTCGGGCAACAGCGGTGGCAAAAAGTACAAGGTAACGCTCAACACCACCTATACCATGGAAGAGGCCAACGTATTGATGGATTACCAAAACGAGTACGGCCAAGGCTTCGACGGTGTGTACAACGCCCACGCGGCCGATTCTTGGGGAGCCAAGTTCGACGGCTCGACCGTTCCGCATTGGTCTTTGGCACCCGGAGCGCCCAGCGAATACAGGTATGTGGCCCAGCCGGACAACGTAACGGATTTCTTCCAAACGGGACATAATTTCGCCACCAATGTAGGCGTGGCCTCATCGGGCGAAGTCACAGATTCCTATTTCTCTTATACATTTACCGACGCGGCGGGGACGGTGCCCAATAATGAATTGGAAGGGCATAACCTCAACCTCCGTATGACGCAAAGGCTTGGGAAAGTGACCGTGGAAAGCAAGCTGAACTATATCCGTCAGATTCTGGACAATCAGCTGTATTTGGGTGGGGGCACACCTCTAAACCCGATACGTCAGGCTTTGCGTTTTCCTAGAAATATCAGAACCCAGGATGCCGAGCAGTTCGAGTATTTTGACGAAACGGGCGAACGTCGCCAGAACTTTTGGAAACCCGGACACAACGGTAGCGAAAATCCGTATTGGGTGACCAACCGCGTGCTCAATAACACCTTGCGCGAGCGGGTACTCGGTTTTGTATCCGCCAAATACCAGATTACGGATTATTTGAGTCTTATGGCTCGTTCGTCTCTCGACAGAACTTCCGACCAACGCGAGGATAAACTCTATAACGACACCTATATTCGTGCTCCTGAAGGTGATTTTATGACGGATAATAGAGTTGAAAGCCAGTGGAATACAGACTTTTTGATGAATTTCAACAAGGATTTTAATGACTGGTCTGTCAACGCCAACTTTGGCGGAAACCTTAGCGTGGACAAATACAAGGGCGTACGGACAGCCAACACGCAACTGAACGCGGCCAATGTATTCGCTATCTCAAACGCTAAGAACCTGATAGGAAGTGAGGTTTTCGCTGAGAAAGAAGTGCAGTCGCTTTACGGATTCGCCCAAATCGGTTACAAGAACGCCGTATTCCTTGACCTTACGGCCCGAAACGACTGGAGCTCAACGCTTCCCGAGGGCAATAATTCGTTCTTTTACCCTTCCGTAGGCCTGACCGTGGTAGCCAGCGACCTGCTTCCCAAGTTGCCTGATTTCCTATCTTTCCTGAAGTTCAGAGGCTCTTGGGCCGAAGTGGGAAACGATACAAGCCCATACCGCTCGCAACGTACGCTTAGTCTGCAGCCGGGTGGCGTAATGCAGCTCGACAATGTCTTGCCCGTAAGCGATCTTCTTCCTGAAACCACCCGCTCCACGGAATTGGGCTTCGATATGCGACTTTTCGAGAACAGGATCGGGTTTGATTTCACTTGGTACAAGACCAATTCTTTTGACCAGCTCTTCTCCACCTCCTTGCCTGTGGGCTCAGGCGCAAGCTTCAAGTTCTTGAACGGTGCCGATATCGAAAACCGTGGCGTGGAAATGATGCTGAGCGCTACGCCGATCAAAGGCGATTTCACTTGGGATATTCGGCTGAACTATGCCACCAACGACAGTGAGGTGGTTGAATTGGCCGAAGGATTCCAGTCCATAGCCATTGGCTCCGCCGACAACTATATGACCAACGCCCGATTGGATGTGGGCGAACCCTTCGGAAGCGTATATGGCAAGGGATTCAAACGCGACAAAAACGGTAACGTTATCGTAGGCCAAAACGGTATTCCACTTATTACGGAAGGAAAATCGGTTAGGGTTGCCAACTTTAATCCGGATTGGACAGGAGGCATTTACAACAATTTCAAGTATAAGAATTTCAACTTAAGCTTTCTCATCGATATCCGACAGGGCGGAGACGTTGTGTCCTACACCAGCGCCGTTCTCGCTCAGGAAGGTCTGACGGAAGAGACCTTGGCCGGTCGTGAAGGCGGCCTTGTTTTCGGCGAGAATGTTTTTGGCGGATACTCGGCCGTAACCGAGGACGGATCGCCGAATACGATTCAGACAAACGCGCAAAGCTTCTGGAAAACGATGGGTAACTGGACGGCTCCGGTAGGAGAGGCCTTTATCCGAGACGCCTCCAATATTAGGCTCCGCGAGCTGGTTTTCGGCTACAGGCTTCCCAGCAAAATCCTGAAAAAGACTCCGTTCGAATCCGTGAACGTATCGTTGGTCGGGCGTAACCTTTTCTTCATCTCCAACAAAGCAGGCGATCTGGATCCCGAAGTTCAGGTAAACCAAGACAATACCGGAGACGGCTTCTCCTCGTTCGCCCCGCCGACATCCAGAAGCTACGGCTTTAACCTTAACATCAGCTTTTAAATCCACTGACTATGAATAATAGATATACTGGGCTCTTGTGTGTTTTCGCACTTCTGTCTTCGCTTACTTTTTCCTGTACGGACGATTTCGGAGAGCTGAACACCAATCCCAAAACAATCTCCGCCGATAAAGTAGATCCATCCAATCTGGGTTTTATTTTGGCGGGAGCCGAGTATGGCGCCCACTTTGGACAGCCAGTTCCGTTTCAGCTGGGAAGTTCCCTGCATTCGGACTTATACTCACAGTATTTCGCCACATCGGCCACCTATTTCCCTTCGGATAATCACAATTTCAATGACCGCTGGCTCGATGGCGTCTGGAGATCTTTTTATGAGGAATGCGCCCCGCAGATAAAGCTCTTTGTCGACAAGTCGAAAGAGCAGGAACGCCCCGTAGAGCAGGCTATAGGCGAAATATGGCGCTCGTATTCTTTTCTGAGAATGACGGACTGGTTCGGGCCGATTATCTACAAATCGTACGGAAACGGAGAGCTTTCGGTGAGTTATGATAGCCAAGAGGACATCTACAAGGATATTTTTCAGGTCTTGGACCAAGCCACAAGCGTATTGAAACAGCATGCGGGAACCACCAGCTTGGTAGGGGCCAAAGACAAGATTTTCGCCGGAAACGTGGACCGGTGGAGAACTTTCGCCAATACTTTGCGACTGCGTATGGCCTTGCGAGTCAAGTACGTTGAGCCGGCTTTGGCCAAAGAACAAGCCGAAAAGGCCGTGTCAGACGGCGTAATGGAGGATATTCGGGACAATGCTTTGATAGCCACCTCGAAAACCAGAAAGAATCCATACAATTTGATTACGCTTTGGGGAAAAGAGTTCCGAATGAGCTCCTCAATGGAGAGCGTGCTCAAAGGCTATGACGATCCCCGTCTTCCGATCTATTTCGCACCGGCCGTATTGGGTGATTCCGACGGCGACGGATTACCTTACGAAGGCCTGCGCAACGGAGAGACCGAAGCCGACAAAACCAATATCAATTTCGGCGACCTTTGCTCTACAATCGGCCCTAGGTGGTTGCCGAACGGCCCGGATACCAACCCGATTCAGGTAATGCGTACCGCGGAGGCTTACCTTCTGAGAGCCGAGGGCGCTTTGGAAGGCTGGGCCATGGGAGGTTCCGTAGAGGAATTGTACAACAATGGCGTTAGGGCGTCTCTGCTCGAATGGGAGATCGGCGAAGACCAGATCTCCGAATACCTGAAGAGCACCGCGAAGCCTGTCGCTCCCGGCGACCGTCACGCTTCGGCTCCGCTTTCCGATATTCCTGTCGCCTTTATGGTCGGAGCTGAAAAAACACGCCAGCTGGAGCAGATCATGACCCAAAAATGGCTGGCCCTCTTTCCCGACAGTTGGGAGGCTTGGGCGGAGCTTCGCCGTACGGGGTATCCGAAACTCTATCCGAGAATCTATTCCATGAATCCTGATGTTCCCGCCGATCAAATCGTAAGAAGAATCCCTTACACCTCTTCAGAATACGATTTCAATACCGGAGCCCTAAACGCTGCCTTGGCCCTTCCGGAAATGGGCGCCGGCGACAAGGGAAGCACAAAGCTGTGGTGGGACAAACGCCCGTAATTTAGTTGGATGATAAATATGGTATTGAGTCTTAGGTATCAGGTATAGGGTAAAAGGTATGACGCTGATTACCTAAGACCAAATACCTAAGACCAAATACCAATCAAAATACCCAGTGCGGAAATGAGAGGAGGGAATAACGCTATAGTATCACACTCCTCCATCTTCCTTGGATGTTATGGGGGATTAATCATAAACCCAAATTCAATGAAAAAGAGAATTACCCCATTACTGTTAATGGTGCTGATGGTTTCCCTATTGGGCCAAGCTTTCGCACAAGACCAAGCGCCGTTTCAGATGCCAGCCAACGGCAATGAGGCGAATGTCTATTCAAGGCACGATTTCTACCACTTTTCGGCCTTGGCTTGGGACAGCCAGAACCGCCCCTACGGGTTCAACGCCAACAAAGAGTTCGGTTATATCCGCACCTTGCGCGACGGCCTTTGGAAGAACATCAATTATCTCGACGAACTTAGCGCCCAACACCCCGGAGCGACAGTGACGACAGCCGAGCCACCTTCTATAGGGCACGCTAACCCGAGGCTTTGTATCACATCCGATAATCACCTCTATCTAACTTTGAATTACAAGGTAAACGGAAGCACAATCTGGTCGCTGCTTTATCTTGACGATCTTGATAGCGAAAACTTTCAGGTGATTCCGCTAAACGGATATTACCTAGCCCATGTAGAGGAATTTACGGGGCATAACCTCAAAAACGGCGAGACACCGGCCGTAATCCTGAACAGGGGTGGCCAATCATTCGCTGATCTGGGCTGGGACCCTTGGAAAAAGTACCCTTGGACGGTCGGAGGCCTCACGGTTATTGACGTGGCGATTCCTTACCGCAATTCTGACGGTACGATCAGCCTCAACACATTTACCCTGTCGGAAACCGCTGGCGCCGCCACCGTACATTCCGGAGGCAACGGCGTAATGGCCACTATCGGCGACAAGACTTATCTGGCCTATACTAGATTCGACAAGGATAAAGTGGCCAATAATTTCTATCAGGGAAAAAACGACACCCGAAACGCCAATCAAGGTTATGTTGTGGAAATTACCCGCCCGGTTAACTCTACGGGGACACCCGTTATCAAAGAAAAGTTCCTGGCCCTTCAGTTCCCCTTTGACGCGATTGACGGCCATTCGCAGGGCGAGTTGATTTTAGACACTTCAAACCGCTTGCGCTATATATCCGGAGACCACGTCCACTCCGACAGATATTACCGTAGCGTTCACGCCGTCACCGATCCGGCTTTTGATCTGACGAATACCAGCGAATGGACCTACAACGGAACCGTAACCCCGACGGGAGCCCAGGATTTTAGCTACGAGACGGCGGTAATCGACAACAGCGGAAACATGCATGTGGCTTATCGTCAGCGGGCCTCGTCGTTGGGAATTCAGCGGGGGCTTTATTACAAAAGTTTGCCCGCTTCCAGCACTAACTGGCCATCCGGCTACGGACGTCAATTATTGGCTCCGCCAGCGCCATACAATACCAATGCGGCTTATATGATTTTGTATCATAGAGTTTGGATTGATAAATCAGGCAAGGTCCATTTCAGCTCGACTTTTTATGAAGGCGATAGCGGAGCCAACGGCGTTTATCCACGGATTGCGGGCTTTAGAGGTGCGGGAAGCGGCGACGGAATATGGACCGAATCGGACCGTTATCGTTATCTGGAAAATATCATAGGCGGAAAGTCCGTACAGAAACTAAGTTTCTCTATTTCTGACCAAGAGCTTTCCTCTTCACCGATTACGCTCAACGCGACATCCGATGCGTCGGGGACAACCATTGAATATGAGTTAGTCGATGGGCCGGCCACATTGTCCGGCAACCAACTGACACTTAATGGACAAGGCTCCGTAACCGTAAAAGCGAAGGCCCTCGGCAACGCGGCTTTCTATTCCGATGAGGTCACGGTTACGTTTCAGGTAGCGGACTTGCCGGGAATTGTTCCCGAGGCGGACGCTTTTATCCGAGACGGCGGAAGCGCTTCGACCAATTACGGAACCAGTACAAGGCTGGCGGTTAAAAAAGACGGAACGGGATGGAATAGAAAGGCTTTACTTCGTTTCGACCTTTCGGGCGTAAGTTCAACCATATCCAAAGCTACACTCAGAATGGTGCCCGTAAATAGCGGAAACACCATCGGGCAAACACAAATCCGGGCAATGGCCGTAGCCGACGATACCTGGAGCGAATCTGGCCTGACCTGGGCAAACCAACCCGCCACGGGACAAGAACTGGATTCCAAAACCGGAAGCCCGGCCGCCACGGAATGGGACGTCACCGCTTTTGCGGAAGCGCAAAGGACAGGCGACGGAAAGATGTCGATTATGTTTGAGTCGACCGTGATCGGTTCGGAAAGCTGGATAGGCTACAATAGCCGTGAGGCCACTGATACCTCGCTTCGTCCGATGTTGATCCTGTCTGCTGGAGAAGAGCAGAATATTACCGCTGCCAAAGACTCTTTTGTTCAGGATGGAGGTAGCGCCAATACCAATTATGGAGGAGGGACCGGACTTATTGTTAAAAAAGATGGACTAGGTTATCAGCGGGAAATATTTTTGCAGTTTGACCTGTCAAGCACCCAAGGGCAAATCGTAGAAGCCAAGCTGAAGATGGCAACCCAAGCGACAGGCTCAACCGCAGGCTCCACTAACCTTGAGGCCTTGTTTGTCGGGGACGATTCTTGGCTAGAAAACACCATTAACTGGAATAACCGTCCGGCAAAGGGAGCGTCTCTGGCTACGAGTCTCGGTAACGCCGGCACTGTGGAATGGGACGTAACGGCCCAAGCCGAGATTGAGCGCGCCGGTGACGGAACCTTAAGTATATCTGTTCGCTCCAATGATGTAGGCAGCGGGAACTGGTTGAACTTCTTAAGCAAGGAAGGCGGAACGGCCGAAAACGCTCCGACTCTGGTGATAAGAACCGGAAGCGGTACCGTTGCCCGAACACTCTCGACCGTAGCGGAAGATTTGAATACGAAACAGGAAACGTCGTTAGCTATCTACCCGAACCCGGCAAGCGATAAACTGACCGTCAAAGGTGATTTCGAAGCGGAAGCCCAAGGCATAATCTACTCGCAGGCGGGACAAAGGATTCGTACGATACAGTTGTCTGACTACACAAATACAGTGGATATCTCAGGCTTTGGAAGGGGAATTTATGTAATCCGAATATTTCAAGGTAGTGGCGCCAGGACATTTCGCTTTGTCAAAAGGTAATCCATCAGTAGTCTTCAGTTTTAAAACATTTTCGACTGAAAATAAGCAGAACACACCCCATAATACAAGAAGGCTGTCTCGTTTCGGGATGGTTTTCTTTTTTGCGTTAAAACCGAGCGGAGAAAACTATGTCGGATATAAGTTTGGATCTAAAAGGATAGAGCCTAATTTAGGCTTGTTGATTTATTTTTAGAATGAGTTAGGCAAAAAAATCAAAAGCATGTTTGACAAACTTTTTGGTAAATCCTCTGAGGAGAAGCCTTCTAAACCCATGGAAAGACAGGTTGAGGGAGAAGTGCTAATACGAATGCCTCTAATGTCTGATGCCATGGAGTACGGCATAATTACGAAATGGCACGTCAAAGTTGGCGATGTTATCAAGGCTGACGATATCTTGGCAGAGGTTGAGACGGAGAAAGCGACCATGGAGCTAGAAAGTCATGTGGACGGGATCGTTCAAGAATTGTCTCCTGAAGGAGAGAGAGTGGCAGTGGATGAGGTTATCGCAAGATTAGGCCTTTTGGATGAAAGCACTACCGAAGAATTTAACGCTTTGGGGCCTAATATGAAAGGTACGGTAGGCGAAGTGAGAATGTTTGCCGGAGACAAAATACCTAGGCATTGGTTAAAATGTGACGGCTCGCTGTACAAGGTTGAGGAAAAGGAAGAACTATTCTCGATTATTGGCAACAAATACGGTGAAGGTGAAAACAGTTTTCGGGTACCCAAGATTGACCCGATCGGTGGGGTTATGTTTATTATCTGTGCGAGATAAAGACTCTATTTCAGCAATCCTTTAACCTTTACTGACCTAGGTGCCATTTCCGGAGAATCATGAAACGTTCCGAATTATGGGCGATTCGTATTGGTCAATCATTTCCCGAGGGGGTACAGATCTTCGTTGTCTTGGAAAAAGCAGTACGCATATCTTTACCCCCAATCGTTCTTCCCTGATTTAAAGAATTACTCTAGAGCCCAAGGGGCACTAATCTTCTTCGAAAAGACAACAGGACTGTTACAGGCTATGATTTTTTGTCAGATGTTTTCGTTTCGCACTGACATTTGTCGATATCAGGAGCGTATACGGCCATGGTACCCGTTTTCCCCCTCAGCTTTTTCTTAAACAGAAAGTCGAGAGGAATTTCCATGTATTCGGCCAAATCCTCTGAGATCAGGATGTCCCGGTCCGCTTCGGAGCAGAGACTACGCAAACGGGCCGCGACATTCAGCACTTCGCCATGATAGGCCAACTCGCGTTTGATGACACCTACTTCCACGGCAGTGACAAGGCCTATGTTCAGGCCTGTTTTAAATTCGGGCACGGCACCGTAGCGTTCCATATAATAATCGGTGCGGGCTTCGAGCCGTTTTCTGTAATCGAAAAACAGGGCCAGCGGACGACATCCTTTAAGCCCTTTGTCGGCCCGCCATGTCAGCACCACTTCGTCGCCGACATATTGGTAGACTTCTGCTTCGTAAAGGAATACGCTTTCGGTAATGTCGCTGAAACAGTCCTGCAATAATCGGCTGTATTTCACGTGGCCAAGACGTTCGGCCATCTGTGTGGAATTTTTCAGGTCAAGGAACATGAAAATCCTGCGTTCCTCTTTAGGGTTTGCGTAGCGGCCGGAAAGTACGTTCCATAAGGTCCAAGGGCCGAGTCGGTCATGGAGTTTTCGGAACAAGAATATAATGCATGACGCTACGAAAAAATAGATCAGGTAAGTGTAAAAGGATTTCGTGAAGAAGAGCGTAACGTAAAGCTTGGCGATGTCACTGAGCTCCCCGACCGGGAAAAAGACCATCATAAGGAGATCCGTAACCAGAAGCATGCACAGGAACATGAAAACCATCATGATGATTTTCATAATCAAGACAAAAGAAAAGGGTTTCCTCCTAAAGAAATTCAGCTTTCGGGTAGCCCTTTCGGTCAGTTCGAAACTGCTGCCGTAAAGAAAACCCATAAGCATGGCATGCGTGAATATCGTTTTGATATAAAGCGGGGTTCCGTATTCGGGGATCGGGAAACTGGCCCGGACCTCGGCGGGCACGGCCAATTCGCCCCTGAGAAAGTAGTAAAACAGCGCCACGATGGTCCAGATTAGCACAGAGAATACTATGTCGGCCACGGTGCGCACGGTGGAAAACCGGAAGTACCGTTGTGAATAGCTACTGTTATTATCTATTATTTCTAGGCGTTCTCCCGCCGTATCTGTAGTGGTTTTTGGCATGTGCTGGTGGTTCTCCGTGTGATTCACGCATTTTTGGAATATGGCCTTGACTTTACAAACGTAAGGCTATATCTGGAATATGTTTATAATAAATATCCGCAAAACTATTATATCAAAGATCGATACATTTTATTTTTCGTTTAATTATTAATTATGCGGGGTAGTATGTTGTTTTTTGGTTGCGGTTTTAATCAGATGGCAAGACGGAACATCCCCTTTGTCCGAAGAAAAAGGGGAAGGATTAAGACAGAATATAATACGTCAATACGGATATTTGACAGGGAAGAGCACCACCGCAATAATAAAGGCCAACACGGTAACGATAAGGCCGAACATAAAGCAGGTGTACGAGAGTCTGAGGAATTTGTATTTGAGGCTGAGCACAACGCCCAAGTAGTAGATGTCTTTGGTTAGGCTCCGGTAAATCTCGCGGTGGTCTTGTATAAGGTTTTCCATCGCCTCCATATAGTCTTGGAGCTTCAGGCTGTAGAAATTTCCGAAGAACAGCAGGTTTACCTTTCCGGCTTTCACATCTTCCAGCTTTACCGCTCCCGGTTTCGCTACGTTAGGCCTAATGGCCAATACGGCAAATATCAGCGATACTAGTCCCGTTATTGCGAAAATGATTGATGGTATCAGAAGGTTTGGATAGTCCTCCAGTTTACGGAACAAAACACCCACTACCAACGAGATAATCAGCGAGTTGATCGAAATCATGATGTTCGATTTCCCGTCGGCGATATTACTCAAATTGATATGGTTTCGTTCCATGATCCGGAACAGCCCGTCAACGGCGCGGTTTGGCTTCTGGTCTTGTGCGACTACGCTTTCTTTGGCTTTCTTTTTCTTGCTTTTTTTCTTTTTATCCCCACCTTTTTCGCCCTCTTTAATAATCTTTTCCAGCGTGCGGATATTTTCCTGTTTTACAGGGTCCCAATGCTCTTTGGCGTAATCGGTAAAGAATTCGTGATCGCGAAGGAAATTCAGATTGATATTTTGCCACTCTCTCTTTTTCACTTTCCTGCCGCGTTGGCCACTGAATTCCTTACGGAGCAATTCCGTAACCTGCGGAAAGGAGGGGCGTCCCAAATGGGCCAAATCAGCGTCGTTGATAATTTCCTCCAGCAAGTCTTTGGGCGGATGCGTAACCTTGGTGGCTAAAATCAGCCTGCGGACCAAGTCGATGAATTCCTGGTCGGCGCCTTCCTCTTTAAGCAACTCAGTGGCAATGGCGGCGCTGGCGTTCTCATGGTCTTCCGGGTCGTCCATATATCCGACATCGTGAACCCATGCAGCCACGCGCAACGCGTCCATCTCTCTTTCGGATAATCCACAGGCTTCCCCGATTTTCTCAACCGATTCCACCACGAGCTTCACGTGGTTAAGGCAATGGTACGTAAAGCACTGCGCTGCCGGCCCGTCATATTTGTCCGTGACAAAATCACGGATTTTATTCACCAATCGCTGTCCGCTGTCTTCCATAATCGTTGTCTGAGTATGCCAAAGCTCCGAATCGGCAAACCGCCCCGGAACGGCACACAAAATAAGCCGAAAATCACGAATATCCTCTATTCGAGACGTTAATCTTGGTCTTCAACCCTGCGAGCACATACGCAACCTTGCTTTCCCATGTTCCGTATTTAGCGTATTATTTAGGCGGTTTGCCTTTCTAATTTCGCTTTAAAAAAGGTAGAACCGTATAGATTTAAGAAACGATGAAAAGAATGAAAAACTCATTTCATTGTGTTGTTTTTCAGTTGTTTATGTGGGTGTGAGCATGTTCAATCCTTTTAAGTCAGTTGAATCCTGCCTTTGCTGGGCAATAATAGTCCATATTTTGTTATTTTTGCCTGATATATAAGCTTGAAAAATACCTTTTTGGTGAGAAGGAAAATTCGGCGAATACAATACCATCCATACGATATGAATAGATTTTTACCATCGGTTGGGCTCCGGGTTTTGTCCATTTCTTTGGCCTTAGGCGCTATTTGCTCCGCATGTGGCGGCAAAGCGTCAAATAAAGAGAAATCAGGAGATATGCGTCAAGTGGCGGAGGTCCAAAGTGCGGGCCCCACCATTTCGTGTTATGATGTGCGGGAGCCTGCGGCCGAGATAAAAATGCCGAACAGCTTGGAGGAAGTCTCCGGAATCGCCCATTACAAAGGCGACACGGTGGTGATGGTTCAGGATGAGAAAGGTTTTGTTTACTTTTACGACCTGTCCGTACGGGCGGTGGTAAAGAAAGAGCACTTCTATAAGGCCGGTGATTACGAAGGGGTGACTGTAGTGGGCGACGATATTTATGTGACTAACAGCAAGGGCGATATTTTCTTTTTTGACGCCAGAACATACAACGGGCTACACGGTAACGTACAGCAAACCCGCCTTACCAAAGACCATAACGTGGAAGGGCTTACGAAGCTGAACAATGACAGTCTGTTGGTGGCTCTTAAAGGAAGCCCAAAAAAGAAAGCTTTGGTTCGCAATGTTTACTCTTTTGATTTGAAATCTAAGAAGATGTCCAAGGAGCCCTATTTGGTAGTGGATCCGGAAGAGATTGCGGAATTTATTGGAGAGCGGAGACTTATAAAGCCATCGGGTGTTGCGGTACATCCTTTGACTGGGGATATTTATATTTTGGCCCATATAGGCAAAGTGCTGGCTGTTTATGACCGAGACAGCCGACAGCTTAAGCAAGTGCAACGCCTCAGCCGAAAACAGCATCGTCAACCCGAGGGCATTTGTTTTATGCCGAACGGTGATATGCTTATCGCCAATGAGGGTGATGGAAAACATGGTCGGGTCTATATTTACGATTATCTTTGTGATTAACGAATCAAAGTAAGCCGGGATTTTCCGGTTTATAACTATTTGGATATGGGATACAGCCTAAACGCAAGACGGAAATGGCCTCTAAAGCTGGCGATCACGCTTTTTTCGCTTGTCTTTATCTCCACTTCGGTGGTTTTGGGACAGAAAAGGGCCAAACACACTGTTTTCCTAATCGGGGATGCCGGGGCCGTTCAGTCTGGCGATGCCAACATCAGCGAGCTGGAAAGGCAAGCTAAAGAGGTAGGGAAATCAGCGACCATTTTGTATTTGGGCGATAACTTGTATCCTTCTGGCCTCGACCCTGACGAAGGAAAAGCCAGGGAAAAAGGCGAGGAGATTTTGCGGGCGGAATTCGGCTTTATCAAAGGTTTTGCGGGAAGGGCTTTTGCCATACCGGGGAACCACGATTGGAAAAACGGAGGCAAAAAAGGTCGGGAATATGTGTTGAGCCAGCAAAAATTCCTTCAGGAAATCACTGGGCGGGAAGACATTTTCCAGCCATTGGACGGATGTCCGGGGCCGGTGGAGATTCCGCTTGGCGAAGACCTGTTACTGGTAATCGTGGATACGCAATGGTGGTTGCATCCGTGGCGTGAGACTGAGGAAAAGGCGGGCGACTGCGAAGTGAAAACCGAAGAGGATTACCTCTTGGCGCTCAACGACGTAATTGTTAGGCATCCAAACAAAAGAATAGTGGTGGCGGGTCACCACCCCGTGATCACTTATGGAGAACACGGAGGCTTTTTTCCGGCAAAGACTTATTTCTTTCCCTTGACAGACGTGGCCGACTGGATGTATGTGCCATTGCCTGTAGTCGGAGCGCTTTATCCTTTGTACAGAAAATCGGGATTCAGTTATCAAGACACTTCCAATCCTGCTAACAGGCACTTGAGGGACGGAATGCAGGAGATTTTTCAGGCGCATCCTGATTTGGTTTACGTATCCGGTCACGAACATTCATTACAATATTGCTACCGTAACGGTGTCCATTATATGGTCAGCGGTTCGGGTTCAAAGCATACGCCTGTCAGGCAGGGCAAATATTCCGAGTTCGCCAAATCGGAGGTCGGGTTCTCAAGAATCGATTATCATGAGGACGGCGGTATTTTCGCCACTTATTTTTCGGCGAAAGGCGATACCCTTTATCATCGTAAATTGGCGCACAAACCGTATGTGCCGGCACCGACCATCAAGGAATTTAATACCCAGGATCTGAGAGACAGCCTTATTACGGTAAAGGCTTCGGGACAATACAAGGCGGGCAAGAGCAAGAAGTTTTTCTTGGGCGAAAACTATCGCGACGCTTGGGAAACGCCGATCGAGGTTCCTTTGCTGGATCTCGGTAAGGAAAAAGGCGGTTTGAAGATCCTGAAAAGGGGCGGAGGACAGCAGACTAAATCTTTACGTCTGGAAGATAGTACCGGACAACAATACGTGCTAAGGTCAGTGGAAAAGTTTCCGGAAAACGCCATTCCGGTTGTTCTCCGAAACACAATCGCCAAAGACGCGGTGCAAGACCAAATTTCCTCCGACCATCCTTACGCCGCTTTGGTGGTTGCGCACTTGGCCGAATATGCGGGAATTTATCACGCAAACCCTACCTTGGTTTTTATTCCGGACGATCCGCGTTTGGGTCCGTACCGGGGAGCGTTTGGCAATACGCTTTGTTTGTTCGAAGAAAGACCTCACGGTGACGAGTCGCATATCAGCTCCTTCGGAAGGACGAAAAAGGTTTACAGTACGCCAAAGGTAGTCGAGAAGCTTCTGGAAGACAACGACAACCAAATCGATTACCGTTTTGCCGTTAGGTCAAGGCTTTTCGATATGTTGATAGCGGATTGGGACCGACATGATGACCAATGGCGTTGGGCCAGTTTCAAAAAAGGAAAAGGCAAACTCTTCCGTCCGATTCCGCGCGACCGTGACCACGCTTTCTTCGTGAATGAGGGCTTGTTTCCCAAAATCGCCTCAAGGCGTTGGCTGTTGCCTAAGCTCGAAGGTTTTAACGAGGATATCCGCTCGGTGCCTTGGTTTAATTTCAACGCCCGATATTTTGACCGGACATTCTTGGTAGGCGCCAGCGAGTCGGATTGGATAGCGGAGGCCGAGGAACTACAATCATCATTGACAGACGAAAAGATAAGGCAAGCCGTATTGACTTGGCCGGATACCCTTTTCAAACAACATGGCGAGGAAGTGATCCGCAAATTGATTTCTCGCCGGGATAAGCTTCAGAGATATGCGAAGGAGCATTTCCGCAATTTGGCCAAATCCGTAGATGTTACGGGATCGGAAAAGAACGAGCTTTTTTTGGTTGAACGTAGGGAAAACGGTGACCTGAAAGTCACGGTAAAGAAGATCAGCAAAAAAGGAAATATCAAACAGACGCTTTTCGAACGGGAATTCAAGAAAGGGGAAACCCACGAAGTGCGACTCTACGGCATTAGTGGCGACGATGTTTTCAAAGTTACGGGCACGTCAAAAGACGGGATAAAAGTACGTATTATCGGCGGTAAAGAACTAACGAAAGTCGAAGACGAAACCAAAGGGCCGAAAACAAAAAAAGTGTTGGTGTATGACCAGCCGAAGAGGCTAGAGTTGGAAAAAGGAAAATCGGTGGGATTACGTCTATCTCACAAACCGGAAGTCAACGATTATGATCGTTACGCTTTCAAATTTAATCAGGCTTTCCCGTTAGCCACGGCTGGCTATAATCCCGATGACGGCCTTTTCCTCGGTGGCGGAGCCATTATCGAAACCCATTCTTTCCGAAAGGAACCTTTTAACACTAAGCACACTATCTTGGCTGCGGTGTCTCTGAAAGGGTCTGCGGCTTGGGTAAAATACAGGCTGGAAAAAACGAAACTCATAGGCTCTCTCGACGGGCTCTTCGATGCCCGTTGGGATGTCCCTTCTTACCGGTCAAATTTCTACGGACTAGGGAACAACACTGAAAAGCATGAGGATCGGGATTATTATGTTCTTAATTATCAGCGCCTTCAGGCTCATGCGCTTTTGAGGAAACGTTATGGCGAGAAACAAGCGCTGTATTTCGGTCCGTCAATGATTGGGACCAAAATTCCGGATAATTCGAAAACACGCCATCGATACGTAAGCGACTACCCTGAAAACGGGCTTACCGAAAGCGAAGTGTTGGATCCCCATTTCTATTGGGGCGGATTTATACGTTACGAAGCGGATACACGAGACCAACCGAGCTTTCCGCTTAAGGGAACGCATCTGAACTTGGTGTCGGAAACGTACAAAGGGATCGAAACGAGCGACGTGTTCTCCAGAATTCAAGGCGACTTGAGCTTGTATATGACCACTCGGCTTCCGCGCCCGCTGACGTTGGCTTTGCGTTTTGGCGGCGCCCATAACTTTGGCGATTACGATTTCCTTCAGTCCAACAAACTGGGCGGTTCGCATAGCTTAAGGGGCTTTCGAAAAGATCGTTTTTACGGGCGTACGGCGGCGTTTAACAATACGGAGCTCAGGCTTAATGTCCGGGAGTTTGATAATTATCTGCTAAACGGATCGTGGGGAATATTCGCTTACAACGATATCGGTAGAGTTTGGGAAAAAGGGGAAGACTCCAAACGCTGGCACAACAGCACCGGAGGCGGGATTTTTATAGCGCCGTTCTCTATGCTGTCGCTCACCGCCAGTGTGGGCGTCTCCAACGAATCGACGCAGTTCCTATTCGATTTCGGATTTAACTTCTAAAGTATTTTCAGCCTCCCGCAAGCCCACAAAACGGTTAGCGGGAGGCTTTTTTTATTTCGGCCCAATACTGCGAGCCCATTTATTTCAAAAAGGTTAAGATAAGATCTTTACTGGCTAAAATAGTGTCATGTAAAGCGGTTTATTCCTCGCAAATTGGCTGGCGAATTCGATTCCAACGACACCTTTTTTATTTCTAAAATGAAAATACAGGGACTAGACTTAAAAGATATCGCAGAGGAGTTCGGAACCCCTCTTTATGTCTACGACGGACAGAAAATGAAAGATCAGGTAGCCACGTTCCGGAAAGCATTTTCGGGTGTCTGCATACGGATCAACTACGCCTGCAAGGCATTGACTAACCTGAGCGTAATGAAGTTGATGAAAAACGAGGGCACTTGCCTGGATACGGTCTCTGTGCCCGAAATCCGTATGGGCCTTTCGGTAGGCTTCGAACCCAACGAGATTATCTTTACCCCCAATTGTGTCGATTTTTCGGAAATAGTGGAAGCCGTTGATCTGGGAGTAAATATCAATATCGAAAACATCCCGAATCTGGAAAAATTCGGCAAACGCTACGGCTCTACCGTTCCTTGCTGTGTCCGGATGAATCCGTTTATCGTTTCCAAAGAGAATTCGGAAAAGGTGACTTGGTGGCACAAGCAGTCCAAGTTCGGCATATCGGTATCGCAATTGGAGGAGGCCCGCTCTATTATCGACAAATACGGAATCCGGGTAAACGGATTGCATATCCATTCCAGCTCGGTGATTATGAGCCGTGAGATATTCCGCAAAGGCGCCGCAAAGGTGTTCGAAATAGCGGAAACCTTCGAAGATCTCGATTTCGTGGATTTCGGCGGAGGCGTAAAAGTCCGACATAAAGTGGACGAAGACATTCTCGATATTTACGAATTGGCCGAAGGCCTAAAAGCCGAGCACGCGGCCTTTACCGAACGCTACGGTAAAGAGGTGGATCTGTGGTTTGAGCCCGGACGCTTCTTGGTAAGCGAGAGCGGCACTCTTCTTACAAGAACCACCATGGTGAAAACTAACGGCGAGCGCGTATTCGCTGGCGTGGATTCCGGCTTTAACCACCTAATCCGGCCCATGTTCTACGACGCTTACCACGAGATACTGAATCTTGATAACCCCGACGGAGACAAGGCCACATACACCGTGGTTGGCAATATCTGCGAGATTGACAACTTTGCCGTAGACCGGGAATTACCGGAAATCAAAGAGGGGCATCTTTTGGCCCTGAAAAATACCGGATCATACGGCTACGTAATGGCCTCGAACTATAACTCGCGTATGCGCCCTGCGGAAGTGCTGGTTCTTGACGGCAAAGCGCATCTGGTAAGGAAGAGAGACGAATTCGAGGATTTGGTAAGAAACCAAATAGTCTTGGATTTCGAAAGCGAAAAGGTAGCTGAGTAATAGTCTGCGGGCATATAGCAACATATTATTTGACAATCGGATTATGAGCGTTCCCGTTTTTGGGAGCGCTTTTTTTGTGTTAATAAACCAATTTCACATAAATGCCTCGCATGGTTGTATTAAATCTCTGCCTGCATTCCAGCTTTAGCCTTTATTAGCTCTTCGACTTAAATAACACAAACACCCTTTGTTTTGAGCGATTTTCAAACAATAAGATTGGTTGTGTATAACATGTTACTTGAATTAGGCTATAGTTAAAGAATGTACTTTTTTTGTCTCTCTTTATAGTTTTCAATAATTTACAATAAAATAACTTTCAATATTTCAAACACAGAACATGAGATTTTTTTTAACTCTACTTTTAGTGGTGCTGTTCATCTATAATGTACAGGCCCAACATTGGAGACAAACGTCATCTTTGGAGCTGAGCGGAACAGTCACAAAAGGTATTACAGATTATTCAAGAAATCCAGCGATGGATATTTTCGGAAATACCGCGGTAATATCTGACAATTCAAAAGATGTAGTAAATCTGTTTGAAAAGAAGGATGGACGATGGCAAAAAATTGCGACACTCCGGACTTCCAATATCGATGACACTTTCGGCTATAATGTAACGCTGTCTGAAGATGTCGTTTTAGTTTCGGGCTGGCGTAATGATATTGGAGCTGGATATGCTTCAGGAGTTGTTTATCTTTTTCAGAAGCCAGAGTCCGGTTGGAAGGATATGACCGAAACGGCTGTATTATACGCTAGTGATGGGGCTTATACTGATGCGTTTGGTGCTTATGGCACTTGGCCTGTCGAAGGAGGCCACCGCATACGAAAAACGGCAATTGATAATGACCTTATTGTCGTAGAGTCAAGAAATGATGATGACATGTGTTGGAATTGTGGCAGTGCCTACATATTTGAGAAGCCGGAAGGAGGCTGGAAAACCATGTCCGAGACAGGGAAATTAATACTTTCTAAAAAGGAGGTGGCTGACGGAGGTAGATTAGATGGGACAAGTGAGTGTGCTGTAAAGGAAGGGAATATATATTTGGTCTCTTCAAATAAGGTTTTCGTTTTTGAACGCCCCGAGAATGGCTGGAAGACGATTAATAACGAATCAGGAACTATAAAAGGGGCTTCTTTTGGAAACAGAATTAGAGCTGTCTCAAAAGATGAAATATTATTATTAGGCTTGAAAGATCAGACTCAGAATGGCCTTCGAGCTTTGTCGATAAAGAAAAAAGGAGCGACTTGGGAAACTCCAGATTTACGAGAAATTCCTTTACCACAAGATGTCAAAGTAAATACTCTTACAATCTATAATTTTGATTCTCAAGGAAATACCTTTCATTTTTTGGCAGAAAAATATGACAATCACCGAGGTGCATCTGTAATAGTGGGTTTAAGGGGCCAGATAGACGGAGACGGTTCCACTTGGCAAAATGGAAATGTTCAATTTTCGGACTTCAGAATCTCCGAACCAGCAAAGTCGCCTTGGTTTAACGTGCTTGAGGCTTCGGAGAATGATATTGTTTATTCAAGCACATACGAAGAAGGCCAATATACTAAGGCCAAACCTGTATTTTTTGAAGTGAATAACGATGAATCATACGAAGAAGTTCCCAGCGATTTTCAAGAATTTAGTAAAGAAGTCGATATAACCGTTGCTAAAGTTGAGCAATTGTCTGAATCTAAATTCTTAGTAAAGGCATCCTATTCTGAGAGGTATGACCTCTACGAATTGATGAATGGAGAATGGCGGATGCTTTCGGAGAGCTTTAAAGATAAAGGGGTAATAAGTGGCGTGTATGGTGACCATTGCATACAGCTTGCGCCTGAGGAGGTCATGAATAAAGTTCCTGGTCACGACACGCCAATTGTGATTGGGTATTTATCAAGCCTGACTGATAAGAACGTGGAAAAAAAATTAATTTTCCCGATACCCAAAATATTCAACACCTCTAACTTCTATTTCACCAGGGGGATAGTTCTTAATGATCAAATCATTATTTATTCCAGGTTTTACGATAGTGAGCTAGGAGCATGTTCCATTGCGGCTGTATGTGACCTGGACTTTAATTCGGGAAAATTAAGTGTTCTAGACTATAAGTGGTTTAAAGGGGAAGCAAGCGGCAATCCAATAATTAATGACAATCTAGTGTCTTTTGCAGTTAATGAACGACTCGAGGGGGGATGGAGAAGACAATTAAATTTAATTGGATATGAGAAGGAAAACAGTAAAATAAAGAACCTGAAACTTCTTAAAGAAATACCAGCTCCCAATTTCTCTGGTTTCGTCGTTGATGGCGATTTTCTTGTGCAAAACGCTAATAACCAAGATAAAATTAGAATATTCTATAGGCAGGAGAATGATCAATGGGTAGAAGTAGAAAAAGAGCTTGTTACAAACTCGGATTTTTGGAAAAATGGAGGGGTTCCTAAAGTTAGTCATCACCAGCTTTATTTGAAGAATGGGATTTTATGCCTTGTAAAGAAAAATGAGAAAGAAGTATTGAGGTTTGACCTTAATAAGATTGTTGAGAACGAGCATGCTTCAAAACGGGTCAATGGAGAGCTTGTTTCAGTAGCGCCGCATATTATTCAACACCCACTTATTCCCTTAGGGAAGAATGCGTTTTTATTTAGGTCTAACGGAGCTTTGTTCAAGTATGAAAGAAAAGAGCAAGATGCGATCAACTTCGACAACCAAACAATCACATATTCAAACGAAGGAATAAACCTAACTGCGACATCTGAATCCGGTGTGCCAGTTAACTTTGATTACGAAGCGGGTGACAATATTCTGAATATAAATGGAGCCCAAGTCTCTATCGCAAGTTCAGGTCGAGTACTCTTAAGAGCTTATACCGATGAGAATTCAGATAAAGCTCCTGCTGAAAAATATGCGTTTGTTACAGTTAATAAAGCCTCCCAAAATATAACCGTACAGAAACTGACAGAAACATTGTTTATTGACAATGATTATCCTCTAAGTTTTACAAGTGATTCTGGGTTGCCCGTAACTGCGGAGATAATCGAAGGTGAAGCCGAATTAAAGAATGGAATTTTAAGGCCAAGCCAGCCGGGGAAAGTACTTGTCCGCTTTACTCAGGAAGGAGACGATCGATATTTAGCCGCCCCTCAAATTGAACGTAGTTATTCGGTAGCCAAAGTTACGGGTGTTACCGGACAATCGGCTTTTAATGTTTTCCCTAATCCGAGTAACGGAGAAATTACTGTGACTACATACGGAAAAGGGAAATCAACTTTTATTCGTTTGGTTTCTTTGGAAGGAAAAACCTTATTCAAGAAAACGGTTTCAAACAAAGAGCATTTGACCAAAATTCGGATTAGCGAACCGGGAATGTATATCCTGAAAATACAATTCGGAAACCAGAGTGACGAGCGTAGGGTGCTAATAAAATAATGTGTCTTTTTTGATCTTATTATCATGAACTGTTATACCAAATATATAAAGGTGGTTATTGCGTTTTTGATCGTATTTGCCACAAATTCAAAGGCTCAGGCCCAAGTATGGGAAAAGGATAAAATCGTTTTTCCGGAAAGAGAAAAAGTGAAAGTCGCTAATACCGGCAAGTCCATTGATATTTTGGACGAATACGCTGTTGCGGTTACAGATGGCGGTATTGTAGTATGGAAGCTTTCGGGTAACGAATGGAAAATCCAGGCTAGATTAGGATTGCCGGATAAACCGAAAGCCCGTTTCGAATCGGTAAAGATTGAAAGCGAATATATAGCAGGCCTTTATAAAGGAGACCTCTATCTTTTCGACAAAAAAAACGGGGAGTGGTCAGATAGTCAGGAAGCGGTAAAAGTCGAAGCACCTTTAGGAAGTATCCGTGGAAATGGTTTCGATATAGCTTCAAATACTTTGGCTTATATCACCTTTAACACCGAGACGGAATCCCGCAATGTTATAGCGTTAATTAAAAGACCGAATGGTGGTTGGGCTTCCGCATCCTCCTTACAACCAAAACACGTAGAAACGGAAAACCCTATATGGAGAATCGCTTTAACGGACGATATTCTATGTGCGACATCTTTCGGGACAGAAAACAAACTGCATATTTTCGAAAATAACGGAAACGATTGGAACTCATCTTCTCTTTTCGAGCAGGTCTATATTTCCGAGAATACTGAAGACCATAAACCTTCGGGTCTGGGCTATGCGATTGCGGTACATCAACAATCTATTGTCGCTTTGGATGGTAAAACGGGGTATATTCACCTTTTTCAAAAGGCTAGCGGTTCGTGGCCTGATATGGAAGAAGTGGATACTAAACTATTACGACCAAAAAGTTTAGTGGCAATAAAAAACGATTATCCTGTAGTTGATTTAGATTTTAAAACAAATAGGATAGCCATAACATATTGGAATAACGAAAAGATATCAGTTTTAACTGACCTATTTGAAGCTTCAGGCGATACTTGGGAGAGAACCGATCCTCGAATGATATGGGAAAATTGGATTGAGAATCATGCTGGAATTGGATTTTTTGGCAATTTCGAAACCAACGTAGCTATCGGGAATGATATAGTTGCGGTTTATATAGATGGCGAGAAAAACGTTCCTGCCGATTTCGAAAATCTTAATTTTTATAAAAAAGAAACCTTCTGGCCCAAAGCGGTAAAAATGAGTTATGAAAAGCCGGGACCGTTAAGGACAACGACTCATTCGCAGTCTCCATGGTTAGAAAGTCGTCTACCCGCCGTTGCTTTTCAGGGGGATCTTTGCGCAATGCCTGTACGCCATAGAAAAAGACAGTCTGTGGGTATATATGACATCAGTGGTGAAAAAAGAAAGCCTTTGGCCTATTTGTCGACTGACAGGCCCGATTTCTTTCCAGAAGAGATTATTTTCGAAGAGGGTAGGTTATTCGTTTTATCAAAGGACAGGTCAAATGACGGATTGCTTGTTTATGTTTTTGAAAAAAAGGGGAATGATTGGATTAGCACAAGAAAGGCTGACGCATTAGTCGAAATAGGAAATGGGGATAATCCAAACGCAAAAGGCAAAATACGATTCTTAGAGAATAGGCTTGAAGTTTGGGACGGAAAGGAACTCTATTCTTTTAGGAAGGATGGGTATAAGTGGGTGCCCGCAAACGATTCTCAAACCCTAGAAATCGGTGAGACTGATTTTATTGCGGATAAATTTTCGTGGAACAGAACAGAAGTTGCAAGACTTATTCTGACCGAAAACGAAAGTAGAATATACGCTTTCCAGAAAAATGGTCAGAGATATTCCGATACTCCAGTAATGGTAGGAAATCTATCGGGAGAGAAAAAATTATCGCCAAAAACAAACTTTTCAATAGCCGATAACGGAACGATCACGGTTACCTCCGGTTCAGATGTCTTTTTATATTCAAAACAGCAAGAAGGAGGTTATAAAAAGGCAACTGTCTCGGTCGATAATTATGTGAATGATGCCGAAAAAGTAAATGTACTTTCCGCTTTAGTTAAAGGAAATAACCTATTTGTGACATATAAAGCGTATCGCTTAGGCGAGTCTATTGTAGAAGCCATAGTATTAACAAAAGGAGGCTCTGAAGGGTGGGAAACCAACCTTTCCAATACGATGTTAATTGAAGGAAAAGCCGATACAGATTTACTTAAAACGGCCAGAATAATTACAGATTTTCAATCTGAAGAAAACAAAGTAATATTATTCGACCGTTTTTATAGCGATTCCGAAAATATGAAATCAAAGGAAGCATTTATTCTTTTTAAGGGACAAGAATAATCTTATTTTAATAACTAAGCAAGGATGCCAGTAGCGATATATATGATATAGCTACTGGCATTTTTTTGGAAAGAAAGGGATCAACCTTAATCCATCCGCCATACATTTACCCGATCGACGGCAAATATTGATTTCTTGAAGACTACGGCCTCACCACCGTTAAAATAAAAGCCCATGTCTTCGTTTCTTTCGACCCAATCTATTCCATTTTCGGAAACATGGAGTTTTCGGCCAAGTTGATTTAAACGGTCCAAACCACCGCCTATTTTCCAAAGCTTCCCCTTATATGAGATGGCCCTCATACCTGTTTCTCCTATTGTGTATTTCTTTGCTTTGTGTGTCCACGTTTTCCCGTCCGGGCTAGAAAAAATACCGCTTTTCCTTTCGAAAGTTCCAGCTCCCAGAAGCCATAAATTCTCATTATGGATAAGCAATTCCGTATCTCGGTAAATGGTTGGGCCTTTGTCGCTTACCGGTTTCCAATCCGTCCCGTTTTCGCTGTTTAAGATTTTTACGCCCCTACGGTCAATACTGTAAAAAAGCCATATCTTATTTTTGAAAACGACGCACCTAAACGATTTCGCTTTCGCTAGTTCCGGTATCTGAGCCACGCTCTCCCAGTTTCCGCCATCGGTACTACTGAGAATATCCGATTTTCGGGAACTATAGATTCTTCCCCCAATCAAGAAGAGTTTTCCTTTGAACGAAATCATTTCGGAGCCTAAACGCCTCTGACCGCCATTTAATTTGCCTACTTGGTTCCAAGATTTCCCGTCACCAGAGCGTAATACATAATTGTAAACCGTAGCGCCCGTTCCTCCGGAAAGGTAATAAAGCTGACCATTGTGGACAGTCATCCGGTTATCGGAATTTCCTTTGGCCAACGGGTGGTTGATCTCCCCGATTCGATGCCAAAACTTACCGGCCTCCGCCGTCTTAAATCCGACAACCTCGCTGGATGTGGCACCTCCGTATTTATCTTTCGCCACTATCTTCGCAAAATATTTTGTTCCGTATTCAAGCTTATCTTCGGTTTTAAAGGAATATTCCTTTAAATGGTCTCGTTCTCTTATCGTCTTGATTAGGGTTTTCGGATTCTCTTCTTTATCTATATAAACCCCATAAGAAATAGAATCCCGATCGGCATCGGAACTTGCTTTCCATTTAAAAGTAGGATTCCTTACAAAACCGTATTCATTTTTAAAGCCTGGGTTACCGTTATTAGGAGAGTTTAGAAGAATGGGCGCCGTCGGACTGATATTGGCCACATTCATATCTGCCCTCACTACGCGATTAACATTGTTGGGAAACGAAACGATAATATAATCTTGGTAAGTGCCACGCAGTACGCCTTTTCGGTTCACTTTGGCTTTAACCGTAATGGCGCTATCCATTACGCCAGTCCTCTTCTGAAAGGAAAGCCAACTGTTCGAATTCTTTATTTCCCATTTGACGTTTTTTCCTGTTTTATTTTTTAGCCTAAAACTCAATTCGTCTTTTTTATCCCCAAATTCCAGTAGCTGTGTAGACACGCCAAGTTTATCCCCATTCAGCTCTTCCATCTTTACCACTTCCTTCTCGCAGGCGGATAATGAGATTATTAATATCCCCGCCAGTAAAGCCTTTCTCATATCAGTATTGGTTGTATATAAAAAACATTTTCCCTCTAAAACAGAAAAAGCAAAACCGTTTCGGTTTTGCTACGCAACCAATGTAGAGTTATATTTTTTTGAAAAATTTGATTTATATCAAAAGCAGTGTTTGCAGTAAAAATGTAGCTTACAAAGAATCTATTCTTCCAGTTGCTTTCTTATTCCTGCAGGCAGTTTTTCCTTTACCAAACGGTACGATTCCATGGTCCATTCTTTGATTGAGGAATCGTTGGCGTCAGACGAAAAATAGACGCTGTTCCAATGCTTTTTATTCATATGATATCCAGCCTTTATAGCCTCATATCTATCCCTAAGCTCAAGAGCGGTTTCCGGATCACATTTCAGATTGACATATTCAAAATTGTCTATGTCCGTTATGGCAAATATTTTCCCCATTACTTTAAACGCTAATGTGCTTTCATCAAAAGGCAGATCTTCGGTAGTTCCGGGTAATGAAAGACATAATTCCCTGAATTCTTCGATAGTCATATTTTATGATCTTTAAAGATTATACTATTCCAATAAATAGAAATCTAAGAGATATGTATTTCCGAAGCACCGCATATTTTGGCTATATCGCATGGTAGAGGGTGAATTTTTTCTTGTGGCAGTAATGCCTTTGCCTCTTCTATTTTCTTTTCTTGGACCAATTGGTAGATATCTCGACAATTTTCCGATATATCTTCAATTGACACAATCCATTCATTGACGTATTTCTCTACAGAGATGCCACTTAGCCCAACCTGAATTGAACGGTAATCAAGCTTGTTGATAAATATGTCTTTTTCGGGATCCCACTGAATCCGAACAGGTGATTCGGCCACACTGTTTTTCCAAATTTCATGGGATTCGTGAACCGAAGAATCAAAATGTGAAAGACATGAATTGGCTAACGCCCATTCCCACCCTTCACGTTTAATTTTTATTGCTAAGATATGCTCTTGGCCTTCTTTCTGTCCCCACCCGCTACGATACATCATCCAAAGAAGCGATGGCTTAATCCATGTCATCCGGGTAAGTTTAAAGGGAGGTACAAACTTCTGGGCCTTTATCGCCGGAACAGCGATTCCGGGACGATATGCCTGATATACAGTAATATGTTCTTCGTCAAATACAGCTCTTATATTATTAATGTCCATAAACGCAAAATATATAGTTAAGCCTATAATTGAAATGTTTGAGTCGTTTTTAATAAAAATACGCTACGTGTTTATGATAAGATGGTGTTAGTAAAGTTATATTTATGTGATTTTGTTGGAGGCCTTCCATTAGGTTTTGTTTTATAACCTTTCAAATTAATGGTTAGAAAATATTTATCCATGAATTATGTTTTTAGTTGAAAAGATCCTTTATTGTACCCATCAAAAACGGCGTGGTTGGAGATAAGAGGGGAAAGCTACCGTATTTTATCTAACGGAAACACTTTTCAAATGAGACAAATCTTTTCCCTCTGCGTTATCGTTCTTTTTTCCATTACGGTCTATGGACAATCCGGAAATCGATATCTGAGATGTATCGGTACCCAAGACAGTCTATTTTCAAAGGTTCTCAATGAAGGACGAGAAATTTATGTGCAACTGCCGGAGAGTTTTTCGAAAAATAGTAAACGCAAATACCCTGTAGTATTTGTACTGGACGGAGCGTCGCTTTTACCGACGGTAATCGATGCTCACGCTTATTACTCGGGTGGGTTTATGCCTGAAATGGTACTTGTCGGTATTTCGAATCATAAAAACCGGACTCGTGATTTAACTCCCTCAACACCGGAAAATAGTCAGGGCGCTCCTAGAAACGTGGAATCTGGAGGAGCTTCGAGGTTTCTGGATTTTATCGAAAAGGAATTAGTGTCTTATGTTGAACGCAATTATCCTGTAACGAATTACAGAACGCTGATAGGCCATTCTTACGGCGGGTTATTTACGATCTACACTATGACTGAGCGCAAAGATTTATTCAAAAATTATCTGGCGATTGACCCTAGTTTGCAATGGGATAATCAAAAGTTTTTGAAAAAGGCGAAGCGGTCACTTTCTGGACGAGATTATAAAAATAAGTCATTGTATATGTCTTTGGCGGGGCCGTTACATATGGCCAATTTGGAAATAACGATTGATAACGTTATGGACGATGACACTGGGTTTACTCTCTTTCCGCGTTCCAATCTTGAGTTTTCAAAAAAGGCAAAAAGCATGACGCAAGAAGGTTTTTCATTTGAATGGGAATTTTTTCCGAACGAACTGCATGGAACTGTTGCTTATCCTTCCATAAAAAATGGGTTGGTGTCGTTGTTTAATTGGTTTCAGATGGAAAATATCGAAAAAATCAATAATCCTAAAACCCCTGTAGCCGATCTAAGAAAGGTCATAGACCAACGATCAGCAAAGCTCAAGGCTCATTTTGGCTATTCCGTACCCGCTTATCCAGAAGATGTGCTTAATACTCTGGGCTATATGAGTATGGATCAGGGAATGCCTAAAAAGGCGAAAATGTACTTTGAACGTTCATTGGCTTTTTACCCGGAAAGTTCCAACGCCTACGATTCGATGTCAGAATATTATGAACGATCCGGTAATTACGCTTTAGCTATCGAATATGCCATAAAGGCTTATGGTTTGAGCGGCTCGAAATATCATAAAGACAGGTTGCGAAAATTAGAAAAAGCTCTGACAGGAAATAGGCAATAATGCTTAGGTTATTGTCAAATATTTAAAAAAGATTATATTTTGCACATAATATGGGCGACAGGATTGAAAGGTTCACAGAATTTGAAAGGGAGTGAAGAATTTTTGAAATAAGGATCTCTGTTTTAGATCTATTTTTTTCAATAATCGAGAGTCCCATTTTCAGGTTTATTGGAGATGGGATTTCTACTTTTACTTCTTATCTAAGAGGTGGATTAACGAAATAAAACAACGCATTTCCCTTATCTTTACCCCAAAACCGCTAAATCCCCGACAAGAATACAATCGGGGAAACCGTTGAACGTTATATACGGAAGGCCAAAAACGGCCGGTATAAAGGGAAATAGATTTGGAATTGGGACGACTTAAGTGTTTGTTTTTGACTTTGATGGCTTTCGCCGGCCTTTGGCGGAGCGCGTTGGCGTATCCGGAAGGCGGGTTGCGGGGTGTCATGTTCAATAGCTACGAGACCGAAGAGTCTGGCCGTACTACGCTAAAGCTTTTGCCAAAGCGAGGGCTGAATATTCCATTGGGCAATTCCCGTTTTGATTTCGATTTTCAGGTTAGGGAAGTAGACCAGTTCGGTCAACTTATGGTTTTCGCTTGTGGCGCCGACACGTATTCGGTCACGATGACGCCTTTTGAGGGAAACGGGAAGAAGAGCTTTGCTTTTTATCTTAACAAAAACGGAGTCTCCCATACCAAAGTCAAGATTCCTAGAAATGACTTCAGCCGAAACCGCTGGAATCGGGCTTCTATTATTTTCGATAAGAAAAAGGTTCGTCTCCGGATCAATGGACATATTACCGAGGCTCTGGAATTCGAATGCGGAAAGGCGTTTTTTACTTTCGGTCATGTCGACAGTGGAAAGTTTCAAACACCTTTGATCCTGCCCATTAATCTCAAAGACATTCGTTTTTTTGAAAATGAAAAACTTAAACGGCACTGGACGCTTGAGCGAAACAATAAAACCGACGGCCAATTAAAAGACCAATTGGGAAAAGGAATAGCCCAGCTGGAAAAGCCTCGGGGTTGGGTAGCCGACAAATACCGGCGTTGGCGTAAGACGGCGAGTTTCGTGACCGAAGCGAATCCGGGTATAGCCTACAGGGCCAACGCGCAGGAACTATGGTTTGTGGAGCCGGACACCCTCCGTGTCTTCGACATGCAGGGCTTGGCTTTATCGGTTCGGAAACAGTCGAAAAAAATCCCAATCGATTCGCGAGATTTTACGGCTGTGGCTGACGGCAACGACTCCGTTTTCGTATTTCCACAGGGGCCCGGACCGTTATTTTTATCTAATGGAAATACGGAATGGATTCGCCTTTCCGGCGGGCAAGATACGCAAGTCAGGGAGCGCCAGCATAAAAGCACGTTTATAGACCCTGTTACGGGTACGCCGGCGTTTTTCGGCGGATACGGTTACTACACTTTCCATAATGAATTGATCCGGTATGTTGCCAATTCTAAGAATTGGGAAAAGTTGTCGTTAAACGGCGATATTATTTCTCCCAGAACTTGCGCTGCGGTAGGGCCGTATTCGGAGAACGGAGAATTTATACTTTTCGGAGGTTATGGAAGTCCGGACGGACAGCATTTTTCGGGTGCGTATCATTTTTATGACGCTTATATAATTAATTTAAAAGAACTGACGGCCCGGAAGCTTTGGGAACTGGAAAACCCGCCCGAAGATATGGTGCCGGCCAACCAACTGGTGATGGCCGACGATTCTTCCGGATTCTTTACGCTGACTTTTCCTTATATCGCTCAGTCGTTGGATGTTGAGGGCGTAAAGCAAAACAAGACCAAACTCCGTTTACGGTATTTCGATCTGAAAACGGGCGAGAATATAGCGCTGGCCGACGGTATTCCATTTCCTTTCTCGATTGAGGACGCCAAGGTTTTCTTTTTCCATAATAAAATGACTGGCGAATTATGGGCGGCATTGAAATATGCGATTACCGAAAATCGATCGAGGGTTGACCTTTACCGTATCGATTTTGTCCCTTCCGGAAAATTGATGGCGGGTGTATCCGGTGAAATCGAAAATATAAATAAAGCCGAATCAGTTGACTTCCTATATTTGGTTGTTTTTTCATCAATACTGATCGTTCTATTTCTCTTAGTAATTTTTATTTTAAAAAGAAAAAATAAATCTGAGACGATAGAAATACCAAAGCAAAAAGAGGTTGAGCAACAAGGAAATATATATCAAAATCCGATTTCGAAAAACGAGATCAGAGTTTACGGAGGATTGAAAATCACCGTGGACAATGACGATTATTCCGAAAAGTTGGGGCCGAAACTGAAAGAACTTTTCCTTTTGATTTTACTTCAGGGAAAAAGGGGAATAGCGCCACAGGATATCGGTCATTTGCTTTGGGACGGAGCGTCGCCGGCGCAGAAAAAAGAAAACCGGCAGAAATCGATTAACCGTCTGAAAAAAGCGTTGCTCGACTTCGAAGGAATCATATTGGCCTTTGAAGGCGGACGTTGGTACGCCCAACTTTCTGAAGATTGGCGTTGCGATTTTTTGGAAGCGGAAGAAACTACCGATTTTGATAAGCTTTCCCGTTTGTTAGCCGGTGGAAATGTGTTGCCCAACCATGCCTACGAATGGCTCGACGATATTAAAAAAGAACAATACGAACGCTGGGAGCCCGTATTTCGTAGCGATTACGCCGTTTCTCCGGAACGGCGGGAACGGGTGTTGGAGTTGATGCTTCGTTGGGACGCCCTGAACGAATGGGCTATGGCCAGACGGTTGTCAATGTACCTTTCCGGGCACGAAAGCGCGAAAGCAAAGTTGGCGTTCGAAAGCTTCGTTACTCAGTACGCCAAAATTTACGGCGAGGCCTATGCCTACACTATGGATGAAATGATAGAAAAAGCCGGCGAAGGCGCTCGTATTTGAGTACCGGCCGGCTTTGTATGAACAGTAAGGCGTTGCGGAGGGCAAGCCGAGACTTGCCCAGAGCCCAGTAAAAAATAAATCGGATTAGTTTCCTTCGAAAGAGTTCATAAAGTTGTCGAACCTTCCCGGCGAGAGCATTTCCCAAACCGAGGCCACGGTCCAGCCGATTGAGCCGTGTACGTTTAGGAATCCTTTGCCATTCGCTCCGTAATCCCACATAGTCTGCTGCACGATTTCAGGCATATAACCTTTTTTGCCCACGCCGCGCATATGGTATTCGTAAGGAAGCATCTGCTCGCGGATTGATGACTCGATAACATCGGCCATCTGCCCGTAGCGCTTGTTGCCTTTTTCGGCCTCCAACCAGCGAAGTACTTCCAAGAAATCGAAAATATACACGTCGATATGGTTGTTTTCCGTCGATACGCTACCCCAGCCACGGGTTTTGAGGTTGGCGCCGTAGAGTAACTGACCTTGGGCAAACGGCACGTCGTAGAGGTAGTACCAGCTGAGCGTAAACACGGCCGATTTTTCCATCAACTCGATATAACGCTGTTTCTCTTTACCTTCGGACACTTGAGCCAATTGCAAAAGCGAAGTGGACGCGATAAGCGCGGCTTCTTTGTCCTCACAGTTCGAATCAAGGGTAGAGGAGAAGTAATCGGCTTTGCCCACCAATTCTTTCTCGATAAAACGGCTGGCTTTTACGGCCACGTCCTTAAACTCCGGATCGTCAAAATACTTCGAAGCCAACAGCATCGGCGTAATGATCAGCTGCGTACTTCCTTTCGACTTGTCCAATACCTTGAACTGACGGTCAAATTTGCGTGGCAAGCTTCCGTCGGTATCCTGCATTTTTGCAAACGACTTCAAAAGTCCTTTGATTTTGGCGTCCACTTCCGGGTGGCGCTTGCCCCTGAGCCTGTCGTAGTTCAGGATGTAAAGCGTCGCCACAATTCCTTCAGTCTGCTTGCGGAGGCTGTATACAGTCTCTTTATAGTTGCGGTAAACCTGCTCGCGGAGCAATCCCGATTCCGTAAATCCGTTATCGAAATAACTGTCGATAACCTTGCGGGCCAAAGCCACTTTGTCCGGATCGTTTTGCTGGTCGCCGAATTCAAGAAGGTTAAACGAGTTGATCAGTGTACGGCCGCAGAAACCTACGGAAAGCACTCCCGTGTTTTCGCAAGTGGCCATATTGTACCAAAGGCCGGAGAAGCCTGTCAGGCCGTTTACCGTATAAATCGCTTCCTTGTGGAAGTTGGTCAGAGTCTCCTTGATTTCGGTATCCGTCAAATATTCCTCAAGCGGTTGCGGATCGAGGTTGTCGAAAGAATGTTCCCAAGTCTTCGAAACGTATTCCGTATAATCCTTCGCCGGCACGGCTTTCACTTCCCAGCTGATCGTCTTCTTTTCGCCTTTTTTCAAAGAGACGAACCCTCTCAAAGCCGGCGTAAGCTTCAGCTTGGTTTGGTAAGAATACGGAGCTTCATGAAACGGGTACTGAGCCGTAAGTACAGGCTGGTTACCGCTTTTGGCGAAACCAACGGAACCGATGCTCGAATTGCCGTTGAGAATGACCTCGCCTTCCTTCTTGTCCATGATCACGTCGTCGGCCAGTTTATCGGTACGGCGCACGAACATGCCCAAGCTCTTCCCTGCCTGAAAGAAGCCGGCCAAAGGAGTAGTCAAACGGTCGTCGCGCACAGACCAATTGTCCGAAACGTTCAGTGACGGCGCGTTCTTGGGCGTGCGCTCATTGCGCTTGTACCAGAAACCCGGCATATAGAACAGGGATTCGTCAAAAGACAAACCGTCGAAAATCCATTCATTCCGCAAGCTGAAGTTGATGTCCTGCTTGGCCTCGATCTCGAAAGCGTAGCGCTGGGCGCCCGCTTCACCCTTTTCAATTTTTCTGTTAATAATAAAAGGGGCGTTGGAAGTGGCGGTACCCAGTCCGTTTTTTCCAAACTCCACACCGAAGGTCTGGCTACTGCGTCCTTCGCTCTTTACGGTTACGCTCGTAGAAGTTTTGCCCAGGTACTTATTTAGCGCCCGTTGCGCAAAAGCGCCTTGCGTGACGCCGGCCCCGAAAATCGCAAGGGCGCACAAGGCGACAAGATTGAAGATTCTTTTCATGGCATTAAGATTTTTCAGCCAATGTAGGAGCACTAGGCCACAAAAACCGCCGGAAAAGGGTGGGACAGTAGTGGGAAATGCTGATTTTATGTTTGAAAAATTATGTTTTTGGTGTCCTTTGCAAAGGATCGTTGTCGAGATGCGTTCTGTTATGAAATTGAAAAAATGACACAGCGGAAACTTTCGGAAGCCAAACCTCTGGTCCGGAAATATCATATGCCACGTTTCGGTACGATGCCAAGGCTCTAAACCAAAGGAGCCCGGGACAATAACGAATAATAAATTTTCGGATCACGGGAGGGTTGTTCAACCGGATCCCCAAGATTTTATCATACAAAAGTTTTTACTACTGTAAAAGTTACCGTTCCGAAACCGTAAACACGGGCACCTGATGTTGACGACGTTATAAACGATGTCTTCGCCCCCTCACACACGATTGCGCAACGGCCTCATTTTATCTATATTTCAATTTTTACACGGAATTCTTCCCTATGGAAAAACTTACCGCATCCGATTTTGAGGAAGTCTATACAGGAAATTTTGGCAGCTTATGCGCATACGCTTACCGTCTGCTCAAAAACTACGAGGAAGCCCGGGAGCTGGTGATGGATGTTTTTGTCGCCTTTTGGGAAATCAGGGATTCGCCTCCGGCGCAAGAAACCACCAAAAGCTTCTTGTATCGTTCCGTACATAACAGGGCGGTAAACCTACTGGCCCGCCGTGATGTAAAAAGAAGGTATATCCATGAAACCACCACGCTCAGTTCCAATTATACCGACTCGCTGAACGAAGCAGTGACCTATAACGAACTTTACGGTGAAATGGACAAAGTAATCGACGACTTGCCGGAACGTTGCCGTGAGGTATTTGAGCTTAGCAGATTTTCGGGATTAACCCATAAGGAAATTGCCAAAGAACTGGGGCTGAGTCCCAAAACGGTGGAAAACCAGATTGCGCGAGCGTTGGGTAAGCTTCGCGCACGGCTCTCGGCTAAGGGCGTGGAGCTTATTGGGCTCCTTATGGCTGGTGAAGTAATTCGGCGGGTAGGGATTTTTTTTGAAATCCACCTGTTAGTTTAATTCGCTGGTTTACAGTGTTTTTTGTTCTGGATTCATAGGTTTGAAATTGAATTTCAATATTTTTTTCAAGTGTCTTGTGGGGGATTCGATGGACTTTCTTGTCATGCTTAGTCGAAAGGGATGGAAATGACAGATAACATATTGGTACGGTATATTTGTGGCGAAGCCTCGGAAATGGAGAGACGGTTTGTGGAATCAATAGTCGCAGAGGATGAAGAGGTGCATGTCCGACTCGAAGAGTTTCGGAAAGCGAAGGAAGAATCGGAAAAAGGAGCGCAGGCTTTGACCCAATGGTTTGATCGGTTTAATGGTTGGGAAGAGTTTGAACAACATAAGTCTAATAGACAAAGCGTTGTGCTTGAAGAGAGTAAAGATGAAAAGCCAATCCGAAGATTATGGCCTTTATATACGAGAGTGGCAGCTTCGCTGATTTTCATTTTGGCCATTGGTATTTGGTTTTTCGGAAACGACCGACCCGAGTACGCCGACTTTGACATGGGGGCCGAATACGGGCAAAAAGGAGACTATGTTTGGATAGATATGGCGGTCGCAGGCAAGAGCAAATCGACTGGTTTTGACGGCGGAAAGGCGACGGTTTCCAACGATACGGCGATGTATGCTTCGTCTGGACTAAAAACCGGAACGCTGGCATACAGAAAAGTAAAAGTCCCGACAGGGCGAAGATTCTATATCCGGCTAACCGACGGCACGGGCGTATTGCTGAACGCGGGTTCGGTATTCTGCTACCCGCAGACGTTTGACACCAAGTGCCGCGAAGTCTTTTTGAACGGTGAAGCCATATTCGAAGTGGCTAAAGACGCGGACCGCCCCTTCACCGTCGGGACGGCCCGCGCTACCGTCAAGGTCTTGGGTACGGTATTTAACCTAAGGGCTTTCGAATCAGAGGGTTTTGAGAATACGGCCCTGCTGGAAGGCTCGGTGGAGTTGGCTTCCGAAAAGGGTAAGGTTAGACTAAAACCGGGCGAATATGTTGAGATATCAAACGGAAAATATAAAGCCGGCAAAACGGACATTAACGAAAAGATGGCTTGGAAGCGTGGCGCATTGGTTTTTGGCGACAGGCCTTTCGGGGAGATGATTCCCGAGATAGAGCGTTTTTACGGAGTCAAGTTACGTTGCGACAACAAGGCACTGCTCAAAGCCGAGTTTTCGGGTTCTTTCGAAGGTGAAAGCCTAGAGGAAATGTTAACGGGAATGAGCGGGATTTTTGATTTTGAATTCAGGATAAGTGACGATAAAAAATACGCTTTCTTGAAGTAAACGGAGGCGGAAGCGGAGCTCCCTTTAAGCCCTGCTTCCGCAATTTTGTAAACCAATTCACAAATTATGAAAAAACTTTTACAAACCAGAAACAAGGTCCCGATAAGGATCTTGACGGGACTTTTTTTGTCTCTACTTTTCTTGCAGGTTCCGGCAGGGAACCTCCTCGCCAACGACCAGTCAGATAATCTGACCGCCGATTTTCGCGAAGCCACCCTGTCAGAGGTTTTCGCGTTCGTGAAGAAGAACACGCAATACAAGGTGCTTTTCGACAAAAACAGCGTTGACGTTCAGGTCAAAGTCTCGGTAACGGCCAAGAGTATGGCAATTAAAACTTTTATGCTCGACGCTTTGAAAGGTACGGGCTACGAATTCGAAATCTATGGCAAACAGATTTTGGTTCGGCCCAGAAAGGTTGCGCCCGCCACAAAAACTCAGGACAACACCTTCCCGGTAGTGGGGACCGTAAAGGATGAAAACGGCGAAGAGCTGATAGGGGTAAACGTCACGCTCAAGCGCGACCCGGCCATCGGTGTGGTTACGGATGTTGAGGGACGGTTCGCGTTAAAGGTAAAAGCCACTGACATCCTGCAATTCTCTTTTGTGGGATATAAACCTATCGCAGTCTCGGTAGGTAACCGTACAAGTTTCGACATTACGCTCGAGGAGAACCTCAAAGAGCTGGAAGCCGTAGTGGTGGTCGGTTTCGGTACGCAGACCAAGGCGGAGCTTTCCACTTCCGTAGACGAGGTGAAAGGCGAGGCGCTGGAAAAACTTCCGGTCACCAATATCAACCAAGCGATAGAAACACTAGTGCCCAGCCTTACCATCACGGGTTCGGCCCAAGAGTCGCCGGGCGCGTCGCCTAGCTTGCGGATCCGGGGCGAAAGCTCGCTAAACGGCGGGTCTCCGCTAGTGCTTATCGACGGTGTGCAGGGTAGCCTTTCGCTGATCGATCCGGCCGATGTGGCTAGCTACACCGTGCTGAAAGACGCCTCTTCGGCCGCCATATACGGAGCCCGGGGTTCCGGCGGTGTTATACTGATCACTACCAAGCAGGGAAACAGAAACGAAAAGTTCAAGATCAATTATAGCGGAAGCTATACGGTCAAGTCGCCGACACATCTGCCCGAATCGCTTTCGGGACAAAAGTTCGCCGAATTGCGTGGCCTTTCGGAGATAGCCGCGGGCCGGAAAACCGACTTTACGCATCCCGATATTCTGGCAGCTCTTGCCGATCCGGACGTTACTGAAATCCCCAATCCCCGCAGGCCGACTACGCACTTTGTGGGCACGGGCAATACGGATTGGATTGGCGAGGTGGTCGGAAGCGCCACTTTGCAGAAGCATAACATATCGTTGAGTGGCGGTACGCGAAAAGCCGGGTATTGGGTTTCGGCCGGTTATACGGACGAAAGCTCGCTTTACGAATACGGCGATTACGGATTCAAGCGCTATAATTTCCGCTCGAACCTCAACGCCGAAGTGGGCGATCATTTCAGGCTGGACGCTAAAATCGGATTTACGCACGCTGACCAAGACCGTCCGGTAAAAGGCTATGCGGGCGCGTTGACCAGAGCTATCAGCCAGCACCCGTTTAATCCCGTAAAGTGGAAAACCACAGGCGATTGGGGAGGCAACAACGGGGGTAACGCTGTGCACGACCTTCTGGAAGGCGGGAGTCACCGTTCGTTGACCAATGATCTTAACCTGAATATTTCCGGCACTTTAAAGCCGTTCAAAGGCTTTGAGTGGGTGAATTTGGCAGGATTCCGATATAGCCACGATAACAATTCGAAAGAAAAGAAAACCCTTTTGCGCTATAGCGTGAGGCCGGGAATTCCGATCGGTAGGGAAAACGACCCTAACGAATTTATAAAGGAATCGAAATATCGATTTTATAAAAATTTCCAGTCTTACGCTTCCTACAAAAGGGTTGTCGGGAGACACGAGGCCAAGATTATGCTCGGCGCTTCGTATGAGGATAATATCAGCGACAACCTCTCGGGACGCCGTAAGGAATTTTTCTCCAACGATTTGGTCCGTGTTCTTGATCTCGGCACCGGCGAACAGTACAACAATAACAGCGTGTCGGATTGGGCTATTGGCTCGTACTTCGGGCGTCTGAACTATAACTTCGCCAAGAAATACTTTGTGGAAGCCAGCTTCCGTAGCGATGCTTCCTCAAGGTTTACCGACGACAACAAATGGGGCTTCTTCCCCTCGGCTTCCGTTGCTTGGCGCATTATCGAGGAGTCTTTCCTTAAAGACACCGGCTTTTTGAGCGACCTGAAAATCAGGGCCTCTTGGGGGCAAGTGGGCAACCAAAGCGGTATCGGTCTGTACGATTTCGTTCCGCAACTTCAGGTAGGAGGCGATTATCCGATCGGCGACGATTACAGCCAGAACAAGTGGGTGGTGCAGAATTCCTTGGCCTCGCCGGCGCGTTCTTGGGAAACTATCGAGACGCAGAATATCGGCATTGATTTCGGCCTTTGGAAAAACCGACTCACCGGTAGTTTTGAATATTACACCAAGAAAAACAAAGACATGTTGGTGGCCGTCGACATTCCGTCGGTTATCGGAATGAACGTGCCGACTTACAATAGCGGCGAACTCGAAACTTGGGGTTGGGAAGTGAGCGTGAGATGGAGAGACCGAGTAGGGGAGCTTTCCTACAGCCTAAGCGCCACATTGCATGATTCTCAAAACGAGATTACGAAATACGAAAGCTCAAGAGCCATCTTCAGCGGATCGGGACGTAACATAGAGGGTTATCCGTTCCGTTCTTATTTCGGCTACACCACCGCCGGCCTGTTCCAAAGCGATGACGAGGTAACGAATTGGGCGAAACATCATTCGAGAAACGCGGCCGGTGACGTCAAATTCATGGACATCGACGAAAGTGGCGTGATCGACCAGGGCGATATCGTTTATCTCGGCAACCCATCGCCGCGCTACAACTACGCTATCAATCTCGACGTGTCTTGGAGAGGCCTGGATCTCGGCTTGACTTTCGACGGCGTGGGCAAAAAGGATATCTATATCAGTGGAAACAAGGTAAACCCGATCCAATATCCGAAATGGGAGGACCACTTGGATTATTGGACACCTGAGAACCCGAACGCCAAATATCCGAGATTGTACTACAACGACGGTTGGAACTGGAAGATATCCGACAGGATGCTTTGGGACGCCTCGTTCCTGAGACTCAAAAACGTACAGCTCGGGTATACTTTCCCGAAAAACATCACGGATATACTTCATGTGTCAAAGCTTAGGCTCTACGCCAACGGCCGTAACCTATTCGTCCAAGACGATTTCGTTCCGTTCCTTGATCCGCAGAGTACGAACGTGACGCAGTATCCCGTGCTTAAGAGTGTGACTTTTGGTCTGAACATTACTCCCTGATTCCCATGAAACGACTTTACATACTACTTATATCGGCGATTGCTTTCGTTTCCTGCGATATCGATATCGAGAGGGAACCTTACAACACGCTAACGGACAACGATTTCTGGAAAACGGAAAAAGACTTGGCCCAGGCATGTAACAGGCTTTACACCGAATTGGGCGGTTTCAGCAACCGCGACGTGTATACGGACATCAGCTACGGCGGAGGGCCGAACGAAATAGGGTCCTCTACCTTTACGCCCACCAACAACTTCGGCCCTTGGGACGGCGCTTACGGAAGCATAGCGAGATGCAACAAGATTATCGGTTCGGCGCCGAAGGCTCTGGAATCGCTAGATGAGGCCATCGTTAACCGCTATATCGGCGAGGCGCGTTTCTTTAGGGCTTGGCTTTACTACGGTATGCTCCGGTCATACGGAGGCGTCCCGATCATCGACAAGCTTCTTGATCTGGACTCGCCCGAGTTGTACGCTCCGAGAAACAGCAGAACGGAAGTGGCCGATTTTATCTTGGCCGACTTAGACTACGCTGCGCAATGGCTTCCGAATATCAGTGACCTTAAAGGATCCGAAGAGGGAAGGGTGACCAAAACGGCGGCGCAGGCCTTTCTGTCCAGAGTGGCCCTTTACGAAGGAACCCGCCAAAAATACCGCGAAAACGGCGAGCATAAGGCTTATCTCGAAAAGTCAAAAGCGGCCAGCCTCGCCGTAATCCAGAGCGGAGAACACATGCTGTATACCAAGCCCGGCGGCGACAAATACAGCAACTATACGAGCAGTTTCCTTTATGAAGGGGAAAACAGCAAGGAGTCGATTTTGGCTTCGCGTTATATTCTCGATTGGCGTAGCCACAACAGAAGCTACCAGCTGACCCGATCGCGTACGCTGCATCCGACCCGCAAGATGATAGATTACTATCTAGCCGACGACGGCTTGCCTATCAAGCATTCGGATCGGTTCCAAGGTTACGTTACGGCCCAATCGGAATACGAGAACCGTGACCCAAGGCTCAAGGCTTCCGTTTTCGTGCCGTTTGAGGATGACTGGTGGAAAGCCGGGGAAAAATACGTTCCCGAATTCTCCAACTCGGGCACCTCAACTGGATACCACTGGAAAAAATACGTGGTGATCTCAGAGCCCGCCGATTTGGTCAAAGGCCATATCGACTATATGGTGATCCGCTACGGCGAAGTGTTGCTCAATTACGCCGAGGCCGTTTACGAGCTTGGAGGGGCCATTACGGATGCGGATCTGGATTTGTCTATCAACGTTTTGCGCGACCGTGTGGATATGCCGCACCTTACCAACGCTTTTGTCAACGGAACGAATCCGGCCGGGGTACAACTCAATATGTTGGACGAAATCCGTCGCGAGCGGGTGGTGGAACTGGCCTCTGAAGGCTTCCGCTACGACGACCTCTTGCGCTGGGGCGTGGCCCACACCGTACTCAACGAACCGACAAAAGGAATCAAGAACTACGGCGACGCCGTTTACCCGTTGGTTCCTTGGGATTCGTTTGACAAGGACGCCGATGACTTTATCATTATCCAACCGTCGGCAACAAAGTATTTCGAAGACAAACATTACCTCTGGCCACTTCCGCTAGTACAAGTGGCTCTGAACGAAAACCTTGTCCAGAACCCGGGTTGGTAAAGCCCTTAATTCGGTAATTGATGAAAAAGAAATTGCTACGCTCGCCGTAGATTTTCCGTGTGATCCGTCACGGGACCTTTATACATGTATGAAATGTTGGGTTCCGTGACTTCTTTTGAAAACCAGTTTAGTGAAAAATTATAAGGGGTATTAGGTCTAAGGCATTAGGTTTTAGGTAGTGTGACAATTTACTGCCTAATACTGGATCCCTGTAAATGGGACCTGATCTTTAGAAAAAGAGAAAAACATTAAGAAACTAGAGCCTGCGCTCCAGTCCATATTGCAACGTTCCATCATCAACTCTTTTTCAAAAAGAATCATCCGGCCAACACGGAAAGATTTCCGCCTAATATTCTATACCCACTTCCGTACCCATCGATTATGGTTAGACTCACAGCCCGATCAATTCCCAAAACAAAGCGACGGATACCAGTGCCGTTGCTTCTGTTTCTCCTTCTTTTGGCCAATCTCGCCATGGCCCAAAGAGGTGAGAACTATTATGTAAAAAAATCCACTTGGGCCGCTACTATGGCGGCCTCAAAAGCCGCTTACGCAAATTACGCTGCCTCGGTAGACTTTGCGCCGAAAAAGACCAGAGTATTTAAACGTTACGAAAAGGCCGAAAAATTTTCCGCCGACATTACCGGCCTTGACAGGATAATACTTCTGGTGGAAGACGCCGGAAGCAAAACCATCCGTGACCAAGGCGTGTGGGCCAATCCCCGGCTTATCGACGCCAAAGGCAACGCCACGCCGCTCATCGGCCTGGAATGGGACAACGCCGTATCCGGCTGGCGCGAGACAATGAAAAATATGAGTCTGTTCTTCAGGACTCCGAAAATAGGGGAGAAATTCTACGAAGACGCCATCACGACCTGCGCCTATGGCCGGGTGGAATACAAGCTTGACAAAAAATACGTGCGCTTCGAGGCCGAAGTGGGCGTAGAAGCCCAAGGCGGCCGCGATCAGAGCAGTATAACTTTTAGTCTTCTGGCTTTTGATCCGGAAACGGTTACCAATCGGATCAAGCGGGACTTCCCTGTGGAGATGAAGCTCTACGAGGTGCTTTCCGGCGACGTGAGAGGCGCGTACTTCACCGATGCCGGATTCGGAAACGAGAAGCAGGCCTTGGAAAAAATTCTTGCCAAACTCGACCGTCCGGATTATATGCGTAACAAAGCCAAAGCCCTTTTGGCCCAAGGCGCCGATTCCGAACAATTACTTTCCCTTTTCTGGAAAATAGGGGAGATAGTCGACGCCCAAGACAACTTGGGTTTGGTGAATTTTGAAGCTATGCGCCTTTCGGTAACGCATATGGACAAGGCTTTTAAGGACAAATACAATGGCCGGAAATATTTGGCCCAGCTCAAGGGCTTCGAAGAAAACGCCGACAAAATGAAGGAATCCCTTTATAAGGGAGACCAGTCGGCGATAGCGTGGGTAAAGCGGCTTAATGCTTTCAAGCGCGAAGCGCTGATGGCCAACCCGTTGCTTGATTTCGACAAGCTACTGGCCGTAAGGCACAAGCTTGGCGACAAGGCCCGGACCAAAAAACCAAACGCTCCGGATATGGCCATGCCGAAAAACAATTGGAAAACGCTGGGTTCCACGCCCTATCCGGAAGACACTTGGAGCGCTGAGATCGTGGCGCTTTCCGACCTTAGGGGCGACGTTCAGTCAAAAACCATATACAAGCCCGAAGGCTCGCACGCCATTACGGATCTTGACTTACATTTCGACGCCGAAAAGATTCTCTTTACCTCCGCGTCCGGAAAAGGCCGTTGGGGGCTGTTCGAAGTGAACGTGGACGGAACAGGCAAAAGACAAGTCTCGCCGGACAAGTATCCGGATCTGGATTTCTACGACGCCTGTTATCTGCCTAACGACAAAGTGGCCATGGTTTCCAACGTATCGATGCAGGGCGTCCCGTGCGTAAGCGGCAATGATCCGGTAGGCAGTATGTGCCTTCTGGATCCGGAGGCCCGCACTTTCAAACAAATCAACTTCGGGCAAGACAATGATTGGGACCCGGTAGTGTTGCCTAACGGGCGCTTGATGTATCTGCGCTGGGAATATACCGACAACGTGCATTACTTCACCCGGGTACTGATGCACATGAATCCCGATGGCACAGGCAAAAAAGAATATTACGGAAGCGCCTCATATTGGCCGAATACCATCTTCGATGCCAAGCCAATTCCCGGCGAAAATACCAAGCTGGTTGGTATCGTCTCCGGCCATCACGGCGTCGGGCGCTCCGGCGAATTGGTAATCTTTGATCCGGCTAAAGGCAGGCACGAGGCCGACGGTGCGATTCAGAAAATTCCCGGCAGGGGAAAAAAGGTAGTGCCCATTATTAAAGACCGTTTGGTTAACGGCGTATGGCCACAGTTTGTAAACCCTTATCCGTTGGACGGCGATTATTTTTTGGTAAGCGCGAAGCTGAAGCCCGGCGGATTGTGGGGGCTTTATCTGGTCGATACTTTCGATAATATCACGTTGATCAAAGAATACGAAGGCGAAGGCATCCGCGACGTGTTTCCGCTTCGCAAACGCAAAACACCGCCTGTAATACCGGACAAGATTAAGCCCGGAGAAAAAGACGCAACGGTTTACATTGCGGATATTTACGAAGGCCAAGGCCTGAAAGGTGTCCCGAAAGGAAAAGTGAAAAGCTTGAGGGTATTCGCTTACAAATTCGCCTACAATATTGCCCGAAGCAACCATGACGCTATGGGTATCGAGGCCGCCTGGGACGTGAAGCGCGTGCTGGGCACCGTGCCTGTCTACGAAGACGGCTCGGCGATGTTCAAAATCCCGGCCAATACGCCGATCTCGCTACAACCGCTCGACGAGAAAGGGCAGGCCATGCAGTTAATGCGTAGCTGGCTGACGGCTATGCCCGGCGAGACGCTTTCTTGCATCGGTTGTCACGAAGACCAGAACAGCGTACCCGTCCCAAAGCGGACTATCGCCTCGTCGAAAAGCCCGGTGGACATCACGCCTTTTTACGGCGAGCCACGGCCTTTCGCCTTCGAAAACGAGGTACAGCCCGTCCTCGACGCCAAGTGCGTGGGTTGCCATAACGGCAACGACGAGGCCATCCCGAACTTCGCCGACAAAACGGCCGTTCCTTACCGCAATGTCAGCCGAAGTTACTTCGACTTACAGAAATTCGTGCGCCGTCCCGGGCCGGAATCGGACTTGCACGTCCTTACGCCGCTGGATTTCCACGCCAGCACCAGCGACGTGATTTCAAAACTCAACAAAGGTCACCACAACGTAAAACTCACCAAAGAGGAATACGACAGGCTAGTGACTTGGATAGACCTGAACGTACCTTATCATGCGGATTTCCACGGCGTTCCGGATTATCGGGGCAGTAGCCAAAAAGACCGGCGTGTACAGCTGATGAAGGAAATCAACAATATGGAATATACCGCCGAAGGCGAATTGGCCCGGGCCAACGCTTTGAGGGAATCTCGCGGGCCTGTCCAGCCTGTTATGCCGGAGCCGTTGCCCGAGGTTATTTACAAAAAGGCGAAAGCCCGTAATTGGCCGTTTGCAGCATCCGACGCGAAAAAAATGCTGGCCAAACACGGCGACGTGGCCAAAAGCATTGACTTGGGCAATGGCCAGAGAATCAGTCTGGTTAAAGTTCCCGCCGGAGAATTCGTAATGGGCTCTACAGATCCTGAAGCCGAAGCCTTGCCCATGGCTAAGGTCAAAGTGAAAAAGGCTTTTTGGATGGCCAAATTCGAAATCAGCAACGCCCAGTTTAGGTCAATATTCCCCGAACACGATAGCCGGGTGATGGACCAGCAGTGGAAAGACCATACCAAAGCGGGCTACGAGGCCAACCGTGATGGTCAGCCCGCTATCCGGGTGTCTTGGAAAGAGGCCAAAAGATTTTGCGATAAACTCAGCGAAAAGACCGGCCTCAAGGTAAAACTCCCTACCGAAAGCCAATGGGAGTGGGCTTGCCGGGCGGGATCCGACAGCGAAATGTCTTTTGGCGCAATCTCGTCGGACTTTGCCCCATACTCCAACTTGGCCGACGAAAGCTTGGGCAGAATGGCCGTAACCGGCGTTAATCCAAAACCGATGAAGCGCACTGACTCAAGATACGCCTATTATAATATCATACCGAAAGCGGATGGCCAAAACGACGGCAACATGCTTCAGGCGGACCCCGGCAAGTACAAAGCCAACGCGTGGGGGCTGCATGATATGCACGGTAATGTGGCCGAATGGACCAGATCGGATTTTGCTAAATATCCTTACAAAGCCAACGACGGCCGCAATGACGGAGACGAAGAAAAGGAGAAGGTCGTCAGGGGCGGTTCGTGGCGTGACAGGCCCCGTACCGCTACTTCCGGCTATCGCAAAGCATACGATCCCTGGCGCAAAATATTTAATGTAGGTTTCCGAATTGTAGTCGAAGAATAGACTTGGAAATTTAGGGTAAAATAGCGTTCTCATTGTGCAGAGCCTGTCCGGAATATGGACAGGCTCTTTTGGCGTATATTCCGTTTTGTGCCACTCATAGGGCCTTAGATAAAGGGGGGTGTTAAACAGCGCCTGGCTTAAGGCCTTAGATCTGGGAACAAATACTTTATAAAAGTATTTTCTTACCGAATTAGGTGCAACTATATCGATGCATTGTGCCTCATTTAAGTACATATTGGCGGAATCCGCTACCTTGCAAATTACTTAGTACTATTAGATATTGGACATACCCTCAACATACCGAACCATACGATAATGACCATACGCAATACAAAAAAATACATCATGGCACTGGGCGCCATTCTGACCTGGGCCACACTGTTGCTGCAATTATATATCAGCGTTACGAAAGATCATGCGACCATATATATCGCGCCTTTTCTCCTGCTAAGGTTTTTTACAATTGTAGGCAATCTTTGTGTCGCTCTTTTCTGGACTCTGAGCCTATTGGGCAAGCGCAGGGCCATGTCCAAGTTTTTCGGACTAACGGGGTGCGCGGCATGCGTCGCGAGTTATATTACGCTTGTTATGCTCGGCTATGCGCTCCTTTTGCAACACGCTTGGAATCCGCAAGGGCTTGAGCTTCTTGCCGAACGGTTATTACATGCGGTTATCCCTCCGCTGTTTATTGTTTATTGGTTTATTTTCGAACCCAAAGAAGAATTGGACTGGAAATCGCCGTTGCGATGGACGCCTTTTTTGTTGGTCTATTACGCCTATTCCCTTACCCTTAGTTCGTTTATCGGAAAATATCCGTATCCGTTTTTTGATGTCAACAAACTGGGTTGGGGAGAAGTGTTTGGATGGGCCTTTGTCCTATGGGGCCTGTTTATCGCGATCGGGTGGTTTTATACGATAATGAATTCGCTTAAGAAACGGTAGCGAAAGGGAAGGCTTCGTTTTTTGATAAAAAGCTAACGGCTAACTTTTTTCCGCAATCGGTTTTTGAGCGACTTTAAGGCCCTGTAAAGCTGGGTATCCACGGTACGGACGGATATTCCCATCTGTTCGGCGATTTCGGAACGGGATAGGTGGGAATATCGGCTAAGGTAGAAAACCTCCCGGCATTGTTCGGGAAAATTATCGGCGCATTGCCGGATTTGCCGGTGCAATTGTTCTTTCCATTCGGTGTGGTCCTGTGATCCGTAAAACTCTTCTTCCACTTCGGATTCCCTTTCTTGGTGTAGTTTTTCCTTTCGGATCTCATTCATCGCCCTAAAATAGATTCCTTTGTAAAGAAAAGTATCGAGCTGAACCGTTATACGAAGTTGTTCCCTTTTCTCCCATAAGTCTATTAGAACCTCTTGCGTGATGTCTTCGGCTTTGTTGGGGTTGTTCAGAATACCGCAAGCATAGTTGAACATCCGCTGAAAATAAGCGCTATAAAGCACACGGAAGGCTTCTTCGTATTCTTTGGCTTTCAGCAATCTTAAAAAATCGTTCTTTGCTTCGATCATTATATACGGCTATATATACCTCGGCTCGATTGGGTGTAATAGCATAGACGATTTCTATACTATAATCCCTCTATTGATGCTCAAAAAAATAACATTTAACTAGTCAGCCTATCTAGTATATATGTAAAAGTGTTGGTTATAAGTAAAATAGGAAAACCCAGCAAGTGTAAAACTTGCCGGGCCTAAATTAGAGGGAATAATCAATTCACACACACATAACGGATTTTCTATGTCCCCATAATTATTTCTTCAAAACAGATATTTGGAGGCTTAATACCCTTTGTTCTGTGGCAAGGTCTTTCCGTTAGCCTCATAAAGGTCGATTTCGCTTTGCGGAATGGGGAACAGATAGTCTCTGTCAGGATTGAATTTCCGGTTCCAGGCGTTATGCCACCGCTCCTTGTATGTTGGGGTATAACCTTCTTCCTTTACGCTTCCGTCCTCATTTCGCATGTATTGCCACTTGTCGTATTCGGACATGTCTGGGTAAGTCACAATACCGTCCATGTCTATTGAAGGAACCGTTTTTGCGTTTTTAAGATCCAATACTCTTCCTACAAACGGGATAGTACGCACTTTTTCAAGCATTCTCCAACGAAGAAGATCGTCATAACGGAAGCCTTCCATCGCCAACTCTACACGGCGTTCCATTCTCAGAACCTTTCTCATTTGCTCTTTTGATGTGGCGGTTACCGCTGGGTAATCATCCTCTCCACTCCAAGCACGCTCACGGAGTTTGTTAATCGCTGAGGCCGCTTTGTTGAGGTCGCCGCCGTTTCTTTCGATTTCGGCTTCCGCCAAAATCAGATATACTTCGGCCAATCTCATAAAGTGCAAATCGACATCCGTTTTTGTTGTACGTTCGGCCAAGCTGGTTTCGTCAACATACTTGCGGTACAGGTATCCCGAAAGATACGCCGGCCAGTGTACTGAGCGGCAATTACGATTCAGTTCACGGCTCTTGACGCCATTTTCAATTTTATATGACTCAAGGCTGTCCGGGTGCGATTCGTAAATTCTTCCAGCCCAAAGATCCTGTGGCAAGACTACGGTCGCTTTTAGTCGCGGATCCCGGTTTTCCCACGGATTGGTCGGGTCATATTCGGGATCTTCGTCGATAGGCAGACCATTTTTTGTAAGATATGCGTCAATCAGGTTTTGTGCGGGCCCACATTGGCTATAAGTACCGAAACGGGTACCAAAGCGGAGTACGATACGATGTGATTTTCCAAACCCTTCCTCGTTATAAGGAAGTCGCATAAGAATCTCGGGAGAATCCTCCCCGTCAAAAGTGAATAATTCACCGTAAGAGGGGTGAAGTTGGTAACCGTTGGCTTCGGCTTGTTCCAATGACATTTGGGCGGCGGTAGCCGCAACATCAAAACGCCCAGCGTAAAGTGCGATTCGGGCTTTTATAGCGTAAACAAAGGGCAAAGTGATTCGGTCTTGAACGCCAGTGATCCCTTTGTCCATCAGTGAGGCGGCATTATCCAGATCCGCGAGAATTGTATCCAGGATTTCTTCTTTTGGTGTTCTTGGAAGAAACGCTTGGTCAGGAGTGGTTGGCACAAAATCCAGATAAGGCACATCTCCGAAATAAAGCACCAAGCGGTGATAGAAATAAGCCCTCATACAGAGCGCCTGTGCTTTTATATCATTAAACTGGGTTTCGTTGACTACCCCGGAAGCTTTATCCATATTTTGCAGAAGGTTGTTGGCTCTGCCAATTCCCTTATACAGATTTTCATAAAACTTTTCGAAACCGCTGGTTGAGGTCTGCTCACTTTTGCTTAAAGCCTGTAAGCCTGCTTGCTCATCAGTGATGCGATAGAAGGAATTGTCTGATAGCACGGCCTCCATATACATTTGAAAGGGCATATGCTCTATTTCAAACAGAGGCATCGAGCCGTAAACGCTATTGAGCGCTAATTGAAGTTCGGTTTCGTCCGAAAAGAAGGTTTCATCAGTGGGACTGCTCAAAGGTTTGAGATCCAACATGCTGTCGCAGGAAATGAACGCGAATCCGGCGATAAATAGCGCTAACGCTTTATATATTTTTTTCATCTATTTAATAGCTTTAGGTCAAACTTTCAAAAGGGAGCGTTCGGCCGTAAAACGGGAACGCTCCGCCTCCATGTGATTGGTTTGCATCAGAAAGCGGCCCTTAACCCGAAAGTATAGGTCTTGACCACAGGATAAAAGTCTCCCTGCGTACCGTTAGGCACTAATGGATCGACGCCATCAGGCATGTCCGAGAAAGTGAACAGGTTTTGGCCGGAGGCGTATATTCTTACGCTTGACAAAAAGGTCTTTTCCAACCAGGTTTTTGGAACAGTATAGCCCAATGTCAGGTTACGTACTCTAAGATAAGAGCCGTCGAAAACGTGCTTTGAGTTCACTTGGGCGCTGTTACTTCCGTTGGAGTATACTTTTATTGCAGGTAACAATGCGTTTGGATTTTCTGGGGTCCAAGAATTTTCCAGTTGCCATTCATTCAGGCCGCGGCCATTTAAGTAAGGGACTATTAAACTGTTGGTCAATAAAACATCTCGTCCAGCTACACCTTGGAAATCTACTGAAAAGTCAAAGCCTTTATAGTCCACTCCGAAATTGAAGCTGAAGGTTTTGCTAGGGAAATTATGGCCTACTATAGTGCGGTCATCAGTGTTGATGACGCCATCGGCTTGATCGAAAACTCCGTCTCCGTCAGTATCTACGGTCAATTGGTCTTTGTATCGAATATCGCCGGGTTCCAAGGTTCCGAATTGCGCCGGAGCGCCGTCTATCTCTTCTTGCGAATTGAAAATACCTGTCGCTTCGTAAGCGTAGATCGAACTGATAGGTTCTCCAACTTGCAGAATAGAATTCGAGCCTTTGATAAATTGTACACCGTTCAGATCAGTAACTTGATTTTTCACTAAGGCGAAATTGCCTCCGATGCGGTATCCGATTTCCCCGATTTTATCGCGCCAAGATAGCGAAAGATCCCAACCCTTGTTTTCCATATTGAAAACATTGGCAACAGGCGAATTAAGTCCTATCGTGGCGGATATTTTCTGTTCACCGAGCAGGTTTTCGGTTTTTCGGACATAGTATTCAAGCGAGCCGTCAAGGCGATCGTCAAATAATCCGAAGTCAAGACCGAGGTTCAGTGTTTCGCCTGTCTCCCAAGAAATTTCCTTGTTCGCTAATTGTTTTTGTGCGGCACCTTGTAAAACAGCGTCATTAACATATCGCGCCCCTTCGATCTCGATCACAGAAGCGTACGGGAAGTTTTTATTTCTAATTTTATCGCCATCGATATTCTGGTTGCCCAATTGTCCCCAAGAGCCTCTTAGCTTAAGCCTGTTAAGGGGAATGTCTTTAGGAAAGAAGCTTTCGTTGGTGATATTCCAGCCTGCGCTTACGGAAGGAAACACTCCCCAGCGATTGTCTTCCGCAAAGCGCGAAGACCCGTCTAAACGTAAGTTAACCGTGAACAAGTAACGGCTATCGTAGCTATAATTCAACCGGCCAAAATAAGAGAGCAGAGCGTTATGGTCCTTGGATCCTCCATTAGTGTCATTGTCGGGATTACCAGTATTAAGCACAGGGAAGTCGACCTCATAACCGAATCGGCTAGCCTTAAAGTATTGGGATTTGTACTTGATGAATTCCGTACCGATCATCCCGCCGATTTCGTGCCTGTTTAAGCTTTTGTTGTAGCTTGCGGTGGCTGTGAAGTTTTCCACGAAGCTTCTTCTCGATTCGTTTTCTACCTTCATTTCACCCCTTGGACTCCCGCCATAAAGTATATTGTCATCAGAGTCAGGTCTTGAGTATAGACCAAACGGGCGGTTTGTTTTTTCGTATAAAGTTTCATTGTGCTCTGGAGCGTACATAGCCATCAGGCGAAGGTCTTTGATTGGCTCATACACCGCCTTGAGCAGCGCTCTGAAATAATTGCCTTGGCTAGTTTTTAAGCCACCCTCTCTTACACTGGCGACAGGGTTCCCCCCCAGTTCACTATCTGCGTAGTGGCCGTTGCTCCACATATAAGGTTCGATGGACCCACGATGATAGGCGGACTTTACACCATTCCCACCCGAAGGCTCAGTCCCGTCGGAGCGGCGGAAATTGAGGTCCATACTTACCTGAAGCTTATCGCTTACGGTGTAGTCGGCGTTCAAACGACCTTGATAACGTTTGAAATTGTGATTGGCGATGTTGCCGTCTTGGTCCTGAAAACCGATCGAGGCTTTCGTCCGTAATTTGTCCGTTCCGCCACTTACGCTAATATTGTGATATTGCATAGTCCCGGCTTCCGAAAACAGTAAGTCCACCCAATCGGTATCGGGAAAAAGGTCCCGGTTATCGCGGTTGAGGTCGTTCATGTATTCGTTATATCTGTCCTCGTTCCCGATGTGCTTAAAATATGTGGCGGCATCCACAGGGTCCACAAGGTTAGTAGGGCTTTGGAATCCGCTGTACATATTATATTCCACACGGGTTTCGCCGGCTTTGGCGCGCTTGGTAGTAATCAGGATAACACCGTTCGAGGCGCGGGAACCGTAAATGGCTGCGGCTCCGGCATCTTTCAACACTGAGAAGCTTTCGATATCGTTAGGGTCCAATCCGTTGATGTTACCGGCTACACCGTCAATCAAAACAAGTGGGGTGGAAGAGGCGCTAATTGATCCGACACCCCGTACACGAAGTTGGGCTCCGTCGCTACCGGGCTTACCGCTGGTTTGTAATGCGGTAAGCCCCGGAACAGCGCCCGTAAGGGCTTGCGAAACCTGCATTACGGGTTGTTTGGAGATGTCTTCGGCTTTGACTACGGAAACAGAACCTGTAAGGTCAACTTTTTTCTGTACGCCGTAACCCACTACTACCACCTCTTCAAGCAACTCTTTGTCCTCTTCCAAAGTGATATCGAATACACTCTGGTTCCCGACCAGAATTTTCTGGGATTTAAACCCAACGTAGGATACTACAAGTACGTCACCTTTTTTGATCTTAAGCTTGAACTTACCGTTCACGTCTGTGGTGGTACCCGTAGTGGTTCCCTCAATCACGATATTGGCTCCGATAATGGTCTCGCCCGCGGGATCAGACACCGTTCCCTCTATAAAAAAGCCTGTTTCCTGTTTCGGCTGCGCAGGCTTGTCGGTCTCGGTGTCTTTGGGGTAAAGGTGAATACGCTTGCCGTCTATCTCATACCTTAAAGACTTTTCACGAAGGAGTTTTTGCAGGATAGCGTCAATGGTCATATCGGAAAACGACCTGTCACTGACAACAGAGCCTACGTTTATCTCTTTGGTCTTGTAGAAAAAGGTGTAGCCCGTCTTTGTGGTGATCTGCTCAAGCACCTGTTTCAATGAAACTCCCTGTTTGATTTTCAGGCTGTAACGCTGGCTTTGGCCGTCTTTGGCATGCGCCCCGGCAATACCCGTAGCGACGATCATCACGAAAACCAAAAAATAAGGTGTCACGCTCCGCAAAACGGAACCGAAACCTAGTTTCAGTAAATTGTTTCTCATAATTTTGGATTTATAAGTTTACAAAAAGCGCATAGGTGTCCTGTCTGAATAGTGCGACCTGTTCAGTGATACCTTTGCGTCTTACTTATCGTGGAGTGTCCGGTCTACATGACGTGTTTGTCCCTAAATCCGTCTCCAACCGGATACCGCCGACGATAAGTAAATACAAGTTGTTGTTTAGTTGCCGTTATTTGGGAAAGATTCTTTTACTCCCCTTCTTTTTCAAAAAGTGTTTTCAAAATGGTTTATGACCCTATAGGCAAGGTGGAAGTGTCATCAGTCTTTAAAGACCGTTCCAACCTTGGCTATATAGGATTAACCTTTTTCGTTACTTTTTCTTCATATTGTTTATTGATATACACCGTGTCGTTTCGGTGTATATAGCTGGTTCCGTTTTGCTTGGCGAAGGCTCTCATAATGTCCGCGACGGTCTCGTCTCCATAAAAGGTTCCCGAAAACTCTGTCCCTTCACATTCCGGGTCGTTATTAATGATGGACACGTTATACCAACGTTCTAGCACGGGTATAAGATCCCGGAATTTCTGTCCTTCAAAAACCAAGATATCGTCTCTCCATGATATATATTTTCGGGTGTTGACATCCGAGATCTCCACCCGTTTTTTGTCCTTAAACAAAGCTTGTTGTCCGGGGGCCAACTTTACGGAACGCCGTTCGTCTTTTCCATAGAGTGACACGCTGCCTTCCACCAAGGTGACATGGCTCCCAACGGCGCCATTATAGTTATTGACATTGAAAACCGTCCCCAATACCCGTACGTTGCGGTGACCCATACGCACGATAAATGGCGTTTTGTTATGTACGACATCGAAACAGGCTTCGCCGTTTACCGCCACTTCCCGGACTCCATTACGCGGACGGGTATAATAGCTGAATGTAGTGGCGGCGTTTAGCCACACTTTGGTCCCGTCGGGCAGTTTTAGTTTTATCCGTTTTCCTTTCGGTACGTTTACCGTTACTTTCTCGGCCTTCATGGATAACCGGTCAGCGTGAGCGGACAAAAGGTTCTCGTTTTGTCGATAAAGGGTATCTCCGCCACTGACCAGATTGTCTTTCTGATTAACGGTAAATGTTTTTCCGTTGGAATAAGAAACTGAAACTTCTTCAATGCTATTGGCCAAAAAACCATCAGTCTCTTCAGGTTTCTTTACGGTATAGCGGTAAGTAATTGTCACTACAGACATCAGCATGGCCACGGAGGCGGCGACCTTTATCCATCGCCAAGGTTTTTTTCTGTTGCGTCGTTCAGCTTCGGCACGTTTCTCAATTTCCCTAAAGTTCTTTTCCCACGAAACGGTATATTCCGAATTATTATATTCGGCGCTTTTCCACACGTCCTCTATTTCAGTTGCGTGATAATCGTTCCAAACGGAGTCTTCTCTCCATCGGTCAAGGGTTTCCCGTTCTTCGGGCGAAAGCTTATCACTGAGCTGTTTCGCTATCAGAGCCTCGATATGTTCCGGAATCTCGTGTGCCATACAATTTTAAAAGTGTTGCGATTTTATACTTACTTACAGATGCTGGAATTTTTTTATAAAAAAAATAGAGAGGGGAGGAATCGAAAAGGGGAGTGATGTTGCATAAACCACTCATAGCTAAAAAGATGAGGTGAAAAACAGTATTTACAAAAAAAACCGCTTCCTGATTTTGGGAAGCGGTTTTAATATCGATACCTCTGTATCAAGAAAGCAACATCTCAATACTGGTCCAAGTCTTCAATAATATTTGGGTATTACACTATTCGGTACCTCATACCAAATACTTAATACCTAAGACCATCTTTTTCAAATCACAAAGCCTCTTTCCAAGCGAACTGGCCGTTCTTCACGGACCAATCGTTGCCGAAGAAGCCCGAAACCTTAACGGCTTTGATACCTTGGTCGGTGGCGTTATCGTCGAAGATCATCAGGTCCGGGAAGTTTGGTCCGGCCAAGAAATACTGGTTAGTGTAAGTGGCTTTGGCGCCTTTGAGTCCGGTGCCGGCCACTACGCCTACAGAAGCCTTGTCGCTGTCTTTGCGAGGACGAACGAAGTAGGCTCCCAAGTTATCGCCCGACATAGTTTTGCCGTCGATAGTGATTTTGCCTTTTCTTACCTGTACGGGGCTGTCTTTGAGCAACTTGTTCCAAGCCGAGTTGGTGTTTGCGTTACCGTAGATTACCACGTTGCGGTCTTTGTATCTCTTGGCGTTGAAGTCAACGTCACGCACCAATTCGATAGTGCTGTTGCCGCGGTACCAGAAAGTTTCCGCGTCGAAACGGGCCTTGTTGTAGTACCACTCACGCTCTGCTTTACTGCCGCGGGTTCCGTATACGAACACCACGTCGTTGTTGAAAGCGTCGCGGAAACCACCGTTGCGCTCCGGAGATTTCTCCTTGGCGTCAATACCGGCGATAGTAGACCATTTGCCTTCGGTTTTCTGCAAGATCACTTTTTCGCCAGAAGCGGTGATGGCCTGTCCGTCGATCTCGATATTTACGTCGCCGTCAAGCTCCAAGGCTTTGGCGTCGAAGATGATGGTACGAACGTTTTTGGTCGTTCCCTTGATGCCTTCGGCGTAAGTGAAGTCAACGGAAGAAATAGCGAAAGGCTCTTCCTGCTGCTGGATGGTGATCCAGTGGTTTTTGGCCGAAACGCCAACAGAAGCGGTCACGAACTCGATATGCTTCTTGTCTTTGGCCGCAGGGTTGCTGTGCCACTTGAAGTAATCGAAGATCGGAGCCCAGTCAACGCTATTGTTGCCGAACCAGTGCTTTCCGCCCGGGTATTCGTAGTAAACGAAGTCGTTGTGGTAATCGCCGAGGAAGTTACGCATGTCGCGCGCAAGCTCCACGTCCACTACGGTATCGTCGCTGCCGTGGAAAATGTAAACGCCCGACTGCAGGTAGTTCTTGGCCAAGAGCTTGGTCTTGGTAGGGTTCTGGGCCCTTGAGAACATATCCGCAACGGCTGTTTCGCCGATGTTGCCAGTAGCGTGCTTATACATTTTGTGGTTGCTAGCATAGCCCAACAGCTCCGGGTAACCGGCGCAAGGCGCGATAGCCGCGAAACGGTCCGGGTAAGTGGCACCCAAATACCACGTACCATGTCCGCCCATTGAGTGGCCGGTCAGGTAAGTGTGTTGCGGGTCGGTTTCGAAAAGCTGTTCCGCGTCGGCCAACACTTCCATGGCGTCGAGGCGCCCCCAGTCTTCCCACGCAAATCCGTAAGGACGACGGTTAGTGGCCGCTACCACATATCCCCAATCCTTTTGCTTATAAGCCCTGGACTGGTTAGTGGCCTGTACCGAAGCTCCGTGTACGGAAAGGAACATGGCCTGATTCTTAGAAGTCTTGTCAGTGGAAGGAGCCACGCTGTAGTACTGCACGCTACCGTCCACGTCACTTACGAAAGTACGCTCGTGGTGCTTGAACTTGGTGCGGTTGTTAATGTCGAGACCAACTTCGTCGATCACCTTTCCACTACGGTTCTTGAGCGTAAGGGTAAGCGGAAGCTTTCCGGCCACGCCGCCTTCGATATCCACAACTTGGAAAGGCACTTTACGCACGGCCATCGGCGAGATTACCGTAATTGGTGTAACGTATTCTTTGCCCTCGATTGCCGCCGTGATGGTATAGCCTTTCATTGACCTGTCCGTAGCGTTTACGATACGGATAGAGCCCCACTTCTCTCCGGTTTCCTCAAGGATAAGGTCCGGCAAAGTGATATCCCTCTTAGTGAATTGGATCGCCTGTTTTGGCGTCAGGATACGGGCTTTCATCTTGTTGAAGCGACCGCCCGTGAGCAGAAATTCGTTGGTTCCCTTTTTCATATGGAAAGGCACCAACGACCAACCGAAGTTGTAGTGGTCGCCCTCGTGAGGCATGCCGTTCACGAAGGTAGCGGTGTTGGCCGTAGTGGCCAGCAGAGCCAATTGCTCCTTGTCCGACTCGTAGCTCAGGTAGAGGTGCCCGGTGCGCAGGTGCCTGTTCTTGAAGAAATGGTCCTTGCCGGCGGTAATGTTTTCCCAAACCGCCTTTTCGCCGTCGGCCGTAAGGCAAGCCGTGGCGCCGGCATTCGGAGTCGCGAAAGTCCCGTCAAACAGTTGCTTGGCCAAGTTGTCCTTAGCCACCGGAATTCTGCCGTAATTGAGTTTCGAATTAACGTACAGTCCTTCGGTGAATTGGTGCAATACCGTGCCTTCGTGCACAGCCACCTTTTTTTCCTCCCCGAAGTAGGCCACAACATTTCCCTTAGTGTTCTTTTGTTGGGCCTTCAGACTAGCTATGGGCAATGACGCAACAAGCGCCAAAGACATAAAAAGTTTTTTCATCGTTGATATGTGATTTAGCCTAAAGTAGATCTTCTCGCAATCTAAGCTAAAAAAAAGGCTTTAGCATGCCCCAAAGCACCTTGCGGGCACAATTCACAAAGATCCTTTTTTTTGTAAAAAAGGAAGGTAGTTAAATGCAACACAATAGCACATAATTAACGTGTCCATTCGGACTCCGTCCAAAAGACCGAATGAGTCTGGCAAACAATACCTTTAATTCAGAAATCTGCCTAACATCAACGAAGCTTATTGGGTCGAAATTTTGGAGGAACACCACAGAAAAACAGGGCTTTTTTAAATAGCGGGGACATATTTCAACATAAAGAAGGTATAAGATATTGCGAACGAAATATACCCTAACGCTTTCCAAAGCTTAAACTCAAACCCTGAGAGTTTGAATATCTTGTCACATACTAATGCGACTAAGCATATTATGGAGAGCATAACGGGAATGAACACTAAGTACCCGTTTATTACGGAGTTATACCTGATATAGGTAAACGCCAGCAAATAAAAGTGGACTGCGGCATAAAAGCTGAAAAGTACATATTTCATAGGTAGTGGTTAAAGCTAAGAGTTTATTGGGGAATCGTTAAAGGGTAAATCCATTTGGTCTTAGTTCTACGAATTAGGTGCTGTTCCAATGAAGTTTTTGGATCCGAAAAATGGAAATCGGATCACAACTTGAATAGCCATTACGAACTTCAGGTATATACAACCGTAATTCAGAGGCTTTTCTGATATTTATTGGTAAGTTATAAAATACTTGCTAAAAAACAGGATAATATAGAGGTGTTGGTGAGTGGCTATAACGCCATGGACAAATTTATTTCTGAGATACGATTCGGTTATTGTATTCCAATAAAAGCCGTGATGTTAAATGCGTGTGGGGCTAGAGATAAAAGAGATTTTAGGTTAAACGACAGCATCCTAATTTAAGAGTATAGTGAGTTGTAACTGACCTTTCGCTCGCCTTTCCTATTGCAATTTTGGAAATTATATGATAAGTGACCGATTTTTGAAAAATGAAAAGGAGAGACGGATTTGAATTATACACGGATTATCTTATTGCCAGTCGAGGGCAAGCCACCTCAACAGGGCTCTCAGCATCTTTGGACAATCAGATTCCCCATGATTATTTCAGCGACCTCCTCAAGCAACCGGACATGGACCAAAAGGCTTTTTGGAAAGAGGTGAAGTCTTTCGCCAGGAGTATTGAGGGCGAAGAGGCGGTTTTGAGTATCGACGATTGCATTGTCCACAAGCCTCATTCCTCGGAAAACGACATCGTAGCTTATCATTTCGACCATACTGTAGGCAAAGCGGTCAAAGGGATCAACTCCCTTAACTTTCTTCTGAGCAATACCGTGGAAGGACAAACGGTTAACTGTCCGGTCGCTTATGAGATCGTCCACAAGACGGTGAAATACATAGACAAGAACGGGAAGGAAAAGCGTAAAAGCGAGAAAACGAAAAATGAGATGGTACTGGAAGTTTTACACCGTCTAAACTTTCTGAACAAACTGGTTTTCAGGTACATTCTTTTCGATACGTGGTTCACCGCCAGCGATACGCTGAAGTATATTCATTACAAGCTCAAGAAGGTTTTCGTTTGCCCGCTGAAGAGCAACAGGAATATAGCAATGAGCGAAAAGGACAAAAACGAGGGCAAATTCATTCACGTTTCGGATGCGCCTATTGAAAGCGGTCAAGTGAAGCGGGTGTGGGTCAAGGGAGTTGATTTTCCTGTCACGCTCGCCAAACAAGTCTTTACAAACAGGGACCGGTCGACCGCGGAACAATGGCTGGTTACCAACGGGGAGAACATGGCTTTCGAGGATATCGTAGCGATCTACCAAAAACGGTGGAAAGTCGAGGAGTTCCATAAGTCGCTCAAGCAAAACACGATGTTAGGCAAGTCTCCCACAAAGATGGAGATTACCCAATTGAACCACATCTTCGCTTCCATGATCGCCTACATAAAACTGGAAAAACTGAAGGTTAAGGAGAAGCTGAATCACTTTGCGATAAAATCAAAATTGTATTTGAAGATGATAAAGGCTGCCATGGAAGAACTTGACGCCTTGCGGTCGGCCTGAAATATATTCATTAAGAATCGCTCTCCCAAATGCAGGGAGAGCGAAAGTTCAGTTGTAATTTTTTGATTTCAAAAATTTTGACATCTATTGGTTTGAGAGTCCCGTATATGGGATAATAGAAACTCTTTTTTGTTGACTATGAAGTGTAAAGGAAAAATGGGCAGAGTGTATCACTTTTTATCAGTTGCCGTAATAAGCTTGGTTCTGTTTAGTTGCAATACCGCTGATTCGAATAACACCTATTTAGGACAAACACCGCCGGGCACCAAACCTGAACAGTTTGCGCCTTCAATAGTCAATACCGACAGTATAGAGATTAACTCAGTATTTAACCATTCTTTTACCGAATTATTCTTTACCCGAATTATAAACGGGAGCTTTGTCATTCACCATTCCGAATTGGTTGATGGCAAATGGACTGCTCCACAGCCTATTCAGATGTTCTCAAACCAGGAGGCTAATTCGGTCGCTATTGATCCTACGGTTACCCAAGATGGGAAAACGATGTATTTCCTCGGAATAAGCCCTGAAGAGCGTTCTAGAAAGTCTAAACCAAATATATACAAGAGTCAAAAAGTTGGAGGGAAATGGCAACTGGCTACAAAAGTCGGTGCGCCAATATCGACGGATGAATATGCGGAGTCATATCCAGTGGTCGTAGCGGACGGAAGTTTATATTTTACATCGGATCGTCCGGACAGTTTCGGGAAGCGCGATATCTATAGGGCACAATATTTAGGCGACGGAAAATTCGATACGCCTGTGAATATAGGCCCGGGGGTGAATACGGAAAAAGGGGAGAGAAGTACTTATGTTTCCTCAGATGAAAGTTATCTGATTACCGCAAATACTTATTCTGACGAAAAAGGGTTCGCCGTTTCGTTTAAAAAAAATAACAAATGGCAGAGGCCTGTCCATTTTGATCTTGGTGAACCTCTTTCCGATGACTGGATTTATTTCTGCCCGTATGTATCTCCTGACGGGAAATATTTTTTCTTTTCGAAACGACTCAGCGATCCTCCCAAAAGTGGATGGAAAGGTGTAACTAAAGGCGAGGTGTATTGGGTAAAAGCGGACGTGTTCTTAGATGCGCGTACAGGTCAGTAAAAATACTTTTATCATGATTAAACTATAAATAAAGGGGCGCCTTAATTGACGCCCCATATGGGATTTTTGCAAAAGCAAAAAATGGATGTGTAATGTGTGTCATGTGTATCTAAACGGCGGACACCCTAACCGACGTTTATTCTTTAGCGGAGATATTAAATTCCTTGAACGTCGCCGGTGCGTTTGATGAAGATTACGCCGTAGCTGTGGTTGCCACGAGCACCACGTACTTTGGCGCGGATCTCGAAGCCGGCTCCTGTTTCGTACTGGTCCACGCTGAAGCGGTATACGTTTCCGTTGGCGTTCTTGCCGGCGGTTCCTACGTGCTTGTCCTCACCGATTTGCTTGCCGTTTTTGAACAACGCCACGCTCTCGATTTCCAAAGCGTTGTCGCCGTCAGTGTAAAGGAAGGCGATTTCGTAAACGCCGTTTTTATTCACCTTGCCGGTGGCGTTGGCCTTGAAAATCTCATAGTTTTTATCCGAAATCTTCGTCGGCGCCCATTTGGCCATCAGTTTTCCGTAAGGCTTGAACTTGCTGTAATCCTCCGGGAAGAAGAACGGCAACGAGTACTGCTTGCGGTTGATTACCGTAATGGCTTGGAAGTCCTGAAGGCTCTTCACTTTCACCGAACCTGTATACAGCTTAGAGTGGGAGTGCGGGCGGGAACCATCCTCAGTGTAACGGATTTCGGCGCCGTTCACTACGTTTTCAACGCTGATCTCGAAACCGTTGGACACTTTCTTTTTGGAAACGAGCTTAGGCTCCGGCACGCGGTATCCGTATCCGGCAAAATCGTAACGGTTGTAATGGCTGGCCATACGACCTTCGAAATCCGGAAAGGCGCGGTCGCTCTTCGGCGTCCAGCATACCTCGGCCAATGCCGCCATACGCGGGAAGGTCAGGTACTCGGCGTAAACTTCCGAACGGTTTTCGTTCAGTGGAAGGATCTCCTGAAGCTTTGTGCCGTGGATAAACTGGTCGGTCCACAGGCAAGCCTGCGCGCCGAGAATCTGGTCACGGTATTTCTCGTCCAAGCCCTTGAGCATCGGGTCGAAGCTGTATGATTTCTCCAAGCTGATAGGAGACAACCAAGTGGCGGCTTTCACCTCTCCTGGCGTACGGCTTTCCGCCACGTCGAAGTAGCTGTGTCCGGTCAGGGCCATCACAGCCATGTGCCCGTCGGCGGTGGCGGTAAAGGCTTTTTTCTTGTTGTGCCAGATCATGGCTACGGCTTTTCCTGCCAATCCGCGTTCCACGATCTCGTCCCAACCTACGATGGTTTTGCCGTATTTGCCCACCATTTTCTGAACGCGGTTGGTGAAGTACACCTGCAGTTCGCGGTCATGCTTCAGACCGAGCGAATTCTTGCGTTTTTGGCAATGGTCGCACTCTTTCCAGCGGTCGTAACGGGCTTCGTCACCGCCGATGTGAACGTATTTGGAAGGGAAAATCTCGAATACTTCCTTGAATACGTCGCCAAGGAAATCGAAAGTCGACTCTTTGCCTACGCAGTAAAGGTCACGGCTGATAAAGTGGTAAGTCGGTACACGGTGGCGCATCTCGCGACATCCCAACCAAGGGTAAGCCGACAATGCCGCCAAAGTGTGTGCGGGGATCTCAATCTCCGGAATCACTTCCACGTTGCGAGCCTTGGCGTAAGCTACAATCTCTTTCAGCTCGTCCTGCGTATAGAATCCGCCCGAGCGGTTGGCGCCTTCGCCGCGCCACGCACCGATTTCGGTAAGTTTCGGATATTTCTTGATCTCGATTCTCCAACCCGCATCGTCAATCAGGTGGAAATGCAATACGTTGAGCTTATACATCGCCATCATGTCGATGTACTTCAGCACAAAGTCCTTTTCGTAGAAATAGCGGCTGACATCCAGCATCATGCCGCGCCACGCGAAGGTAGGGGCATCCTCGATCTCCACTCCGGGCACGTCCCAGGCGATATCTCTCTGGCGCTTGTCGCTGTAGATGTTTTCCGGCAACAGTTGCAGCAGCGACTGGATACCGTTAAAAACGCCTGCCGGCTTTTGCGCCAAAATCTCGATTCCCTTGGCGCTAACCTTCAGGCTATAGCCCTCGGCCGGCAAGTCGGCATTGTCGGTCAAGAGCAAGCTGATCGCTCCCTTTTTTGCTTTTGAGGATTCCGCTACGGCGAAGTCCCAGCCCGTAGCTGGCGAAAGCGCCGAAAACAATAGGTCGGCCTGTTCTTTCAGTCCTTTCGAATAAAGAATCTTAGTCGATTCCGTAAGGGAAAAAGTCTCCCCCGTGGTTTTCAAAGACACGGGTTTGGGTATAATATTAATCCCCTTATCCTTGCCTTCGGCAAATGTTTGTGTACATGCCAGCAGTACCATCGCAAAAAGAGCGATTAAAGTTCTGCCTGTTGTGTGTTCCCGCATAATCAATTGGGTTTTTATAAAAAAGATAGCCAGTTCTATTTTTATACAAAAAGCGATTTAAACCCCGCCACTCTAAAATTTATAAGCGTAAATATCTTTCTTAAATTATTTAAATCAAATAATAGCCAGTAAAACAGCCATTGTTTTTAATATAAATTAAATATTTATAGCCTTTACATGTTTGCGAAACGAATTAACCCTCCTATTATCAAAAAAACACCTTCTAAATTTCGGGGTATTTCCGAAAACCAAATACGCTAAAGGATATCATTCATTTTTAAGATCAAACCGATTTTCGGTACCGCTCCTTTCCCTTTAATTATTCGTTGATATCGCTCGATAACTTTATTGCCGTAGTTGATTCGGTGTTAAAATATTTATATAAATTGAAACTGTATTCTTTTCGCCAACAACCATATACTCATGAATAAGCCATCTATATTTTTCTATAAACTGGCGTTTGTCTTCGCTTTTAGTTTTACTGCGCCCAATCTATCGGCCCAAAAGGTGAAAAACGATTCGTTCGCCGAACGCGTAAAAACCGTAGACGGAACGGTAAACGAGATTTTGGATATTATTTCCGGTAAAAAGGGAGAGAAAAGGGATTGGGAAGCCTTTAGGCTTTTATTCGCTCCCAAAGCCCAGTTATCGGTTATGGTTCATGATTCGGTAGGCCGGGGAGTTCTAAGGACTTACACTTTGGAAGAATTTGTACGGATAGGAATGCGCTTTTACGAAGGCGACGGTTTTATCGAATACGAGCTGAAGAAAACGGTAGACGAGTATAACGGAATAGCGCATGTTTTTCAGGGATATTACGCCAAAGAGCTTGATACCGAAGAAAAAGGGATTAACAGTTTCCAATTATATTATGATGGAAAAAGGTGGTGGATTACGAGCCTGCTTTGGGTAAGTGACAGAAACGGGGTAAAATTGCCGGAGAAATATGATAAGCGGGGAGCTTGATTATATCATGATATCCCCATTTTCATCTTCGATCATAAATGTCAATATGCACCCTGACTAAATTATCCTTGTTTTATTCGTCTCATAGGTTAGGCCATTGTTGATTCCAATGCGTTCCAAAAAACTAATTTCAGGCCTTTATTTTTCTTCCATAACCGCAATGATTTTGGATGGAAGAAAAATTTGTAGCCGTATTTGAGAGATTTTTTGGTTACTTTTTGATCTTTCAAAAAGTAACACCGGAGCTTGTTGTAAGCAAGTTGTTTATGGTTTCGGGATATCGTTTTTTAAATGCCAATAATTATGTCACAGTGCATAGCAGTAGGGCTTGGTATAAACCTATAACTGTTCCGTGTACTATTTTCCCTAATCCTAACACCATATTACCCTTCATTAGCAAGGCGTTTTGTCCTTTTTTAGATTGCCGAAAAAACATAACCCTTATGCTTTACACCCCCGAAAAAACACAACGATACCTGCCGTTGCTCGGCGTATTGCTTCTCATTGCCACTTCCTGTTCCAGACCGAAAAAATTGGCCGGACACGACAAGACCGACCACTACGCCAATGTATTGGACATGAAGCATAGCCCTAAGAAAGAAAGGGAAAAAGACTTCGTGGCCTTTTTTGATATGGGAGCTTGGCATGGGTTCGCCTTAGCGGGCGATGGCAAAAGCGCAAACGGCTTTTCCGGTCCGTTTTCCTCCGGCAAAAACAACGGCACTTGGCTATCGGACTGCGCGGCGAGGCTGGAACTGCTGGACCCGAAAACCGGCGAATCGCTAGGCAAACCAAGGGACGAAAAGAAAATCGCTTTCCCCGGCCGTTTGGAGCAGTCGTACCGCGTTGCGGACTTTCAGGTCGAACTGACACTCTATTTCGTTGACGGAAGGTCGAACTTGGTAAACGCCAAGATTACGAACACCTCGGACAAAAACATTGATTTTGATCTCCGTTGGGCCGGTAGCGCACTGGGCCCGAAAGCCTTGATCGACGCCAAAAACGGCGGAGCGGGTATTTTTTACGAAGGCGATGCGCAACGTTTCGACGTTTTCCCTTCGGAATATTCAGAAATCGACCTCAGCGGGCAATCATATTCCATTCAGGAAAGTAAAACGCTTAGCTTGAAAGCCAACGCCAGTCTTAACCGCCAAGTGTTGCAATGCCTGACCTTCGACAGCGCCGAACGCGGAAAAGTAATAGCCAACCGTGCCCAAACTTTCGCCAACGCGGAAAAACTCTATAAAGAAAACCGGAAGCGCTGGGAAGGCTACGTTACCGGCGTGACGCAAGGAAATCACGACTGGGCGAACGGCCCTGCGTACCGCCGATTGGCCGTAAAGTGTCTGCAAACGTTGGTGTCGAACTGGCGGAGCCCGGCGGGCGAGCTGAAGCATTCGGGCCTTTTCCCGTCTTACCACTACCGCGGGTTCAACGGCTTCTGGGCTTGGGATTCCTGGAAACACGCCGTAGCCTTGGCCTATTTCGACGGCAAGTTGGCGCAAGACCAAATCCTGGCCATGTTTGATTATCAGAACGAACGCGGCATGATCGCCGACTGCGTATTCCGCGACACCTCTATAGAAAACCACAACTGGCGCGACACCAAGCCCCCTTTGGCCGGATGGGCCGTAGCCGAAGTGTACGCGCGCACCGGCGACAAGGAATTCCTGAAAGTGATGTACCCGAAACTAAAGCGCTATCACGAGTGGTGGACCAAAGACCGTGACCACGACAAAAACGGCCTCTGCGAATACGGATCGACTGACGGAACCCGCGTGGCGGCGGCTTGGGAAAGCGGTATGGACAACGCCGTACGCTTCGACAGCGCGAAGATGCTGAAGAACAACTCGAAGGCATGGTCGCTGGACCAAGAGTCCGTAGACCTGAACTCTTTCTTATTTGATGAAAAAAATCGCCTTGCCGAAATAGCCGGAATTTTGGGTGAAAAAGGGGAGGAGGCCCGCTACCGCAAAGAAGCCAAGGAAATGGCTGAGCGTGTACGCAAAACGATGTATGACGAAGAAGACGGCTATTACTATGATGTCAGGATTCCGGGCCAAAGCAAAATCAAGGTTCAGGGACCTGAAGGCTGGTCGCCTTTATGGGCTGGCTTGGCCACGGCGAAACAAGCTGAGAAAGTAAAATCCGTAATGTTGGATCCCGCGAAATTCAATGGCAAATTGCCTTTCCCTACTTTGTCTATGGCCCGTCCGGAGCTAAAGCCTGTTAAAGGTTACTGGCGTGGCCCCGTTTGGGTAGACCAAGTGTATTTCGCCGTATCGGGTCTGCGCCGTTACGGTTTTACTGAAGAGGCCAACGCCCAAACACGTAAATTTATCGAAACCGCCGAAGGCTTGCTCGGCAACGCTCCAGTAAGGGAAAACTACAACCCGAAAACGGCCGAAGGGCTGAATGCCAAGCATTTCAGCTGGACGGCGGCGCATATCCTGATGATGTTGAAGAAAGAAAAGCCAGACGTAAAGCTATAGTCCAAAGTACTAACGGAAGGCGAGGCGACGAAACAATACCTTTTTGCGTCTTGTTTTCCGCTTAGGACTAACGGACAAACCAATGATGAACTTACGCTTGAACAAAGCGGCCTTTGTGTGGGCCCAAGAGATGATTTCGTCGAAAAGGATGATAAAGGGGGGATTGGATTGGGATGAAATCCGTGATGACGAGGACGGACACAAGAATATGTTCAAGCGTGACGGAGCATTGGAGAGTTCCATGTGGTTCTTGGCTGTAGACCCTACCAAAGATCCCCTAACGCCCGAGGCTTACGACCTCCCGATAGGGGATTTTACCCACGTATATACGGGGGCGCTGGGAGCTATTAAAGACTTCGCGAACGACAACGAGTTGTTCGAAATCCAAAACGCGGCAATTAAACTGTTGGAACAGTCCGGAATAAGGGATTATTCTAAATGAGAAAAAAGTAAAGGGCAGAGAGCACTGGATACATAAAAAACGTAGAGGCGGAATTACCGTCTCTACGTTTTCTTTTACGAATGTATTCACAAAGAACTATTTACGTTTTACTCTGGACTCTTTTCTAAATTTTAAAAGTTAAGATTCATTCCGTCACTTTTCATAGAGTTGACGATTTTTTTGAGGTGCTTGCGCTTCAGTTCGCAGACCATTTCCAACACTACGGTATTTCGGTCGGAACGGACCAGAAAGATTAGGCCCTGCACATGTCCTTTGGCCTCTTTTATCATCACGTCCACGTCACCTCCCTTGTTGCCGTTGCTTTTTACCGTCATTAATTCGTCATAGCCGTCTTTGCGTAGTTTTCGTACCACATCGTCAATTTTCAGTTTGCCTTTGAGGTCAGGAAGCTCCTTGTCCACGGTCATAAAGCTGAAACTCTTAACACTATTGATAAACTCGCTGACTTCCTTGTCCTGCTCTTCGCCGAACAGCGAAAGCATACCGAGGAAATTTCCGGATACGCTCATAGTGTTTACGCCGTCGTATTTTCCGAACTCATTGCGGATTTCCTCAAAATATTTGCTCTGGCAATAGCTCAGTGTGGAGAACATCGAAAAAAGAAACAGAGCGGTAATCGATTTGGCTATAACTGTGGCTTTCATGCTTATCGTATTTAATGGTTTGTTCTAAAAATCAGTACAAGGTAAATAGTAGAGCGTAAATAGTCTGGGTATATATTGTTTCGGTAAGTTGTTAATCAGCGATTTACAAATAAACGCAAAGCGGAATTTAATTCGACTCCAGTACTTTTTACGCTTTACTCTGGACTCTCTACTCCTTCTTTTTCTTTCCCCCGACTTTATCGAGATCTTCCATTCCTGGGATATCAGCGCTACCGGAGAGCTTGGAGATCTTGTCAAGATCCAGGTTACCGGTGATGCTTAGCATCACAAAATTGGTGGGTGAGGCCGAGAGCAGAACCAGTTCTTTGATTTTACCGCTTTTGTCCTCATCGATGTAGAAGCGAACTTCGGTTTTGTTGGGTTTGTGAACATAAAGGAGCTCCTCGTATCGGTTCTTTTCGAGTTTGGCACCCGCCTTCTTGAACATGGTCAATCCATTCGTTACGTTATCGGCGGCCAAGACTTTTAAGCCTGTCAGGTTCGTGATTACGCTATCGAAATCGTCTTGGTCGTCATTGGCGACTTCGGCCATTAGGCTGAATAGTCGGGGCTTGATTTCGACAACTGTAAAGCGCTCGTCTCGAGAATATTCGGAGAAGAATTTATCCAAAGCGCTTTGCGCAAAAGCCGAGCTAAGACCAGCGCAAAATATCATTAGAGATGCGATTAAGGTTTTCATATTCAGGTCGTTTTAGTCGTCTGTAAGTGCCCATTGATTCCGGATATCGAATAGGTCTTAGGTAACTGGTATTAAGTATTGGGTACTTTATCTGTGCCGCTAATCAAGATCGAATACCTAATAGAGGTTTCCAGTGATAGCCAGACAGATTCTATACTCTTTACTCTTTACTTTTTATTGAACCTCCTTTAGTGGATAAACTTCCGTACTTTTTCATCATCGAAAGTTCGGATATTGGGGAGGTCACTTTTTCAGTTTCGTTGAGATAAGAAGCCGTCATCGCCAAGGCTTTGCGCAGTTCGGCGTATGCCTGTTCAGGATCGTCGATTACTACGTGTTTGGCCATGGCCGGGGTCTCATCTTTCAAAGGATTCGTCCATAAGCCGTAAGCCAATACACCAAGGAGAGTCAACGCTACCGCAACGCGTCCGAAATGGGGCATGGGGATAATCCGGGCGCGGAGGCCGAGACTTGAGGCCAAGTCTTTTCTCGGTTCGCGCTTCCGTTCCTCTTTGTAGAAGGCGAACAGCGGAGCGTAGCGCTTCAGTCCTTCAGCCACGTTCGGGCTGTTGAAGTACTGCTTAAGCTCCTTTTCCTCCTCCAGGGAAGTTTCACCGTCCCAGTATTTCTCCAAAAGAGTTTTTATCCTTTCCATATCGATATCGTGTCGTTTCTTTTTTGTTGGTATTTGGTCTTAGGTATTAAGTATTCGGTACAATACTGAGTCTAGTATTTAATACCTAAGACTGCTAATACCTCAGACCAGTAAAACCTTGTCCCATTATTCGGGAAGATTTTCCATCTGTTCGCGGACTTTCCGTCTGGCGCGATGGATGTTTACTTTTACCTGGCCGAGATTCATTCCCGTCATATCCGCTATTTCCTCATAAGCGTAACCTTCCACGTCGCGGAGATGCAACACCTCACGCTGTTGGTCCGGTAGGTCGGCGATAATGCCCTTTACCCGGGCCATGGTTTCGTTTTGCTCGGCGCTTTGGTGAGGCGTTGGCCCCGGGTGGCTCAAGTTCCAAGCTTCGACTATGTCGATATGCTTTCGCTTCACCTCGGTACGAAGCCGGTCCAACGACCGGTTTCTGACCATAGTCATGCACCAAGCCTCGGCGTTACGGCATTTGCGGAGCTGGGCGGGGTCTTTCCAGAGCTTCAGGAACACGTCCTGTACCACGTCCTCGGCCTCGCTGACGTTATCGACAAGGCGAAGGGCGAAACGGAACAGTTTCCGTTGCATGGGCGTGATGATATCCAAAAACTCGTTTACTTTCATATCGGAAGGAGGACGCGCAAAGGCGACAGAAGTTACAGGCTTAGTAAAAAAATATGAAAAAAATTGAAATTGGCCTTAATGAATATGAATAACTTGCGGACAAAACGAGTCTAAGGACACGCTAACGGACGTTCGGCAACGTTCTGCTAATAGCCGGTGTCTTTGCCAAAATTATTCTACGGCCTATACGGGCCAATTTTAGCGTTTTATCTATGAGAATTATTCTGCTGTCCATTCTGATGTTAGTCACGGCCATTGCGCAAGCCCAACCTGTCGCAAAGGATTTTGTAACCGTTAAGGGCCCTTCGATTCATTACGCCAAGAAAGCTTTTCCTATGGACATTGTGGCCATGGACGAGGACGGCTATTACGGCTACAGCCACGGACAATCGTTTTCGGATCCGGACAAATATTTTTTTGACATTTACGACAAGGAGTATCGCAAGGTGACTAGCCACAGGATTCCGGCCAAACTGAACAAAAGGCGAACGAAGTTTGAGGCCATAGTACTGCACGGCGGTGAGATTAGGTATCTTTCTTCCTATCTGGATATGAAGAGGGATAAGCGATCGCTGTTTATCCAGACGATCAATAAGAAATCCGGAGAAACACTGGAATACACCGCCATGAAAATAGGCGAGAGGCGCACGGGAAGCAACGCCCAAAACGACAACGGCAAGTTCTGGATTAAAACATCCGAAGACAATACCAAACTAATGGTGCTAAGCACGGACGCCGACGCTACAGGCGAGAACGAAAAGCTGGAAATGGTGGTGTATAACGCCATTATGACCGAAATGTACCGCAAGACGATAAAACTGCAATACCCGTCGGAACTATTCGATTTCGAGCAAGTGAACCTGTACAACAACGGCGATGTGTTGATTTTGGGCAGACACTTCAAGGAAGTGCGTATGCTTGACCGCGCCGGGGTTCCTAACTATCGTTATCGGATTTTCCGTTACGAACGTTTAGGGCAACTGGAACGGACTTATCCGATTTTCTCTACAGACAGGTACCTGCACAACCTAAGACTGACACGCAACCGTTTCGACGAAATCATATGCGCCGGCTTTTACTCAATTAATCCCGATCCAAAAAAAGGTTATGACGGAGTTTTCTCCCAAGTAATTAATTCCGATACCGAACGTATCGTGGCTGAAGCTTATTCACCCTTTGGGGAAACTACGGCAATGGAAGCCCGTAGCCTGAAAGAGCGCGGACTTATGGAGATGAAGCCCAAGGAAAAAAGGGTGCATACGGTAAAAAATCTGGTGAACAAAGAATTGATCCCGAAAACGGACGGCGGTATCATTATTATTTCCGAACAAGTGATAACGAGCTCTGTGGAGCCTGGCAGGGACTTCTCGATTAAGTTTAACGCTAAAAAAGTTAACACCGCTTCCACTTTAAAGAAGAAATACGCCTATAAATCAATATTGGTGACGAGTGTCAACCAAAACGGCGATGTCCAATGGAGTAAAGTGATTTCCAAATCGCAGGGCAACGGTACGGGAAAAGATGTTTTCGCCTCTTTCACCAGCCATATCGACGACGACAAACTTTACCTTTTCTGGAATGACAATCCGGAAAATACCGGCTTAATCAACAACCCTTCGCCAAAACAGACTGGTGCTCCGGCGTCAACCGTTCTCCGTGGCGTGAGGATTGACAAAGACGGTAATGCCATAGAAACGGCGGTAGAGCGTGGTGTCGCCGTTTATCCATCAATCACCTTCGCTAAAACTGGAAAGAAGCTGACATTCTTTAGCTGGAATAAGCGTGGGTATAGGTTTACCGATTTGAATTTTAGAGGGAAGGAGTAAGTCCGGTAGGCACCCTGTTTGGCTGAAATAAAAATATTGGGAACCCGTCTTTCGAGAATTTCGAAAGACGGGTTTGTTCTTTATAACCCTTTGACCGGCCTTTCTGGATAAGCTATCTTTGGTTCAAACCGAGGCATCGAGCACTAAAAATGCCCGAAACCCATTGTCACTCTATTTTCTTTTATTGACTTCATCCTCGGTAATATAATTGTCCCGGTTCTTATCCCTTCGGGAAAAATTCTCTTTGAGCTTTCCTTTCGCTTCGTGCTTGGATATTTTCCCGTCGCGGTTGGTGTCCATTCGCTGGAGCATTTTTGAAAAAGAAGACTTTTGTTTTTTTTCCGTTTTAGGCGTTTCGGTTTTAATCCCGGGTTCGGTATTCAGGTTATTCGTTCCGTCAATATTCCTTACGGCTCTCACGAAATTATACACATAACGGACATCGCCCTGCGGACCGAAAAATTGAGGATACGAACTCTTATTACCACTTTTTGGGTCACTTCTTTGGCTCCCCGCTCCGTGTACATCCATCAATCTGCCACGCATTTTGCCTTGGCTCTCTCCAAAAGCGATATACACGGCGCTTTCGTTCGGGTTTTTGCCATCCAAGTGCGTAGTGCTTGTCCAGAAATACGGATATTGGCCTGTGTTGCCTTCAGGATCCGTCATCTCTGTAGTGCCAAAAATGGGGTCAATGGCGGGCGATTTCTCCGTTTTGGGCGATCTGTTGTAATCCACGATGCTTTGCAATTCCTTGGCGTTGGGCAGTCGCCAATCCTTATGGTTTGCCAGTTCAAGATTCTCGGCGTAATCCAACGACTCTTCCCAGTTTCTGGCCAAACCGTCATCGGCCTTTTGCCACATTAGGCCGGTGGCCAAATCGCTGACCGTTCCGTCTCCGTTATCCACAAACCGGTTTTTGCCGTAATCGGGATTTCCCCTTACCAAACGGAAATACATTTTATTCTCGTCACGTGTTCTCGGGTTGTATTTGGGGTAACCTTTAATGCGTCCGTCCACGAAATTCACTCCGAATACGGTCTCGTCATTCCGCATCGTCTTGCCTACATATTCCGTCGACGACCACGTTTGAGCGTCAATCTCACGTTCTCCTTTTTTGGTGTCCCCAAGCGGTTGGTTAAAGTATTTTGTATCGATAAAAAAATCGACGGCATGTTGCCCTTTTACTTTTCCAGTGAATAAAATCAGGGAATACAACTCTTTGATAGTGGGCACCCTCCAATCCGAATAACCGGCAAGTTTCGATTTCTTGGCCTTTTGGAACGCCTCCTGATAGGTCAGTTTATTTCCCATATCCTTCGCCCACATCAGGCCCGTCACATTATCCGTTACCGTTCCGTCCCCATTGTCCGTATATGAAGGCGAATGACCGTTATAGTTAGCGTCCTGCCCGTAAAAAGCGTCGCCTTCGGACGGTTTCGAGATTGTGGTGACATCCGAATAATAGTTACTAATGCCTGTATCGACAATTGGGTAAGGATGTTTTGTGTCTTTCTTATCTTGTCTGGCGGTAATGTTTTTCCCCGAGGGGACAGTCATCATGTCTTCGGAAAAAATGATCTCGCCCTTATAGTTCTTGCGCAACTCTTTTACAGTCGCCTCTTCGTCTATTTCGGCATTTACAAAATGGGTTAACACCAAGGCTTTGACATTGGATTTTTTCGCCATAAGCGAACTTTCTTCCAACGTAACATGGGCCCTTTCCTTATTTCCCGCCCGCTTTTTTCCCGAGCCTCCGTTAGCTCTTTTCCTTCCGCCTTTTTTAATGGCTCCGCCGGAATCTATAATCAGAATGTCCGCGTCTTTGGCCAAGGCCGGCAAGCTTTGGGAATAGACCAAGTCTCCGGAAATCACGATCGACTTTCCTCCGGCGTCAAATCTGTAAGCCACCGTATGAATGGAGTGGTTCACTTTAGCGCTACTTACCTTGATTTCGCCGATTGTAAAAGTCTCGCCACCCTTCAAGTCTTTTACTCCATAGTTATTCTTAACGTCATTCAGCGTCCGGCCGCTTTTTCTCATTCTGTATTCTATATCCTCGTCATATAAGTTGATGATCGAAGAGACAAAACCTGAAGTAGGAGCGGGACCGGCGACCAGAAACCTGTTTCCGCCCAAAAGACAACGGATAAAAATAGGGGTAAACTCCTCGTTATGATCCAAATGATGGTGAGTGAAAAGTAGGCCATCCAATTGCTTCATCCGGATTTTGCCTTTGTCCAGGTTCGCTTGGGTGCCGTTTCCCATATCGACCAAAATCTTCGTGTCCTTATAACTGACAAGAACCGAAGGCCCCGAGCGGTCGGGGTTATACTTTGGAGAACCGGAACCGACTATGGTGGCTTTTAGCTCGGCGCCTTCTTGTGCATAGGAACTTACACTAGCACAAACCAAAAACAGGATTATAAATATTCTCATGTGGTTTTGATTAAAATACAGCGACAAGGTTTAATCCTGAAAAAAAATACTTGAAAATTTTCTTTAGGATGGCCTTGCCATCAAGATTGTAAGTGGCTGGTTCCACAATTTATTTTTGATCGCCACAGGGAAGGTAAACGGCCAACATAACGCGATGGGATTTGTTACACCTATTGGTTTTGAAAAGAAACGTCACTCCATTTTCGAAACCCTAAAGAATCCGCTTTCAGACAGAAAAGTGTATGTACAAGTGTCCTCCGTTTTTGATTTTTGTGGCTTTCGCAATACTACAAGCTTGTTCAAAGAAGAAAGAAGCGCCGGCGCAGGGGGCCTATCAGCTTTCCCTGCCCGTCATTACCGTTACTCCCGCCGATTATGTGGGTTACGACGCTTTTCCGGCTACGGTCGAGGGTGTTCGTACGGTTCCCGTAATGGCGAAAGTGGCGGGTTATATCGATTCGGTGTGGGTGGATGAGGGCGATTACGTTCGCAAAGGCCAACGTCTTTTTGTTCAGGAATCGAACGCTCTTGGCGAGAGTGTGGCCGCCGCTTTCGCCGCGATCAAAACGGCAAAAGCGAATGTGGAGACGGCAAAAATCGAAGTCGAACGCCTGACGCCTTTGGTGCGTGAAAAAGTCGTCGGGCCTGTGCAGTTGCTTACGGCGGAAGCCAGTTTGCAGGCCAGTATCGCCACTTATGAGCAGGCAAAACGAGACTACGAAAGCCAATTGGCGATGGTGGACTACACCGAAGTGCTAAGCCCTGTAGACGGGGTAGTCGGGCCGATAACTTGGCGGGAGGGGACTTTGGTCGGGCCCAGCTCCACGAATGCAGTGATGAGCCTAAGCGCAATCGATAGTGTATATATTTATTTCGCTTTGAGCGAACAGCGCATACTTAGAATTATGAACGCCATTGAGGGCAAAACGCTGAACAAAAAAGTTCAGGACATGCCTCGCGTACGTTTTGAGATGGCGAACGGAAAATTTTACGGCGATTTGGGAGACGTGCGATCGACCACGTCCGACGTAAACCCGATGACTGGATCGGTCCGGTTACGCGCGACGTTCCAAAACCCAGATGGCTTATTGCGCAACGGCAGCACGGGAAAAATACACGTTCCGAAACCCTACAAACAAGTACTGGCAGTTCCCGAGGTAGTGACTTTCGAAACCCAAGACCAAAAGAAAATATTTGTGGTTGGCCCGCAAGGGAAGTTGGAAGAGCGTGTGATAAAGATTGCCGGCATAGTTCCGGGTTTTTTTATAGTCGACGGGGGGCTGAAGTCAGGAGAGAAAGTTTTGGCCAAAGGGATCATCAAGGTGCGCCCGGGCATGAGCATCAAGCCTATTCCCGTAAAGGCCGACAGTATAGCGAAGGCCGTCAAGACCGTATTTAACTAACGCCTATGTTCAATCGATTTATAGACCGTCCCGTTTTGTCGTCCGTGATCGCGATCATTACGGTGGTTCTTGGTCTTATCGGTATTTATACTATTCCGGCGGCCCAATACCCGGATATCGCCCCGCCGACAGTCCAGGTTTCGACCTCTTATCCGGGAGCGAACGCCGAGACAATGCTTAAAAGCGTGGTGAGCCCAATCGAAGAACAGGTAAACGGAGTGGAAGGGATGACTTACATTACTTCTACGGCCAGCAATACCGGAAGCGCTTCGATTATGGTTTTCTTCAAACAGGGAACGGACCCCGACATCGCGGCGGTGAACGTCCAAAACCGCGTGGCCAGAGCGAATTCGGTATTGCCCACCGAAGTGATCCGCCAAGGAATCATTACCGAAAAGCAGGAGAATTCGGCCTTGATGTACGCCTCTGTCTTCACTACAAATAAAGAATACGACGCCGTTTATCTGGATAATTATATCAACCAGAACGTTTTGCCGGAGTTGAAGCGGATCGAGGGCGTAAGTAATGTTTCCTTATTCGGCCGGAAAGAATATTCGATAAGAGTATGGCTGGACCCCGCCAAGTTGGCCGTTTATGAGATAGAACCTTCGGAAATAGCGCAAGCTATCCAGGAGCAAAGCCAAGAGGCGTCGCCGGGTGCCTTCGGGCAAAATTCGGGACAGGCGTTTGAGTATGTCTTGAAGTACAAAGGGCGTTATAATCAGGTATCGGAATACGAGAATGTTGTTTTGCGGGCGTCGGAAGACGGTTCGTTTTTATACCTGAAAGATGTCGCCGAAGTCAAGGTTGGGGCATTGTCCTATTCGTCCGTATCGCGGTCAGACGGAAACCCCGCCATAATTTTCGGTATGTTCCAGACGCCCGGGTCAAACGCCCAAGACATCAACAACGCCATTGTCGCCAAACTTGAGGAGCTGAAGAAGGATTTCCCCAAAGGCATAGACTATGTGATTAACTATAATACAAACACGTTTCTGAACGCTTCCATCCACAAGGTTGTAAAGACTTTGACCGAGGCGTTTGTCTTGGTGTTTATCGTGGTTTTCATATTCCTTCAGGATTTCCGGTCGACTCTGATTCCCGCCATTTCCGTCCCCGTGTCCATTATAGGTACCTTTTTCTTTCTGGAATTGCTGGGCTTTTCCATGAACCTGCTCACACTGTTCGCGATGATTTTGGCAATAGGAATCGTGGTGGATGACGCCATCGTAGTGGTCGAAGCCGTGCACGCCAAGCTGGAAAAAGGGGCCAAAGACGCGAATAAGGCTTCGAAAGAAGCGATGAGCGAGATTAGCGGAGCGATAATTTCCATAACCTTGGTGATGGGAGCGGTTTTCGTTCCGGTTACGTTTATCAAGGGGCCTGCGGGCGTGTTTTACAAACAGTTTGGTATGACGCTTATTGTCGCCATTTTTATTTCGGCCGTCAACGCCCTGACCCTGAGCCCCGCTTTGTGCGCCATCTTTTTGCGAAGCGCCGCAAAGGAAGGAATAAGCAAAAAGAATCGTTTTTTTACGGCTTTCAATGTCGCTTTCGAAAAGGTCAAAAGCCGTTATACCGGGGCCGTAAATAAGATTATAAAGTTGAAGTGGGTTACCGCCGTGATTTTGGTCTTTTGCATTGCTATGTTGGTATGGGTGAACGGACGGACGCCTACGGGTTTTGTGCCTTCGGAAGACCGTGGAGTCATTTTCATCAATATGGAATTGCCTTTGGCCGCTTCCCTCGACCGGACTTTTGCGGCTACTGAGGAATTGAGGGAAATAATAAAAGGCGCTTATGGCGTAAAGAATATCACGTTTAGCTCAGGCGTGAATTTCTTTTCGGGAGCGGGAAGTTCGTACGCTTTGGGTTTTATTACCCTTACTGATTGGAAGTCGAGGTTGAGCAAAAAGGGCGATATCAATAATATAATCAAGGATCTGTATATAAGGGCCAGTCAGGTTAGCGACGCCAATATTATCTTTTTTACTCCGCCTAGCGTTCCGGGCTATGGCAGCGCCGACGGTTTCGAGATGCAGTTACTGGACAAAACCGCCGGAGACCTAAACGCTTTCGACCTTGTGGCGAAGGATTTCGTGGGCAAGCTGTCCTCATCGCCGGCTATTTCTTTTGCCTCGAACTCATTCAACACCGGATTTCCCCAATACGAAGTGGAAATAGACGTGGTAGGCGCCAAACGGGCCGGAATAAGCGTCAACAGTATTTTCGGCGCTTTGCAGGGTTTCTACGGCGGATTTTATGTGTCGGATTTCAACAAGTTCGGCAAACCCTATAAGGTATTTATGCAGTCGGACCCCAGGTACCGTAAGAACGAGGCTTCTTTGGACCAGGTATTCCTGACCAACGCCCAAGGGGATATGGCCCCGATCGACGCGTTTGTTTCTTTGAAAAGAGTGTACGGCCCGCAGACACTGAACAGGTTCAACCTTTTCAACTCCGTAACCATAAACGGTTCTTCGTCGCCCGGTTACAGTTCGGGCGACGCCATCAAAGTCATAAGGGAATTGGCCCAAGGGCTTCCGGACAATTACGATATTGCTTTCAGTGGAATTACGCGAGAGGAAGTGGCCAACGCCGGGCAGGCGCCCATAATTCTGGCCTTGAGTGTCCTGTTTGTATTCTTCTTTCTTTCGGCCCAATATGAAAGTTACTTCCTGCCTTTCGCCGTTTTGCTTTCTTTGCCTATAGGCGTGTCGGGAGCGTTTCTGTTTACGTATTTGACCGGTTTGGAGAACAATATCTATTTCCAGATAGCGCTGGTGATGCTGATCGGGCTTTTGGCCAAAAACGCCATTCTGATAGTGGAATTCGCCCGCCAAAGACGGGAGGAAGGATTGCCTATTATAGAAGCCGCTGTGGAAGGCGCCCAAGAAAGGCTCCGTCCGATATTGATGACGGCTTTTGCTTTTATACTGGGTCTGTTGCCTTTGGTATTCGCCGACGGAGTGGGAGCGCACGGCAATAGGTCTATCGGCACAGGCGCCGCGGGAGGTCTCTTTGTGGGTACCGTTGTCGGGGTGTTTTTTATTCCGGCGCTTTATGTCCTTTGCCAATGGACTCAGGAACGCTTGCTAAAGAAGAAACCTCAGTGATGAAGACACTAAAGCGTTCGTATATACAAGTTCTGTATTTTGGGCTCATTTTCCTTTTGGGAAGCCTGTCTTCGTGTTTAGTCACAAAGAAATTCCAAGCGCCTGAATACGACGAGCCTCCTTTGTTTAGTCTGGACACCTTGAGCGGGTCAGGATTACGCGTCGGGAATTACGGCTGGCGAGCCTTTTTTACGGATTCCCTTCTGAGGAAATTTATAGACAGCACGCTTCAAAACAATTATGACAACCAGATCGCATACGAGAGGGTATTGCAGGCGCAAAGCTCCTTTAAGCAGGGTAAGATTGGATATATCCCAACGCTAAGTTTGAGCGGGCAAGTGGAACACCAAGATCTTTCGAGCGCTTTTCAGTTTGCGCCTAGCGAACAATATACCCTTTCCGGAGCGCTGAGTTGGGAAGCTGATATCTGGGGGAAAATAACCAGCGCCAAGCGAATGCTCAAAGCGCAGTTTCAGCAATCGGTGACGGCTAAAAAACTGATGCAAACCCAATTGGTAGCCAAAACGGCAAACGCTTACTATGCCTTAATAGCCCTGAAAGAAAGCCGTATTCTCCTTGAGCGAACTCTGGTTTTGCGTGAAAGAGGACTTATTTCAACGATCAGGCTTTTTGACGCCGGCATGTCAAATCAATTGGCCGTGGAGCAAGCGAGAGCCCAAGTGGAAAGCGTCCGGGTAATGCTGGAGGAAAACAAACGCAGCGTGACCATGGCCACGAATACCTTGATTATGCTTACCGGAGGTTCATTGCAGACTATGAACCTGGGAACGGTGGAAGACCAACGCACTCCCGAAACAGTGGATGTCGGAGTGCCGGTGGAAGCCTTGCGGAACAGGCCCGATGTACAGGTCTCGGAATTGGCGTTCCGGGCCGCATTTGAGAATTTCAATATCGCAAAAGCATCGTTATACCCGACCCTCACCATTTCGGCTATGGGCGGTTTCCAATCATCGGAGTTCGACAAGTGGTTTACGTCCAGTTCATTGTTCAATACGTTGATAGGAGGGCTCACGCAACCGATTTTTATGACCAGAAAATTGAGGACCCAGAAAGAGATCGCCGATTCTCAACGGAGAGAAGCCTTGCTGGATTTCCAAAAGACACTGCTCGAAGCCAGTACCGAATTAAGTAACTTGATGGAAAGTTATGGCGCTTATCAGCGGAGTTTGCTTGAATTGCGCCGTCAGGAGGAACACCTAAGCCGCGCGTTTGTTATCGCCGAACAGTTGATGGAGTACGGCAACGCCACCTATCTGGATATCCTGACCGCTCAGGAGGCGCTTTTGAATGTGCAATTATCATTGATTCAGGCCGAATCCAATCGCTTGCAAACACTTGTCGGGATTTATAGGGCCGTAGGCGGAGGCGTGGAATAGAGATCTCCATCTTTTGTCAGGCCCCTTTTTTGCCTTGAATATTGCGTGTTCCACCATAAAGCAAATAAGACGAATACTCATTCAAAAAGTAGGGAAGGGGGCGAGGACCGTTTCTCTGAATCGCCCCTTATGCTTCAGAGAAAAGCGGCGCATGACCGGATTTTCAATAAAAAGGAAGTGATACAAAGGGCGGTGGGTTTTGAGATTGAGGTGGACTATAATCCCATACGGAACCATGCGCACGAAATCGAGCGTTATGAGGAGCGTATTCCCTGCGCCCGGTCACGGTTTGAGCCTTTTCATGAGCGGGAGGTTTTGCTGAAAGGAAAAAATTTCGAGATGCAAACCGATGTCGGGGCCACCAACAAGATCGCTTATGTGGAATTCGTGACCGCTCCCTTCGAAGAAAGCCCTAAAGGGTTTCATGAGTTGCAAGAGTGTTTCGCTACGCTGACGGCCCTGATGAGGACTTTGAACCAAAATGCCCGTCGTGTTAGGCCCGAGGGTTTACCCATTACCAAGCTTGCCCCTTTCGGCACTATAGTCCCCGGCTACGAACAAACGCTCTTCAAATTTTATAGGCATTGGAGTAATAACATCTTCAACGGTAACTTTCATTTTACGGCGGGGATTAGGTTAGACCGTATCCGAAGAGCCTTTTCCGATATTGCCGCCCCGGCAACGGACGAAGACGAAGAGACACGACTACAAAAGGCGGGCGGAAGAAGGCATATTATGCGCATACAGGATTCGCGCTACGGCGACCAAGACGAGATGTACGGCGAATATACCAGAAGCTTGCTTGACCAAATCGAAGCTATGGGGCAAGCCATTGATTTGTCGCCGGAACTTGAAGGCCTGCTGTTGCTGATTGGCTTTTACATTAAGTTCGGCGCCCGCGAGATTCCCAAATATTTGCGTTCATTTTCGCCCATGTTATCCCGCACGGATTTCGGTTCCATGTTCCAGAGTCTTGATCCCGAGCTAGTCGAGTCGTTGAGTCAAAACGATGCTATGGAGTGGCACAAAATCGCCAGCATACTTACGTCTTATCTTGAAACTAATACCAAAGGACTGGACTCGCCACTGTTTCCCGAAGGACTTTACCACGAAATCAAGAAATTCGAATCCAGACGCTTTCTGATGAACGATATCAGCATAGGGAAATGGATGCACGGTATGGCACACGGTGTAGATTTGCTTACGCTCCGTGACAATCCGAGAGCGGAAGAACTCCGCTTACAACTGGATACGATGGGAGCTATGGGAAGCCAAATGGACACAGTGGGGCCACAGATGCAACACAAAGCCCCGATTATCGAATTCAGGAATATGGGCGAACCGTACGGGGTTTCTTTATGGCAGAGCGTCGCCGAACACGTATTCAGATGGGTTTATGCGTTGAATAAAGATATTGACCACACTTTTATGGATATCGATAATTTTTCGATCCCCAAATGGAAGCCCAAAGAAGCTCCGGAGGATTAAAAAAACGATTACTCCAAGGATCGGATTAATTTGATGTTCTTTATTTCAAAGTCTGTCAAAAGACTGGCGACATCTTTATTATTAGGGTTATACCATTCTTGGTTTTCAAAATATTTTTCCATTTCTCCGCCCGATTTAAAATCATATTCATACCGGGCGAAGATCTCGTTTCTCATAATCCGAAGTTCCTCTTTCGAATAGGTCATAAGTTCTTCCTTCGATAATAAACGATAGGAAGCGAATTGATAATCACCGGAATAATAATCGTCGAGAGACTCTGATTTAAAGCCAAACGCAAGGTTTACGATTTCCTTATAGGAGACTCGTTCCGTTAAAAGTGCGGATCCACTAAAGTTTTTTTCTTTTACGTTGACAAATTGCCCTTCCAGTTCGTCCGAGATTAGTCGTCCGTTTTTAATTCTAACATTGCTTAGAGTTTGAAAAATATGTTTGTAACCGTTGGTTTTATAGTTACTGTCCATGATCCATTCAAAAGATCTGATTTGGGCGACCACCTCATTACCGTGCGTGTTTATCACAAGAAGAGTTTCTGATTCGGACATGCCAAACGTATATACGCCCACATATTTCGATATATCTTTGTGGATCTCCTGGGTAAACGATACGTTTTCATAATCCTCCTCCGCTATCGTATAAACTTGACCTTTGGTGGAGAGTGTTACTAGTGTGAAAAAAAGTAGAATCGCGGATCTTATTATTTTTTCAGAATCCATAGCCATTTAATCGAACTGAATTAACCGTTATACAAAAATCACATACCTTATTTCAGGGACCCGAAATTATAACTAAAAATGAATCGAAGTTATATAAATCTAATTTCGCTTTAATAAGGGGAATATTCGTTGATGGTAATTTGGTATCTGCTTTTTAGCCTTCTAAACCCAGCCAGTTTTATTTCTTTATAAGCGATCAGATATTGTTCATCAAAACAAAAAAGCAGTCAGGGTACCCCGACTGCTTTTCTATATAGGTAAAATACGATTCTATTACTCTTCGATCACGATACGGAAGCCTACGTTGTAGACTTGCTGCCACGTCGGGTAACCTTTGCGGTAGCCAGCGGCGGCTTCGCGCGGACGTTCCATAAACGAACCTCCGCGGATTACCTTGGCTGTTTTGAGGTTGCCGTCGTTACGACCGTCTTTGTTGGTGTACGGGTAAGGGATATAATCCGAACGGGTCCACTCCGCAACGTTACCGTGCATATCGTAGAGGCCCCAAGCGTTCGGCTTGTATTTACCGGGAACTGACTGCAACATGGCACCGTCATCCATTCCCTCTACCTTCGGAAGGTAATCGTGGAATTTGAAGTCGCTGCGCTTACGGCTGATCGGTTTCGGATCAACGCCCATTACGGCCATATCGCGGAGGCTCTCGTCGGCCAAGTTGGCGTATGCCGTAAAGTTGGCTGTAGGATCGCCGTATGCCATATCGCTGTCGCTACCGGCACGACATGCCCATTCCCACTGCGCTTCCGTAGGGAGTTTTACCTTCAGGCCTGTTTTCTTGCTCAAAAGTTCGCAGAACTCATTGGCCTGTTGCCAAGTGACACGAATAGCCGGCTGGTCGTTTCGGTTGGCTTCGTAGCCCGGACGCGTATGGTCTTTCCAGTGCTGGTCCATCACACGGCTGTTGTGCTCAGGCAAAAGCGCGCGCACCTGTCCGTTGCTCACCTCGTATTTTGCCATCCAGTATGATTTCTTAACCTTTATGCGAGTCTTAGGCAAGGCTTCGGCGTCAACGTCTTCCGATCCCATTACAAACTCTCCGGCCGGGATTTTCACCAGCTCGATACTCTGTCCGTTGCCCAAGTCGATAGTCTTGGTTTCGGAACCGGCTTTGGCCTGCATGGCCTTGGCTTTGGAGGTGTCGAACGGCCAGTTACGGGCTTTTACCTTTTTGTATTTAGGGGCCGGGACCGGTTCAGGCAAGATCGGCTCGATTGGTCCGCGGGCTTCGCGGGCAGCGTTGGCCTTGGCTAGCTCCACCTCGGCGGTGTATTCCATGTTGTTGATTTCCTTCATCAACTCTACACGGCGGTCTTTCTGGTTGTTGCCACGGTATTCGGTCACACCCAAGAAATCGGCGTGGTAAGGCACGTTAAGGTCGATCCAAGTGATAAGGCGATCGCGTTCCTCTTGCGTAAGTTTCACATTGTGGTGGCCTTTGTTCAGCTTCGATACCAACTCACTGGTGCTGGCGTGGAAGTCCATCGGCGTCAATACGTTCAGGTCAGACTCAGGGCCCGGACGGCGAACGAATTTCTGCAAATCGAAATAACTGCGGCTTACGTTGCGGTAAGGCAAAGTGGATTTGTCGGCGAAGTTAGGAAGCTCAGGGTCGTTTCCGTTGTGGCAACCCACGCACTTGGCGTCGAGTACCGGCTGTACTTCGTTGACGAAAGAGAACGGACGAACGTCGCCGTAGAATGGAGTGATCTCCACCGGACTCTTGGTAGAGGCGATGGTTCTCTTTGGTACCGGAACTGTGTTCTGGTCTTCGTGACAACCGATACAAGAAAGCGTCTCGCCTGGCATGGCTGTCAGCCAGCTACGCATTACCTGCATGGCTTGTCCGTGTTCGTCAAGCGGTTGCAACGAGATTGCCGTGTTGGCCGGAATCTTAAACATCGCCGAACCGTCCTCATAAACGGGCACGGTACCCAATACGCGTTTCACGTCCCAGGCCGACTCTACGCCCATGGCGTCGTTGTTACTCTTTGATCTGTTGTAAGCGAATTTATAAGCGAAAACCCTGATGGACTTAACCGTTCCGCGGGCAACACCTTTCATGCCGCGCCCTTCGTAAATGTCGGCGACATAAACCGTTGCGTCTTTCTTAGTCGGGTTCACCTTGCTCGGAATTACCGGCGGAGTTTTGCGCTTGCGCATCGGGAACACGTCGCGGATACCTTCGCCTTCATATTCCTTTACAAGAGTGATATTATCAAAAGTATCGACTAGGTAGAGTCCCCAGAGTCCGCCCGGCTTCATTTTGCCCGTAACCAGGAAGTAGTTTCCGTCAAGCGGATAAGGGTTTACGAACTGTGGCCATACGCCGTCAACCAAACGGTCTTTTACGATAGGAACGATTTTCTTGCCCCTGCCCGGGATTCTCTGGATAGCGCCGTCGGCTTCGAAACGTCCTACGGCCGGATCGAAGATTACGAGCTCGCCCGAACGTCCAACGCCGTGGTGGCCCGATACGATACCGATAAGCTTGGTCTTATGTCCCGGAATCGGCTTGGCGTCGAAGATGGTGTTTGGCCAGTACGAGGCGCTGCCGTAATATTCTTTTTTTCCGGTTCCGTCCGGATTCATATGCATCAATACGCGGGTGTAGTAGTGCACGTTGTCTGTGTATTCCCAACGCAGGTACATAATACGTCCGTTCGGAAGCACTACAGGATCCCAGTCATTATCCTGACCAAAGTTGATCTGCTTGAACTTACGGGTCTCCGGATCAAGCTTACACATACTGCCCACAGGGTCGGAGCCGTTTACGCAAGGTACACCCTGCATAGAAACGTTCGATACCATAGCCACTTTTCCGTCCGGAAGGTAGCAGGCGTCGTAGAAGTCAAGGTCGTCGTATTTGGTAGGGGAGATCTGGCGGAGGTTGGATCCGTCTGAATCCACTTCGAAAAGTCCCCAGCGGCCTTTGTCCGTAGCCGAAGTAAACATGATTTTGTCGGCGTCGAAGTGCAAATCCAAATCGGTGATCGCATGCGGTTTCTCCGGCTTATAGATAGTCTTCGAATCCACGTCGCCTCTCAGATTAGAGAGTACGGCGATTTGCGCATCCCAACCCTTGTCCGGGCTACTGGTAGAGCCGATGGTCTTCCAGTTGTTTTTCGGCAAAGCCATATCCGGAGCGTTAGGGTACTTGGATCTGGCTTTGTTGCCCAATTTATGGCGAACAACCAAAAGCTTGTCAAAATCAAGCAACGGATTGGCCATCAAAGCCTCGCGCTTGAACGTCTCGGTCTTGGCGATCCACTCGATAGCGCTGGCTTCTCCACGATAAAGATCTTTCTTTACTTTATCATATTCAGCCTCTTTGCGCTGAAGCTCGCCCAGGTATTTTTTTCCGTTATATTTTCCTTTGAACTCTTTGCTCATGTTCTCGATAGAAAGGCGCATCGCCTCGAAATCGAGCATGGAAAGGCGGTCTTGCGCCTCAACAACGCTGTTGACCTTTGTAAAAAGATTGAGGAACGCTTCCGCTCCGGCGTTTTGCCCTTTCAGCTTTAGGGCCTGGTCTCTGAAAAATTTGTCGTCGTCGAGGTCACCCAAGGCCTTGTTAACGATCTTGCGCTCGAATTCCGTTCCCGGAGTGTCCAAGTACTTGTCGGCGGAACCTTTGGCGTATTTGCTAAAGAGGTAAGCCTCGTTTGGGAAATCCTTGGCCACTTTACTCAGCACCGAGCCCGGCGTAGCGGCGAGGACCATAAATTTAGCGCTGCTTCTCCAATTACCGCCACGGGTATCGATTCCCACTTCGGCCTCGAAGCGCACGTACTTTTTGTCGAGCTTATAAACGATTTCGCTGTAAGCGTGAGCGCCTATACAGTGCTCGAACACTTTTCCGCCCACGTTGGCTTTCTCGCCCAAAAGGCTGGCGCCCTTCATCGGCCTTCTGGCACCCACTTTCGCGGATTCCCAGTCGATATCGTCAAGCCAAGTGACGTTGCCTTTTCTGTCGATCAGTTTGGCGTTGCCCCAGATCCCGTGATCGTAGCCGTTGCCGTTTTTGTCGCCATGAACAACCAATACCATCGTATTCAGGTCGCTGATATCGGCCGAAATGGCCGAGGGCTTGTCCTTCTGTTTCTTCACCACCGAAGCGACAGGGGTAAAGTTGAGCTTTTCGATAAAATCGACATAAGCCTTTTTGCTGGCCACCAAGGTCGAAGCCCAAGTGTCCTTTTTCACATAATAGCCCTTGTCCTTGCCTCTGCCGGCCTGCGCCAGAAAGGGGAACATCAGGAGAAACGCGAACAGCGATGTCCCGATCCAGTGGGCATTTCTTCTAAATGCCTTAAAAAGTCCGTGTCTTACCATTGTTATTAGATAATTGTTGATTGCCGAGTTCAGGATAATATGCATCGATGATTTTTTAGGAATCCATCAGCGTAAATCCATATTGAACATAGCGCAATTTATAAAAAGATAGAAGCGAATGGCAGACTTAGCGTTTTAAATAATAAAAGATATGTTTAAAATATGAACAAACCCCCTCAAATTTAGGAAAAAGAACCATTTCAAAACACAACAGCTCACCCGTTAATTGCCGTTAACGCCTCGGCTTCCCAATGGAAAGAAAACGAATCGTTACTCTTTTAGAGTGTGGATAGAGTCATTTCTTAAACGAATTACCCCAAGTTCATGAATCACGATATATACTGATTTAAACTTGTTCATGCTAAATCGATCAAAAAAGTAATTTGGCAATAGAGGCTGATTTATAGAATAATGACAATTCGATGATCATTAATAATTCTCAACACCGCTTTGCGAGATGAATACCGAACACCACTTGAATAATATTCACAGTTCGGGGAAAGGAATTATGTTTTTTGTATAATTTGCTTTTTTAGAGAAAAGAGGATACGCTTAGCGTATGGAATATTACTATTATTTAAGCGCATTTGACACAGCGCTACCTTTAACTTACGAATGAAAGCTTTCTGCAAAAATATTCATGCTACACCAAGTGTTGAGGAAATCAAACACTTAACGCAACAAGGGCAGTTGGTCCTTGAATTCCCAAGGGAGGAAATGAATTCGGAAATCGCACCCAAATTAATATCCGAACTAAAAGAACAACTGCCGGTGAATTATATGGTCTTTAAGAGTGGTGTTTGGGAACATACTATTACAATAACGATTATGCCCACAGTTTCAGACACTACTGTTAAGCGACAAATCGAATTTATAAAAAAGGGAATAAAGGACTATTTGGCTATAAGTAAAATGCTTTTGAACGATAGCCAAACGGTTGCTTTAAAAGACTGGGAGCTAGTCGAAGAACACGGGGATCATAATAGATACAAAAACACTAAGACAGGGCAAATACTTGAGACTTGTTCTTATGAAATGACGAGTTTTGAAAATATTGACCCTTACTTTTGGGGGGTGTTTGTTAAAACGTCAACGGACCATACGGAACTAAAAGAATTGATAAATAGCGAGTTTCACGACTCGCAAAGAATCTTGGATTATATTGAAAAAGAGGATGAGTTAAAAGAACAGGTAATGATGTATATGAAATAACAGTGCCTTTGGGGACTGTGTCACATTTACTTAACCAATATATCGTATACAAAATGGGATTAGATTATTCGGATGGGTGCGTGAATTTCAGAGATGTAGGTGAGTTTGTGAATTTAATATACGGGGAAGAGTTATTAAACGAGAATATCCTCTTTAGGGGAGGTAGTATTGATTTCGTTGATCACCGAAATGAAATTGGAAATGCGTCTTCAATAATAAACCTGAGAAACGGTCCAGATTCAATGGTTTTCGAATCAGACTATTTGCATTTTCCGATGTCAAACAAAATTGAAAAATATGATACAAGCCAGAAAGAAGTAAGGGTTTGGCTGAATCAAATTATCAAGATATTCGAAACCCCTGACCTAGAGTTCCCTGTACTGATTCACTGTTTATCCGGAAAAGACAGGACGGGTATTGTAGTCGGTGCAATACTCTTAATAATTGGTATTGAATGGGAAATAATAATAGAGGAGTATCTTTTGAGTGAAGGGGATGTGAAGGCTGAATGGATAAGCTTGGCGCTTAATGGAATGGGGGATATCGAAAACTATTTCAATAGAATTAATTTCGAAAGGGCCCAAGAGAATTTAAAAGCGAAACTGGTTAGTGCTAACTGATTAAATTAAAAGAGATGATAGTATGTGTTAAGTAATGGGCTATTCATCATAAAACGAATAACTCCGGATGATCTTATTAAAACGCAACAAAGTCTGTCACTCCTTTTTTGCGAATGTGATGCGCGCTGGTGAAAAGAAACTTTTGGTGATGAAAAAGAGGAAGGTTTCCACGGAATGAAAGATACTATTGGAATAGGAAGAGGCCAAGGCTGAAATCCGGAAGGTTTTACTGTCATTAGGGCAAGGCTGGAGCCTAGCGTTAGCCAACATTTTTCATTATAGAAAGCCTGTTGTCTGTTATAGTTATAACCACGCTTATAAGTTTCAAGCCTAATCTCTTTTTCCCGTAAAGAAGTTGCCTTTTGATTTTTCAACTTAGTTCTTCCTCCGACTTCTATATCTCTAACAAAAGCGGAGGCTACAGCGAAATCCCCGCCTTTGGGTTTACCAAATCGTAAAGGCCTGGTTTTGCCTGTCACATATGGACGATGCCTCCAAGCTTCGGCTTTACGGAAAAAACGGTCTTGGTCATGATCATACCAATGGATATGGTTATGCGATATATGGGCATACTTGCGGTTAAGCTTTCTGAGACGTGAATTAAAAGGCACACCGCTTCCAAAAAGCATTCTGTCGGTTACGGCCATACCCTGACGGGTATCGCGGGCGCGTTGGGCGCTCCACAAGTCATAGTTTTCCCGCCCGCCGTTCCGTTCTATTTCACGGCCTACGGTACTGCGGTGAAAGCCGATACTTCGCGCTATCTGGGCATCGCTCTTTCCGTGTCGGATTCCTAAAAATATTTGGGCTCTATGTACTATGTCTAGTTGTGCCATTCAGTCGGTAAAGAAGGTGTTATTAACGTAAAGTGGAAGTATTTCATCAAAAACCCAGTACAACTTTAGACTGAGAAAAAATGTCTGCTTTGGGATCCGAACCTAATATTTCAACGAAGGTTAATACATCGTTCCACTTAATGCGCCATGTTCGCTTCGCAAAAATCACGACATACCAAACCTACAAAATCCTTAGCCGGTACATTGGCTACGGGAAAGGCTCCGGTGGTACAGGCGGCTTTCCGTGCGGGGGTGTTACGGGGAAACACTTTTGGACATAGACATACTGGTAAATCCATGAAGATGATCGGGGACAAAGGCTTTAAGGCCGGCACGCGTCTGGTCATCGACGACAGTGATTCCGTTTCTATGGGAACAGATGAGGAAGCCGTACGGTGGGTTCGTTGTTATGACGCCCGTTCCGAGGAAGGTTTCTATATCAAGTCGTCAATGTTGGAGCTGTCCGAAACGCATTCGTTCCGTTCCATGATGGGCTATTTGCAACAAACATATAGGGAACGGCCGTGGGGGAACTATAAGAAAACTTTGCGAAAGAAATGGGGCAAGGATGAGCTGTCGCAAGGACTGTATCAAGAGTGTGTGCATTGTGCCCCGAAGACATACGGCAAGGAGGAGAAAGCCATTCCTAATCATTATGAAAACCTGTTGGAAATAGCCAAAGCGCGACCCAAGGGGGCCAAATTGCACGCTTCGATGCTGGGGGTAAAAACGGTAGACTGTTCTGGCGATTATCTTCACACAAAGGGTGCGGAAAAGGCTTTGAAAGAGCGCTTTTGGGATTTTTATGGCAATACAACTCCGGCAAAGGCATTGGTTAAAGAGGAAGAGGCTCTGGTTAAAAAGGAAGCGGCAAAACCCAAGCATCCGGTGAAAGGCAAAGGAAAAGGGAATATCCCCGACGATTTTGAAGGGGTGGAACTGGAAGAGGGTGAAATGAAAGCTCCGGATAAAGCCCCTACAGCTAGGGTGGAGACGAAGAAGACACCGTACGAATTCAAATTCTATCTTAACGTTATGCCCGAGTTCGTCCCTTTAGTGGTAAAGCACTTCGTCAGCCTGATCGATGTTCCTCCTACGGAAGCCCGCCCCCGTACCCGGATGGTTCGGGCTTATGGGCCAAACGTTACCAATAGGGCCGACAGCGTAATAATAACGGTAGGTACGCTGGAGAGTTTGGGTGTAATGAAAAGAGCGATCACTGGCCTTACCCGTGAACACCCAGAGTATTTTGACGATAAGGTCTTTCCGTTTTTGGAAAAATTGGGACGCGGTTGCGGATGGTGCGAGGAGACCTATTTCGAAAATGTATGGGAAATGAGTCCCGAGCTGATGGCCAGCGTTAGGCGGTTTATCGCTAGGGCGGGTGATATGATTGCGAAAGAGGATAAAAGATGGTTTAAGAATAAAGCCAACGCTAACCGGTGGGACTCGTTGAGGGAAGGGCATAAGAAGGCGTTGAAAGAATTGGGGGCAGTCGAAGTGTCGTCATTTGGAATGGACAAGAAGAACCTGCTCCGTATGAACCGGATGGTAGAGGAGTTGGGCGGCGTATGTATGTCGGAGTTACCGCTGAAGTGGATTCAGTATTATGAAAAGATGACTCCAAAGTCGGGTGAGACTCCGAGTGTTTTCCTAATACATAGACTGGAGGCGGTGGAAAAGGCTATGGACCGTGTGACAAGCTCCTGTACGTTCCCGCAACTTATGTGTGAAGTGATGGAAGAATTCAGTAAAGCGAATGTTGATTTCTTTAATCCGCATCTCAATATCCCCTTTAGTCCTTTTGAGGATGAAGATGTAGTGAATGTGGAGTTAATTGATACTCCCGCCGCCAAACCGGCCTTGCCAATAGAAGAGCAGGCGGATCAAGATTTTACGGACTTGTTTACCAGCGAATCAGGTAGAGGGAAAGAAAAACTTAGGTACAGGTCAGGAACATGGCTTGGCCAAGTGGTAGACCAAGCCATGGGCGGGCGATACGATGATCTGGTAAAATTGAGGGAGGAGGGTTCCTTGACCGTAAATACAAATTTGGCGAAAGGCCAAACCACATCGACGTTGTTGGCGGATATAGAAAAATCCATAACCCGTACGGACGATTTCCTACAAGCCGAACACGATCCTTTCCGTGGTGGTCTTTCCTCGGCGCCGGATATCAAAGCGGACCCCGTAGGAACGGAGGCCGAAATAATGGCGGATTATATTATAAGGCTGATTCTATCGCGTTTGCCCGAAGAGGCAGAGGCGGATGATGATACATTTATTTAGAGGAATGGAAAATGTATAAATCTCACAAGCCAATTGTGTGCTTCTATGGTCTAAAAGTCTAACAGCCTAAGACTTAATGCAAACACGGCTCCCAAAAAATCAAAGTATCAAATTGAGACGTGGGAGTTAAAGGAAATAACGGAATTTGATTTTGATATAATGGTCACAACTCCTCCAGTTCGTCCTCAAGCTCTTTTTTGGCACTGCACTGTTCGCTATTTGCGCGGGCCCATTGCTCATGTTCTATTTTGGAAGCTCGTATCACTTGTCTTGGCCGCCCCTTTAGTTCTCTGATATACACTTTGCTGAGCGATGTGGCGACTCCTTCCTCTGAGACCTTGGAAGCGTCTTCGGGCAGAGCCATGGCTAACGGAGAGGACAGGTCTTGGCTCGCATTCTCTTCGGAAATGGTTTGTGTATCAATGACCAAAGTATCGTCGCTGTCTCTAAACACAGGAGCGCTAGTGTTAAGGTGTGGATGGAAGATATCGATCCCTTCGTCCTTTGACAATCTACGCAAGAATGCACTGATGCTATATTTTTTGTCAGAGAAACTATCCGTCATTACCGAAGCCAGAGCTCTGGCCCTTAGACCAATAAAACTCCTGTTTTCATCGCCGTATTTTGCGCTGTAGCGGTATGCATGCCTGAACCAAGCCTTGATCTCATTGGCAAGAACGGGGCCTTTTAGGGTTTCGCTTAACTGTCCTAAGCTTTCCAGTTGCCAATATTTTATTTTCTCAGGATGCGCGGGCCCCTGGGCTACCTGTAGCTGTATTGTGTGGTGGTGCCACTCAAGGAGTTCCCATGCGGTTGCTTTGGTATTAAACCACGATTTTTTGCGTTTGTGGTCACTGATCATAAGCGCTACCCTGTCCAGAAACCTGCCCAATCTGCGCATCATGCTTTCGTCCATATCCCACACGTCCTCAAGCTGCGGGTCTTGCCCCCAGCTCATTCCCGGACATATCGGGTCTGTCATAGGCAAGCGGTCATCAACGAAGGTCCCTTGTTTACCTCCTAAACACGCCTGCAGATAGGCTTTGACCGCTATAAAGCCCTCTTCGGATCCCACTTTTACGGTGATGGTATCGGTTCTGCTGCTAATGTTTTTCAAAGGTGCGATTACGAGTTCGCGGACATAGATTTTTCCCAGAATCTCCGGATTGTCGAGTAGTCCTGTCAAGAGACGGACCACTTCCGCAAGCCGTGGAGCGGTAACGTTGAGGTATATGTTGCGTTTGTGAGGCAGATGTTGGCCTTTGACAGTCGGGGTAGCTTGTTCCCCTTCGTTTGGTGTGCAGGGAAGCAAAGTCATAAAATATTCGTGGTGTCCGTGGTGGCGTTTGACACGTTGCAAGTCTTTGGGATAGTATTCCATAGTTTTCCACCCACTGGCTTTCATGATAACCTTGGCGTTTGGAGGCCTGTCTATTAGGATATCGAGTATGGAATGCGTGAGTTCCCTTATTCCTTCGGGACTACATGACGGTTTCTCCTTTCTGTTGTGTACATAATAAGAATACAATGTTTTCTCGGCGGTACGGTTCCATACGTATTGCGGATGGCTTGCTATTCGACGGCTGTAGCAATCATCAAAAAGTCTTATCATATCCGTAAAGGAGGGGTCGGGATCGGGCCATTCCAGAATATCGCCGTCTAGCCAGATGTCGCCCCAAAAGTAATCGTCGTAAGTCGGGTACCATGTTTTTTCGATATCGTTGGTTGTTTGCCGGACTACCTGTTCGTCATCGACGATAAACATCTGTTGGGCGTCAAACTTTTTGTTCAAGTCCGGTGTGAAGCGTTTGCCGTCCAACCTGTAGCCGTGACTTCTTTTGGCTAACCTGACAGGCTTGAAAACGGCTTGTAAAACTGACTGGGGTGTTGACGCTCTTTCAGAAGGCTCGGGAGGCATTTTGGATAAACTGGCGCTTGTTCTCTTTTGGGGAGAGTTGGCGAATGCGGTTTGGTTTGTATGGTCTTTGGTGCGGGGAGCGAACACAGTGGAAGATTATATGCTGTAAGATAACCGATGGTGTTCGGCCTTTGTTAAAGCTGGAACGCTGATCAATTTCGTTCTCAGTGTCATGATTCTGGCAATATTTTCTTAAGTTCTTGATAGCGTATGCCTACCAGCTCTATAGCCTTTTCGCATTGGTGAAAGAATAAGTCGGCGTCCACCTGAAAACTTGGGTCCGTTCTTGCCCGCAAAGAGTCGATAACGTGTCTTTTTTCGTAAAGATGGACGGCGCCTACCATAAACCCCTCTTTGAACCACCGTAACTGTTCGGTCTTGACTCTAGGGGAAAAGGTATAGTCGCTGGAATTATGCCTTTCTTCGAACGTTTCGGTGATCTTGCCCAAAGGACCATTTGGGGATTGCCATCCCATAATCTCCGATTCCAAAATACGGCTTAGACCTTCCTTCGTTTGGGCAAACACCTCTTTTAGTTTGGCGCTGTGTTTCCACGGTTCGTTTACCATAGAACGGAGATCCAGGCTGCTTAACGTCGGATATTGTTTGCTTTGAGGGTCCAAATCCCGGACAAAAGAATACATCCAGGAAAAATCCAAAGCATGGTCGATAGGGCTGATAGACAGTTGTCCGAAATCCTGCTCGACGAACAGGTTGGTTTTGTGAACGCCATAAAATACACGGTCGGCGTTTCCCATCAGCAGGTCGTAGAAAGCCAGCTCGCCTATGGCCCTGAAAAAATCGGGATCGGTAAGTACGCCAATGACTAATGTCTCTTCAGGGCTGACTTGGGACAGAGACATGCCTATAGCTGGCCGAAAAACGATAAGATGCTCCATATCAGTGGCCAAAAAGGTCCGTAGGCTCCTCGCCAAGGTTTTGTTCTGCTGTTCGTCGGCGAAGGCGAGCAATGTCAAGAATTCGGGGCTGTTACGCCGTACCAATTCTGAAACTTGCGAACGGACTCGAGGACTGTCGAGCATTAAGAGAAAATCGGCGGCGAAATGTTCCTTGGCGGCTACAGATGAAAAGGAGCCTTCCCTCAATATCTTCAAATACAGGGTGGTACCGCTCCATAAACCAGGGTTTAGCTTAAAAACGCTGGCTTGTGTTCCCGATGTAACGGTATCGTAAGATTGGACCTTCTGTAAAAGACTGTCGAGCTTTTCGTTTTTTATGACGGGAGGTATTTCGGGCGGTTTGGCTACCCTGTTTACGAATCTTTTTCTCCAATGGGTATCGTGTGCGACAGTTTTGCTCCGGGCAGACTCCGCTATTTCCGTTTCCCCGACGGAGGAGGGTCCTCCCTCCAGAGCTTTGAAGGTGTCCAAGTTTCCCACTACGGCGTCTTCTTCGGACTCAAGCCAGACGTATTCGTCAGGCGAGCTGACAAAAAAACGTCCTGTAATAGGATGCGCGACTCCCAAAGAGGTGGCGAATTGGGTTCCTTTTCCAAAGCCGAACCCTTGTCTTAACATTGTCCTTTGTTGTGCCATGTCCAACAAATAGGCTAAATGTATGGACGGAGGATAAAAGCCCAGGAGATCTTGTCTCTTTTGGGGAGAGCGTCCCCTTTCATAATCGACGGTCACGTATGTTCGGCTTTCCAATATATCCGCGCCAAAAGACGCGCTTCGTAAGCGGGCGCTATCGTATATTCCTCCCTCTGTTTTCACATATTCCGCCGGACTGGCGACATTCGGATGCCCTTTACCGTAGTCGTGTAAATATAATACTGGCCTGTCGGTGTTGGCCAAAGCTTTATAGCATCCAGACGCTAAGCAGGCGGACCTGTCCGAATGCCATAGAAGGCGCAGAACCGTAGCGTTTAGAAGGGAACGCATGTTTTGTCCGTCTTCCTTTCTCCAATTCCCCTTAAGAAATTTTCCTTCCAGTTGCCCTTTCCACGCCTGATTATATTGTTTACTGAGAAGATCCCGTTCCGAGAGTTCCGTGTATGGCGATATTCCCAAACGCTCCATACCGTCGGCGATTTCGGCTCTAAAGCGGTTTATGGTACCAAGTAGCTTCTCCATCAACGAAAGGTGGGGGAAAAAGCCGAGTCTCCTTGCCGGAATAGGATGGGAGCGCGCCCAAGCGAAAACGGTTTTCTCCACGTTGTCCAACGCTTTCCAACGGTCCCGCAATCGGGTAAGAATGGCCTTTTCGTCCCTTTCGCCAGCCCATAGCGAACCTTGATGTCGTACTGTGTCATGATATTGACCGAGTGCTGCCGAGATGTCCAAAAGGTCTTGGGCGTGAGGTTTCGGGGTTATTTTCCCTTGGCTATCCCGTTCGTATTCTTGGGATCTTGTCAGGAATTCTTCTTCTGATAAAAGGCTTTCGGGAACGGGCGGAAGTTTTGACGCGCTACGGCCGGGAAGGTCTGCCTGAGGTTGTTCCTTATGTTTGCTGGTTCTTCTGGAAAACATATCCCGCGCTTTTGGATAAGCGACGTAATAACAATACGATTATCATTCCAATCTGTACGGTGATGATGGAGAGGCAATGGGTGTCAATACTAAAAACCCTGTTTCATTTTATTGCGGAAAGAACCCTAATCTGTTAATACCCAATGTGGGGAAATAATATGTTCCGGAGGAAATACCCGATTTGGTCGCATGCTTGCTCAGCTATAGCGTAGTGCAAACGAACTGTAAAACTTAGTCCGTCGCCGTTGAGTCCTGTTTTTGACAAAACATCGCGCCTTTTGGCTCAGGCTTCCCCCTCCAATGGCGGGCGGGGCAATGGAAAGGCTTTGTCTCCGCCTTTGGGAATGGAGAGACGGTGGGAGTCGCCGGTACAGCTTATGCGACGTAGTTTGGCTAATTTTTCGGGACTGAACAACGGCAGTAGCGCTCCTAGGGACGCTTTTGAGGAGGAATTGGTTGCGCATGTGTATGACCAGTTGCGGGCTTATACAGTTTTGGAAGAGGATGTGAAGGATTACGCTAAGCTTGGCAAGAAACAGCGGAAAGAGTTGTTGAGGCTGAATTTTGTGGATAGGATTATGTGTTTGGATCAAATAGAGGATCTGGCGCACCGATGGACGGGATTGGGCTATGTTGCGAAGAAAACGTTTTATGGCGAGGCATTTACGGACGCCTTTAGCATTCTGCTGTCCGAGACGCACACTGAGAGGGTTAAGATTTTCACGAAGATGCACCAAGAGGGGTTGGGAGCTACTTGCTTGCCCAAACCGCCGGAAAGGTTGTTTCATAAAGGGAAAAAGGAAGAGGACCATATAGCTTTGCGCAATGAGCTGTTTAGCGGTCATCTGATCTATATCACCAATACTCGTGAGAAAAACGAAAAGGATTTCAGGGGGCTGGTCAATGCCATGGCTTATCAGCTCATGCGTTTGCCTACGGGCTGGGCACTGATGGAAGATTACCGGCATCATGTAACCAAACAGCTACACCTGAAACTTTGGCTGTTCCCCTTCGATGCGGAACCCGACTCGCGGGCTCCGGAGTGTCATCCGGAGAGCAAAAAACCTTCGAGAGGCGCCGGAGGGCATTGGTGTTTTCCGAAAAATATGAGCGCTTCGCGTTTTTGGTGTCCTTTTACGGAAGGGGCTTCAAGACGTGACGATAAACTGGCGACGTATCCGCCATACCACCTTTTCGCAGAACTGATACGGCGCTTTATGAGCCGTAACCTAAAGCAGTCGGAAAGGTATACGCAGGTGTTGACTTCGGAACTGGACGCCAAATTGCGCGACGAGGCGGGAATGCCTCATCGGGCTCAGCAAAGGTTCCTTTTTCGGGATGATGACACCTATGTCGATATTGATATGGATGAACAGGAGGAAAGTGAGGCGGCTCCGAACGTTAGGGAAATGGTGAGCAGTTTTAGTTCCCTGGGCCTAGAAACCTCGGATATCCCCGAATCCGGATTGCGTGGGGCTTATGGTGTACCCGAGGCACGGTTCGGGTTGCAGCCTCCCGTTGAGTTTATGTCGGACCCAAGGCTTCAGGCCTTCGCCAAAGTTTTTTTCGGGAAACCCGAATTCAAATTCTCCCAACTTCAGAAAATGGGATTCCCCAACATATTTGGGCGGAGCAGTAATCTTTTTACGCTAACCGGAAACGCTGGTCACGACGCCGTAGTCAAGTTTTCAAAGAAAGGAGCAGTTCGGGTAGGAAGGATAGAGAAGGAAATCTTGGCCAATAATTTGGTGAGATTGCTGGGGCGTAACGTTACGGCGCCGGGTAGTCAGGCCCTTCACCCACTCAACGGCGACTTGGCGCAGGTGTATTATGACTTGAAAGCCCAGCCAACGTTGGAGCCCGTGTTCGAGGCTTTTGTTCAGGCCGTAAGCGACAACCTGGCCGATCCGCAAGCCGTAACGGGAATGCTTTGCGAGAGGGTGCCCGGCACCACGATACATCAGCAGTTTATTGAAAGTACGGGCCTGATGTCATTGTTACTCAATAAAAATCCCGCGTGGCTAAGGGCTATCGGCGAGCTTGCGGCTTATAATCTTATGATGGGGAACGGTGATGGGGCCATGACCGTTTTGAATCCGGGAAACCTGTTCGCTTCGCCACAATCCTCAAAAGTGACGGCGATAGACCAGACTGTTTGCCTTTTTGATATGTTGGTCATTATCAGCACGCATTATCCGGAGGCCACGGCGAGTATTCCAAAAGACAAGAAGGGTTCGTATAAGGGATTTCAGGAAGCTTTGGAAGAACCGGCTAAGCACCCTCAAGAATTAGCTCTGGCCCAATCTATAGTAAGAAAATATTATCCGAAACTGGTAAGCAGATTCATTAAGGAATTACGGCAAGGCAAGGTGGGTGACAACCTCTTCTGTAAAAGCTTTACGGTAGGTTGCGAGAAGTATTTCTCTCCTTTTGTCCTTGACCTTAGGCCTTATAGTCTTGGTTTGGCGGAAGGCCTATTGCAGATTTCCGAACAGGCGAATATCCGCAACTATCTTGAAAAATGGCGCTATATGACTTTTGGTCACGAGATGGATATGATGTTTGAAAACTGGCGCACTATAGAAAATATAGTGGACGGAGAATGTCCGGGTTTTGCGCAGAGTATTTTTGATTTGCAAAAGATTTTGGGCTTTGCAAAGCCTTCGGCACCGTTGGAAGGCGGAGAGATGGTTCCCCCAAGTCCAGCGTAATAATGTTGGACAAGGTTGTTGTCGTTGTTAAGGTGGGATTTCCTGCTTTGTAACCAGTGCTATTGTTATTTCTGTAATATTTTTCTACTCCCAAATACATAGGAATGATTGGAGAGAGTAACTTTTTTTCGAAAACCTGTCGCATTGAAATACTATTAATCGTAATATTGCGATATAATAGTGGTTGAGCTTCGAATATATTAAGAATAAGGAAATGGAAGAGAAAAAACAGATTGGGTTCTTCGAAAGATATCTGACTGTGTGGGTGATAATCTGCATTGTGGCGGGAATCGGCTTGGGTAGCCAGCTTTATGACCAGATACAGGGTCTGAGCGAGATGAGCCTTTACGGAGTCAATATTCCGGTGGCTATTCTGATCTGGCTGATGATCTATCCTATGATGGTGCAGATCGACTTTTCGGCCATCAAAGACGCGGGCCAACAGTTCAAGGGACTTTCCCTGACGTTTGTGGCCAATTGGCTGGTCAAACCCTTCAGTATGGCCTTTTTCGCCTGGCTGTTTTTTGACAATCTTTACAGCGCTTGGCTCAGTCCGGAACAGGCGCAGGAGTACATTGCCGGGGCCATCCTCTTGGGCGCCGCGCCATGTACGGCCATGGTATTCGTGTGGTCTTACCTCTCAGACGGCGACGCCAACTACACCCTGGTGCAGGTAGCGGTAAATGACCTGATTCTTCTGATAGCTTTCGTGCCGATAGTGGGCTTCCTGTTGGGCGTGACCAATATTGAGATTCCTTATGATACCTTGGTCACGTCGGTGGTCGTGTTTGTGGTTATCCCTTTGGTGGCCGGTTTTATCACCAACCGTTTGTTGATTAAATCGAAAGGAGAAACTTGGTTTAAGGAGGTCTTCTTGGCGAAGCTAAAGCCGGTGTCCATCGTGGCGTTGTTGTCTACTTTGGTCTTATTGTTCGCTTTTCAGGGAAAAACCATTCTCGAAAACCCGTTCAATATCCTTCTGATCGCCATTCCGCTGGCTCTACAAACGTACTTTATCTTCTTTATCACTTGGTTTGGAGGAAAGAAATGTCTGAAGCTGAATTATAAAATCACCGCGCCGTCGGCCATGATTGGGGCCAGTAACTTCTTCGAACTTGCCGTGGCGGTGGCCATCGCTTTGTTCGGTCTTAATTCAGGGGCGGCCTTGGCTACTGTAGTGGGCGTTTTGATCGAAGTACCAATTATGTTGCACCTTGTCTCAATGGCCAAGAAATGGCAATACCGTTCTGAAAAAAAATAGGAACCCTTGTGGGGAAAAGGGTACAGAGTGTAGCGTGAAGGAAACCCGTTCGGACTCTTTACTTTGTACTCTTTGCCCTTTGTTTGAGAATGTTACGAGGATTGTTATTGTTTCTTTTTCACAGTGCGACAGATAAAGGAGGAGGAGCCTAGCCCTTAGGTTGTTTACGGTATCCGCCGGGAGTAATTCCCATGGTTTTTTTGAAAATCCTCGAAAAATAAAACGGATCGGGATATCCGACGGCCATGGCTATTTCCTTGATTTTCTTGTCGGTATGGTCCAGTAGCTGGCAAGCTTTCTGAATACGCAGATTTGCCAGATAATCCATCGGCGAGCGTCCTGTTTTTTTGCGAAAAACCAAAGAAAAATGCGAGCTGGACAGGCCCGAAAGGTGAGCCAAATCATCCAAAGAGACGCTTTCGGGCAAGACTTCTTTCATATGGCGAATCACCTTATCGGTCATGTTCTCTCCATTATCGGCTTGGGCCTTCTGAAATTGGCTGGAGTAGCGGTATGAGGCCAAAAAGTGTTGAAGGCAAATATTGGCGTAATTGAGATTGTCAAGGCTATAACCCATCTCCAGATTACGGAATACTTCTTCAAAAAGGCGTAAGCGTTCGTCCGTTCCCATAGTGGCGACGGGAGGCGCCGGCAAAACCCTACCTGACCTTTGGCCGAAATGATGGGCCAAATCTCCTGTAAAGTGTACCCAATAGATGGTCCAAGGCCGGTGTTCGGATGCACCGTAGGCATGCGCTTCCCCTCTTGGCACTATAAAATATTGCCCTGAGGAAATTTGAGACCGAACTCCATTTACCGAAAACCACCCCTCGCCATGCACACAATGGATCAGGATGTACTGCCCGCAACCTTTTTCACGAATTCTGTAATGAAACTTCGCTCTGGGATAATACCCGATATCTGTTAAATATATGCTTCTGGTCAAAGGATTGTCCTGTAACTCTTCTATCACAGAGTCAGGCAGTATGATAGCTCTTTGGCCTTCGAAGCCTTCACGTTTCATCATAACGATGATTATTAGTGACCTTTTCCTTTTTTTAATATAAAAAGCCCTCAGGTAGCCTCATGGGCATTTGTTGAGAAGCATAAAGGTAGAGAAAAAAGATTAGGAGACATTATTGTTTGAAAAACGGCTTGATAAGCGATGATCCGTTTTCAGGGACTTGAATTTCTTTTTTGCCTTTAATGCTTTGCAATAAGATTGTCCATGTATTTCGATAAATCGGCTATGTTTCGTTTTCATGGAAAGCTTGTACTTTGAAAAACGGAAAACGAATGAGCTTGAGGTTGTGGTAGGATCCTTAGGCCAGACATTTCAAAAGGACGCAGGGGTGTCCTTCCTGTTTTATTTTTTAAGTGTTTTTGAGATGATTGACTATAGAAAATGTATACGGGTATTTTGGTTAGTGACGGTGTATCTGTTTGTTACAGGTTTTCCGGCTATGGCCCAAGACACTATTAACCTTTCGGGAGATTGGCAAGTCCAGCTGGAAAAGCCTGTTTTGGATACAGCGTCGTCTTATAAACTGTCGGGGGAGATAAATCTACCGGGCTCGTTGGCCGAAAATGGATACGGAATCAGGACAGAGGGTTCGGATTATGGCGTTTTAACCCCTGAATTTAAATATATCGGTAAGGTGCGGTATAGCCGGGAGATCGAAATACCGGAAACGTGGGCCGATAAGTCTGTGGAGATCTTTTTGGAGCGGGTTCTTTGGGAATCCGTCGTGGCGGTTGACGGAAAGGAATTAAGCAGACAAGACGCTCTGGGAACGCCCCATATCCATAGATTAGGGAAATTGTCGCCGGGCAAGCACAGGCTTAGCGTTATGGTTGATAATGGCTTGATCCACAATATCGGTGATAAGGGCCACGCTTATGGCGAATACACGCAGAGTATTTGGAACGGCATTGTCGGGCGGATGGAGATGAAGGCTTATGACCCGATCCGGATTCTTTCTCTGAAAATTTCGTCAAGTATTTCCAAGGATGAACTGAAGCTTAAAACCGAAGTGTTAGCGGGACAAAGAGGGAAAGGACTTTTCCGATACAAAATCGCGTCTGTCAAAACCGGTAGAATAGCGCTAAGAGGCAGGAAAAGAATCTCGACAAAGGGAGACACGGCGGATTTTGAGCTTTCTATTCCCCTTAAGGGGCGACTGAAAAAATGGAGCGAATTTACCCCCGAAGTTTATGAGCTGACCGCTGAATTGGAATCGGGCGGATATTCTGACAGCTACAGTACCGAATTCGGTCATAGGGAAATCAGTCACGACGGCACAAAGGTAACGGTGAACGGTCAGCCGGTTTTCCTTCGGGGCAATCTCGATTGTGTTCATTTTCCTTTGACCGGTTACGCTTCTTGTGAGCTGGATGATTGGGAACGCATTTTTAAGATTTATAAATCGCATGGGCTGAACCATGTCCGTTTTCATTCTTGGTGTCCGCCGGAGGCCGCTTTTAAGGCTGCGAACAGAGTGGGGATCTACATTCAGGCCGAAGCGTCGATATGGATCGATTGGTGGATGTCGGTGGACATGAAAGCGAAAGGCCGTCCCGAGATGGATACGAAAGGACACCCGAAAGGCTTGGGCTATGACAAAACCAGAGACAGATTTGTTATAGCCGAAATGAATCGGATAGTGAATGCCTATGGCAACCATCCCTCTTTCGCCATGTTCTGCATCGGGAATGAATTGGGAAATTCTAACTTCGAAGTGATGGGCGAATGGGTGGACAGGCTCAAAAAGAAGTATCCTGGAAGGCTTTACGCATTGTCCACCGCCAGAACGATTACCGAAGTTGATGACTATAACGCTACGCATTACATACAAGGCATTGGCCGGACAAGGGGGCTGAACGGCCCGCATACTGACTGGGATTTTGATTCGGTATATTCGAAGATGAATATTCCGATCATCGCGCACGAGATCGGTCAGTGGCCAGTGTATCCACGGTGGTCGGAAATAGGGAAATATACGGGTGTGTTAAAAGCCAGAAACTTCGAGTCATTTCGGGAACAGGCGAGAAAAAACGGAGTGGAAGACCAAGACGAGGATTTTGCCAAGGCCTCGGGAGCGCTTAACCAAATTATGTATAAATACGAGACGGAATCGTTCCTAAGAACGCCGAGTTGCGCCGGTGTTCAGCTCTTGAGTATGCAGGACTATCAGGGGCAGGGCGAGGCTTTGATCGGTTGGCTCGACGCTTTTTGGGACAGTAAGGGAATCATAAAGCCGGAGAATTTTCGGGAACATTTCGATACGGCCGTACCCTTACTGAGAATGAAAAAATTCGTTTGGGAAAACGACGAGATTTTCCGGGCGAAAGCGCAGTTGTCTTATCATGGCGATGGAAGTTTACGTAATGAATGCGCTTGGCGGATTCAGGACGGCAAAGGCGCTTTGGTCGCTAAAGGAACGTTTGGCACAAAGACGTTTGCTCCGGGCACGGTAACGGATCTGGGTGATATTTCAGTGCCGTTGAAGAAGATTGAACAAGCCGAAAAATTGACCGTAAGCCTTAAGCTTGAAGGAACACGATTCCAAAACCAGTGGGATATTTGGGTTTATCCTCATACACTTCCGGCTACGGAAACAAATAAAATACATGTTACCGATCGTTTGGACACGAAGGCGCTAGAAGTATTGCGAGCGGGCGGAAATGTACTGCTGGACGCTCACAGATTAGGTGATGAGGCAAATTCGGTCAAGGCGCAATTTTATCCTTTGTACTGGTCACTGACTTTTTTCCCGGGCCAAGGAAAAACGAATATAGGATTGCTGTTGCGGGATCACCATCCAGCCTTTTCGGATTTCCCCACATCGTTTCACAGCGATTGGCAATGGGAGATGATTAGCGAATCCGCAAAGGGGTTTTTCCTCAATCACCTTCCCGCTGATTATAAACCTATCGCCCAGCCGGTTGATGATTTTCATCGGAACAATAAAATCGGATCCATCTTCGAGCTCGCCGTAGGCAAAGGGAAATTACTGGTCAGCGGATATGATATCGGAGCTTTCAATCCTGTGTCGCGCCAATTGAAGTATAGTCTTTTGCGTTATATGCGTTCGCCGAAGTTTTCGCCGAGCCGACGAATGGACGTGGCGGAACTCAAACGGATGTTTCCTGATCCTGATCTACCGGAAAGCCCCGAACTGGCCGAGCGATTCAAGAACGCCTTGCTGTACGTGAACGCGGGCGGAAACCTTGCTGTGGAGAAAAAGAACCTGTCTTGGGATAGAAAACGGGATGCGGTGACGATAGGTGCGCCTGATTCTTATTTGCCAGAAGTTGAGGGACTTTGGAAAGAAGGAATCAAAACCGCTTGGCACGGAAAAGACATAAGCCTCAGGATTAATTGTCCCGAAGGGATGTTGGGAAGTTTGTATGTCCATTTTCAGGATTGGAACAACGTTTCCCGGACGGGTTCCCTGACTTTTGAAGGTAGAAAAAGGACCCTTGGCAAACATTCCGGCAAAGGCCGTTGGGTCAAATTCCACGTGATGCGGGAGGATAGTAACGACGGAAAACTGATTCTTAAAACCAAATCCGAAACAGGTCCGAACCTGATGATAACCCGTGTGGTGTTGGTGAAGGAGTAGAACGGCCTTTTATATTTATTTCATACTAATGCGATAATTTTTATGAGCAATTTAAATCACAAACAAATCATCCTGATACTGCTTGCGTGCTTTGGCCTAAGCTCGTCGGCTTTTTCGCAATTCAAAACCGAAAATGTTGTTCTTGTTACCCTTGACGGCCTCCGTTGGCAGGAATTGTTCGAAGGTGCCGAGGCTGAGTTGATCAATGACAAAAAATATGTAAAGCATATTGACGAGACTAAAAAATCGTATTGGCGTGACAGCCCCACGGAACGACGCAAAATCCTGATGCCGTTTTTCTGGTCTACGATAGCGCAAAAGGGACAGTTGTACGGCAACCGGACAAAAGGCTCGAATGTGGACTGCGTAAACACGATGAGGATTTCCTTTCCCGGATATAGCGAGATCCTTTCGGGAAAAGCAGACGATAAACGAATATACAGCAACAAGAAGATTAATAACCCGAACGAAACTATTATCGGATTGGCTAACCGTAGCAAAAAGCTGAGCGGAAAAGTAGCGGCGTTCGGGTCGTGGGACGCGTTTCCGTATATTATTAACGAAGAGAGGGCTGGACTTTATGTCAACGCCGGTTTTCGTAAAGCCAAGGGTAAGACAACCAAGGTAGAACATTGCCTAAACGGAATGATCGATCAGATTCCGGGTATCACGGGAGACACAAGATTTGATGCCTTGACTCACGGTTTTGCCATGGAGACTTTGAAAAAAGACAAGCCCAGATTCCTTTATGTCGCATACGGGGAGACTGATAATTACGGACACGCCGGTAATTACGAGGCATATCTCAATGCCGCCCATCAAACGGACGCTAATATCAAGGAGCTTTGGAATTATGTCCAAAATCACCCGAAATACAGGGGGAAAACGACTTTGATTATTACCACCGATCATGGCCGAGGACTTCAAAGCGAATGGACTAGCCATGGACATTCTATCCCGAAGTCTGGCGAGATTTGGATAGCGGCAATCGGTCCGGATACCCAAGCGCTTGGCGAGATCACAACGGGACAGTATTACCAAGACCAAGTGGCCCAGACTATAGCCACATTGCTTGGATTGGATCTTAGGGCGACAGATAATGCCGTAGGAAAAGAAATCCAGACGATTTTAAAATAAAACAAGTAAGGTGATCAACCCTATTTTTTAAGTTCCCCTTTTCCTTTTTTGGAAAAGGGGTTTACAGCAGATTAGGACTTATTCCTGTGAGTAGGGTTGCTCGTCGGGTACGGTAACGTCCTTGTAAGTCGAAGAGGCGACTATAAAGTATCCGATGGCGCCACCTGAGATATTGGTTGGAGCTGATGCGGGCGCGGGGGATATGATTCCGCCGTCGTTATCGAATTGGTTGACCAAGGATTCGTAAAATGCGAAGGCCCCTTCGGTAATAGAGCTCATATATACCCTAACGGTGTTGCCGGGGCTTCCGGGATAGAAATTTTTTCCGTCCGGCGATTGGCCGTCGTTCACGGCAAGATTGTTTACTCTTTCAGGCAGGAATCTGTCCGAAAGGATGGAATATTCCCAAATGCGGTTACTGCCTTGTTCGTCTACTCTTCCGTCGGCGTATTTGCTAAGCGAGTACATCGCGAAGCGGAAAAAATCTTTGGTCTTGGGGTTGTCAAATGAGATATAAGGTACGTATTGGTCGCTTTTTCCTGGTATTTCGCTTTGTCTTCTGCGTATTTCAATGGCATCGATTACGGGAACCGCAGGCATAGTTTCGGAAGCGGTGTATACTTTGTCCCCGTCAATTACTTTTAGCGTGTATCTTTTTCCTTTTTCCCCATGGAAATCCTCATTGACATAATAGCCTTCGAATTTTCCTGAGTATTGTTCCGTTTGTGGGGCGAACACGTGTACGTTTCCCTCTTCGTCCGTAATGCTTACCGTTGCTCCGCTTACTGGTGTTTGTTTGTCGTTGCCACTGCCGTCGTAAGTAGTTTCACCCAAATCCGGGGCTAATTTGGTTATTCTGACCTTTTGCGGTTGGGCAAGATCAGTAAGTTGGGCTTCGATTACCGTTTTGGAATCGGATTCGTCTATTTCGAATTCAAACTCTTCGGTGCAGGCGCCGAAAATAATCAGGGCCGGCAGGTATAATATATAGCTGAGATATTTCATGTCGGGGCTTTTTTGATGAATTGTCAAATCGTTACTCGGTAGGAAACAGTCGGAACAAAACTGAATAGGTAGACCTTTTGCGGGCGTTGTACGTTGAGGTCGTAGAGGTCCTGTTTTACAAATACGCTGAAAACGTTTTTGCGCCCATAGGCATTGTAAAGCCCGAAGTTCCATTCGGATCTGATGCCTCTTTTCCCGGCGGGTTTCTTATAGGTAAACAAGAAGTCCAGGCGGTGGAAGGCTGGCAGACGATACCCGTTGCGTTCGCTGTATTGGATAAACGAGGCTCCGTGATAGGTGTATCTGCCCACGGGAACGGTAACTGGCGCTCCTGTGGCGTACGCGAAGTTCGACGAGAATGACCAATGCTCGCCCAGTTGGTAAGTCAAGTTCGCTTTAAGGTTGTGGAGACGATCGTAACGGGCCGGGTAGGGGTTGCCGTTATTGACGCCCTCGATTTCCCTTTCGGCTTTCGACAGGGTGTAAGATATCCAAGCCTGTAATTTGCCGTAACGTTTTTGGGCCAAAATCTCTAAACCGTAACCAAGGGCGTCTCCGGCCAGAATCTCATTCTCGATATTTTCGTTCAGAAAGAAATCCGCATTGTCCTTGAAATCGATTACGTTCCGCATTCTTTTATAATAAGCCTGAATCTCTATCAGATAAGGGCAATCCTTAAAAGCGTGCCTGTATCCGGCCGTAATTTGGTCGGCGGTTTGGGGCTTGGTTCTGTCCGTTGAGGTGATCCAGACATCGGTGGGCATACCCAAAGACGAATTCGATATCAGGTGCATATACTGCGTGTTTCGTCCGTAGGAGAACAGCAGGCTTCTGTTTTTGTCAAAATCATAATTCAGAGCCAAACGCGGTTCGGGATAAACGTAGCTGGTTTTGTTTCCCTCCATATTTTTCATTCCCGAGACACGTAATCCGTAGCGTAGGCGGAGTTTGTCTGTCAATTCCCATTGGTCTTCGGCGTAAACGGCCCAAGTGTTGGCTCGGCTCTTCGGGAGTTTTACGGAAATGGTGTTCGAAGTCTCGGTACGGGGATCAATATTCCCGGGGTCAAAATCCAGATATTCCAGCTCGGCTCCGAATTTCACGTTATGTTTGGGGCTCGCTGCCCAGTCGAAGTCGGCTTTGGCTTTGTACTCGCTTAGTCCGGCGGACCATTCGTAATAACGGCTGTCGTCACGGACGAAATACGAATAGCTGTATCGGCTATGGATAAGGCTGTAGTTTGCGAATAGTTTGTCGTTGATCACATTGTTCCAACGAAAGGTCAGTGCGCGGTTGCCCCATTCCATGTTCAGATCGTCGTCAAGGGCACGGTAATAGAAGCGGTCGTGACCGGTGTAGGCCGAAAGGTAAAGGTGGTTCCTGTCGTTGAGCCGGTGATTGATTTTTGCGTTCAAATCATAGAAATCCACTTCGTTTCCACTGTCGAATTGATCGGAAAGCTCACTGAAACCCAGCCCGTCACCAATGGAGGACGCCAAATTGGCGATTTGCCCTGCGTAACTGTATCGGCCCGTAACCAGAAACGAGGTGCGATCATCGCCGATGGGGCCTTCCAGGGCCAACCGGCTTGAGAGCAGGCCTACGGTAAGGTCGGCCCCGTACTTTTCGCGATTACCCTCACGCATCCGTACATCGATGACGGAGGATAGTCGCCCGCCGAAACGGGCCGGAATATAGCCCTTGTAAAAGTCGGCGCTATTGACCGCGTCCGTATTAATGACCGAATAGAGGCCCAGAGTGTGCGACGGGTTGTAAATCGAAGCCTCGTCAAGCAAGATAAGGTTTTGGTCGAAAGACCCGCCCCGTACGGAAATATTGGTGGTTCCCTCGTGTGCGCTGCTGACGCCGGGTAGTTGCTGGATACTTTGCAGAATGTCCGGGTCGCCTGTTACCGTGGGAATTTGCTTGATGCTGGCGGTGGTCATTTTTATGGCGTGACCGTCTTCGGTGTCCAATATTTTTCCTTCCCTTTCGGCTTCCACTTTTATCAGATCAAGGGACTGATGAGAAGGCTTTAGGGAAAAATCCAGAACGGTATTGGCTTGTATGTCGATTTTTTTGTCTAAAATCTCATAGCCGATATAACGTATCCGCAAAGTATATTGACCGGTGGGAAGCGAAAGGGCGTAGTGTCCGTAATTGTTGCTAGTGGCTCCTGTGCCCAATTCCTTGACAAAGATCGTGGCGCCGATGAGGGCTTCGCCCGTAGCGGTGTCTTTTACTTTGCCCCTAAGTATTACCTTGCCTTGGTGGATTCTCCGTTTCTTCCCTTTTTTATTTTCCGGCAAAAGCATCAGGGTATTTCCTTCCGCCCGATAACTTATGCCTTGTTTACTGTCCAGTGCGTCGAGGACTTCCTTTAGCGTCGGCGTGCCGGAATCGAAGCTGAAACTTCCGGTTCCTTGTAGCGCCTCTTTGCTATACGCTACGGTTATGCCCTGTTTGCGCAACCCTTCCGTCAGTTCCACAAAAGTCACTTTCTGTTTCCCTAACGATATTTTTTTCTCCAATTGAAATCCGTTTCCCTGCGCCATCGATTGGCCGAAAGCCAGGCATAGCGTCAGAAACAGAATTAAGATTCTTATAGATCCCATAATTATGATCTCCGGTTAGTCGCTCAAATGTCACGGGGAAAATTCCCCACATCACAGCCTTTCTACATGACATTCCGGACTCGGACCTGTACCGATCACTTTACATAACGGTAGCCCTCTGGGCTTTCTTCCAGATTAGCGCCCAACAGCGCGGCGATAACGGAAAGCACTTCCTCCTTCGGCTTATTATCAAAGCGCGCGTTCAAAGTCCTTTTGTATAACGAAGGATCGGCGCTAAGTCTTATACCGTAGGTTAAGGAAACCGAACGTAATACTTCGGGTAACGGTGTGTCTTCGAACACGAGCTTTTTGCTCATCCACGACAAGGCGTTTGGGTCCATCGACTCGTTGACCGCCAGATTGTTGCTGTTGCGGTTGAAGACAGCCTCTTGCCCTTTGGGCAGTTTTGCGTATAAGCCTTTTTCAGGAGCAAATCCCACAAGCCCTTCCGTCACTTGGACGTTTATCAGGCTATCGCCAGAGTAGGCGGTTACGTTGAACTTCGTTCCCAATACTTCCACTTTGGCCTCGTTGGCCGTAATGCGAAACGGTTTTTCGGTGTCCCTTTGCACTTCGAAATATGCCTCGCCTTCCACCCTGACTTCCCTTTTGTCATCGCTCCCTCGATATGCGATTTTGGAATGATAATTCAGGGAAACTCTGGATTGGTCAGGCAAAACGATTTCTTTTTGCATGTCCGTAGCCACGTATTCGGTCCAGCTTGTCCGTTCCCAATACTGGTAAGCGCCGAACCCGGCGACCAAGGCAACGCAGGCCGCCACGGCCCATCGCCAAGGGAACAGGTTCCTTTGTTTGGCTCCATTGAGTTTCCCGGACACTTCCGCCCAAGCCCCGTCGACGTCTACGGTACGGGCGGACTTCTCGGTTCCCAAAGCGTTCCAAAAGCTTTCGAAGCGTTTCAGGAATTCCCTGTTCTCCTCGTCTTCTTCCAACCAGCGTGTCACCATCTCCCGCTCCGAGCTGTCGGAAACGTTCCGCACATAGCGGAGCAAAATTTCGGTGTCAAACGGTAATTTCATCAGAAGTCATGTTTAAAGGCTGTTTGGTATTAGGACAAAGGCATTTGGATATACCCTAAACCGGTACCCTGAATTTTTTATTTTTTTATCATTCCCATCAGCAACCACACCATGTACCAGTGTTTGGAGAGATTCTTTTTAATCCACTGAATGGCTTTGCTCATATGATATTCGACGGATTTCACGGAAAGGCCCAGTTCTTTTGCTATTTCTTCGTAAGAGGCGTTGGAGAAACGGCTCATACGGAAAATGATTCCCGTCTTTTCAGGTAATTGCGAGAGGATACTATTGGCCAAAGTTTCCAGATCCGCTAGGTCAAGGTCGCTGGTCTCCAGTTCCGCCGGCTCACGAAATTCCTGGAGTTCTTCGCTCATCATTTGCCTGTATTTGGATTTAAGCCGATTAACCGAAGCGTTCCTTACCGCAACCCTTAGGTACACTCCCCAGCCAGATTTAAGCTCAATGCTGTCCCTGCGTTCCCACACTTTGATAAACACCTCTTGGGTAACGTCCTCGGCCTCGTCGTGGTCGTTCAGAAAGCCAAAGGCGTAAGAAACCAATCCCGCATAATGCGAGCGGAATACGGCTTCGTATTCTTCCAAAGAATTCACACGAATACTCATACTATTATATCGGGGATTAGGTGTTTATTATTTTATAATAGCAAAAATACGGTAATTTTTTAGTTTTTCTCGATTGGTGAGATAAGGCAAGAATGGATAATAATAACGTTTTGAGTATTTACGAAATAATGTTTAATCCCATATTGGGAAATTGGCTCTTGTCATTCTAGTGAATCTAAGAATGACTGGATAACTTCTTGCCGGTTATTTCGGGCCCTTTCAAGAAATTCTTTCGGAGCTCCGGTTTCATTGTCATACGTGCCACCCCAAAGTATGATTTCAACTAATAACGGAATCAACGCTTTTCCTTTTTCCGTAAGACCATATTTCTTCATAGTCTTTATTTTTTCATATTTCTTGCTGAAAATTATCCCTTCGGATTCCAGCATTTTCAGCCTGTCCGACAATACGTTGGTGGCAATTCCTTCCTCGGCGTTGAGAAACTCTTTATAAAAGCATTTTCCCTTCAATGCGATATCCCTTATGATCAATAAGGTCCACTTATCCCCGAAGAAATCCATGGTATAACTGATAGGACAATCCGATCTTTTTTCGATTTTCCTCATACAATACTTGTTTTTAGCAAGCGAATATCTATATTTGATTCACTTGTTTTTAGCAAGCGAATAAGTTGCGCTCTCGTAAGCTCGTAAAGTAGGGCAAAAAATTATTATTAACTCGCCTGTCGTATCGATAAAGATGTTATTGGCAGGCAAAAACGATCAGAAATGGAAAAGACAGCATTGGAAGTGTTTCAATCTTTCGGACAGAAAATGATGTCCGGAAACGATTCGTGGCAGGATTTGATCGCCGACGACATTCAGTTTATCGGGCCTGTGGATCAGCTTAAGGGAAAGAAAGCATTTATTGAATTGAATGAATCTTTTATGCCTACGGTCAGGGAAAACAATTTGAAACAACTGGTGGAAAGCGGTAATTGGGTTATTACGCAAAACGAAATGCGGGTGGCGATGAAAACAGGCAAAACGATTTCGCTGGATATGACTGAGTGGATTGAGGTGGTCGACGGAAAAATTCAATTAATCAAAGTATTCTACGACGCCGAAGAATATAGAAAAGAAATGAATGGATAGGGATATGAAAAAAATACTTTTTGGCACATTGCTTTTTATACTGGTAACGTTTACCACGCAATACATTTCGCATTTCGTCTTAAATGTTGAGCATTATGAGGCGGTTTCGTTTACGAGAAAAGAAGTGATTTTTCCCTTGGGTTTTTTGACTATGATTCTTCAAGGGGCGGTCCTTTCATTTTTCTTTCCCCTATTCTCAAAAGGAAAATATACATTGGTTAAAGGCTTTCTGTTCGGATTGTTAATGAGCGCTTTGTTTGTCAGCTATCCGACATTTACGGAACCGGCCAAATATCAGGTCCCGAATATTGTCTCTTGGGTGATAGTCGAAGGCCTAGTCGGATTGACACAATTCTGTACTTATGGTACACTGTTGTCATTATTGTACAGTCGGCTGAAGTAATGACAGAAATATGATTTTACGTTAAGGTGAGGCTGTTTTAGGAATAAAGCGGCCTCTTTTTGCAGAGTGGACTTTGTAGCTTATCACTTATTGTAGCTAAGTATCAATAAGATTAGTGTCCGATTACAAAACATGACTCACCAACCTTTTGCAAGAACAGGGAAAAACCCCCATTTTTATCAAATGGGTATTTCCACGTATTGATAATGGCTGTGCTGTATATATCTTTGTGCTGTCGGGTTGGCGTACTTGTTACCGATTCCAGAAGGTCGGGGCAAGGGGGCAACGCTGACGCGACATGACTTAGACGTCCTAAACGGGGACGTATGTGACAAAGAAATGAAAACGAAACGGGTCGGTAGCGGGCACAACGGGGCAGATGCTCGGCCGGCTTGGCTTCGTTTTCCTAGCCCTTTCTGTTTATACGGAAAGGGCTTTTTTTTAATGGTATTAGGTATTTGGTCTTAAGTCTTAGGTAGCTGTTTCAGGCTATACCTCATGCCTAATCTCCCCTAAAAACACCTAGTCAACTGATCCAATTTCTTGAGTAAAGTCGGGATGCGGTGTTCGCCGTGCATACGTTTTATATTCTGCGACGTTTGATCCAGATTAGTGCCGATTGCGCTGATATACAATGGGTTTTTGCTTACTCCCCGGAATACTTCCCGCTTGTTTTTTTGATTTCTTACGAAGTTAGTCTTCGCCACCCCAATTACTCCTACAATTCGATCTAGCATTTCGTAAAGATGTCCGCCAAGGCCTATCTTTCCGTCGTCGTCCAGAATGGCGTAACCGTCTACCACTATCAGGTCTTCCGGCAGAAGGTCGATTCGCTTTAAAAGGTTCATAATGCAAGGCAATTCTTTTTTGTAAAAGGCGCCGGGCTCGTAGTCTTCGTCTGATGCGATGGTTTCCGAAAGTGTTACTGAGGCTTCGCTGTCGGTCCAGTGTTTGAAACCGAGGCATACGGTTTTCGCTTTTTTGTCAAAATAATAAGTATCGAAGGCGTAGATCATTTATCTGAAAAAGTATTTGGATGTAAATGTGTGGCAAAGGTAAATCTCTTTTCTGTTTCTGTACACACACTTTCCATTCCTTTTTTTGAAGGGTTACAACATTCCGGATCGTCTTAAAGTTGGAGAAAGATGCCGAACATGGCGTTTTTGGTCAAATTAAGACGATATTTTATGAAAGAGCTATATCAAGACTTATGGCAGACAAAGCGGGGGAGCCATTTCGGGTTGGACCTAAAGGCGTATTTTCTGAAAACCGAAGAGGGCAATGCGCTGATTTATTATACTACCGAGAAAGAGGAGCTGTCTCGGATTCAGGAGATGGGTGGCGTAAAGTATCAGTGCCTTAGCCATCATCATGAAGTAAACGAATTTTTAAATATTTCGAAACGAATCCTCGGGGCCGAACTCTGTTGCCATAGAAACTGCGCACCGTATTTGGAGGGAATAGCTCAGGCCGATACCTTATTTGATAAGGACACGTCTCTTCCCGGAGGGCTTCGCATATTGGAAACGCCGGGCCATACCAACAGCAACGTTTGTTATTTTTATGAATCGCCTTACGGCAAAAACTACCTGTTTTCCGGTGACACGATTTACCTTGACAAAGGTGAATGGAATTATCTCATCATGAATCAAGAAGGCGGAAATCCTGCGGATTTGAAAGAAAGTTTATTGAAGATCAAAGACTTGGATGTAGACGTGATCATGTGCAGTGTGGCCGTCGGGCACAACGATGCGGTGGAAGTATCAAGGGGTGAGTGGCGACAGATTATTGACCGGCTAGTCAATAAACTTGGAGTGTAAGCCCAAATTTTGACATTAGGTATCAGATGCTTAGCCCTAAGTGTAGATTTGGATAAAATATCTAATGCTCTATCTCAATTCAAGTAAAACATCACGCTTATAAGTCCTGTTTTAAAATGAAAATATACAGTTCTTCAAAGCTAGGGGATGGATTACGAAAGAATTGGGGCGGAGGACGCCCGAAAGCTCGAGGCTTCTGAAATGGCCAAACGTTTGGTAACCGATCTTGATAAAGGGTTAACCGGACAAGAGGCCTCTGATAGGGAGAAATTTTACGGAAAGAATACCATAGAAAGCAAATCCACGCCGGCGTGGCTGGAATTTCTGTCCTTTTTCTGGGGACCGATTCCTTGGACTATCGAAGCGGCGGCTATCCTTTCGGCATTGGTGCGGCATTGGTCCGATTTGATAATCATCAGCCTGTTGTTGGTTTTCAATGCCGTAATCGGATTCCTTCAAAGGTCCAAAGCCGAGAAAGCGGTGGACGCTTTACGGGAGAAGCTCGCCCTAAAAGCGTTGGCTCTGCGTGACGGCAAATGGCAGCAGGTCCGTTCGGCAGACTTGGTACCCGGCGATATGGTACGGATACAGGCTGGCAACATTCTCCCTGCTGACGTAAAGCTTGTTGACGGCGATTTTTTGAGCGTGGACCAATCATCCCTGACGGGAGAGTCCATGCTGGTGATGAAGGAGAATGGTGATATCTGTTACAGCGGAGTTGTGGCGAAAAAGGGTAGTATGAAGGGGCTTGTTTACGCCACTGGTCGCGATACTTATTTTGGAAAGACGGCTGAGCTAGTATCAGAGGCTTCAGCCAAATCCCATTTTAATAGAGCCATACTCAGTATCGGCAAGGCTCTGATTTTTATTAGTGTGGCTTTGGCTGTGGTTTTGGTGGCTGTTATGCTTATCAAGGGTAGTTCGTTTCTTACGCTTTTACAGTTTGCGCTTATCCTTGTTGTGGCTTCTATTCCCGCCGCGCTTCCGGCTGTGCTTACCGTTATCATGTCGAGGGGAGCCGTTACTTTAGCCAAGGCCAAAGCGGTGGTTACGCATTTGGAATCGATAGAGGAAATGGCTGGGATGGATGTGCTCTGTTCCGATAAAACCGGGACGCTGACCAGAAACCAACTAAGCTTGAGCGATCCGTATTTGGTGGAAGCCAAAGACGAAGAGGAATTGATGTTGGCCGCCGCCGTAGCCTCCGAGGATGCGACCGAAGACCCAATCGACAAATTGATGGTGGGTGCTGTGAAAGACAAAAAATCCCTTGCTGATTTAAGGCGGAATACGGAGCATTTCCAGCCTTTTGACCCGGTAAATAAACGCTCCGAAGCTTTGGTGGATACGCCTGAGGGAAAAGAGCTTTTCGTAAAAGGGGCTCCGCAAGTGATCGCCGATCTGATGGAGGGTAAGGACGAAGAAGTCAAGCGCGTAAAGGATGAAATCACGGAACTTGCCTCCGGAGGTCTCCGGACGCTGGGCGTAGCCCGGAAGCAGGAAGGTTCTTGGCATTTTCTGGGACTGGTAACCATCACCGACCCTCTCCGAGCCGACGCCCGCAAGACAATCGAAAGCGCCCGGAATATGGGCGTGGGCGTAAAGATGATAACTGGCGACAACGTGGCTATTGCCAGAAAAGTGGGTAAAGAATTGGGGCTTTCCAAAGAAGTGTTCGCCGCTGGAGACGCCTTTAAGGATGTAAAAGCGACGGACAGCGATACGGTGTCCGCGGATCTATCAGGGAAAATTGCTCGGGCGGATATCTTTGCCGAGGTTTTTCCGGAGCATAAATATACCATCGTAAAAGCCTTGCAGGCGCAGGGCCATATTGTAGGCATGACAGGCGATGGGGTAAACGACGCTCCGGCACTAAAACAAGCCGACACCGGCATAGCCGTAAAAGGCGCCACCGACGCGGCCCAAGCCGCCGCCGGCGTAGTGTTGACTTCCGAAGGAATTGGCGTGGTAATACAGACCATAGAGGAAGCCCGCCGGATTTTTGAGAAGATGAACAGCTACGCGATTTATCGGATTACGGAATCTATCCGGATTATGTTCTTTGTGGTTTTCGCCATGGTGGCTTTTGGTTTTTATCCCATTACGGCCGTTATGATTATCCTTTTGGCCTTGCTCAATGATGTTCCCATTATGACTCTGGCCTCCGACAATGTCCGGGTCAGCGCTTCGCCCGTACGGTGGAATACCAAGAAGATCATCCGTATGGCTTGGTTTATCGGGATTTTCGGAGTCTTCGAAACCAGCGGACTCTTATTGCTTGGCCGTAACCAATTTCACCTTGACCAAGCCTCTTTGCAAACGCTTATTTTCTTGAAACTGGCGGTAGCGGGCCATATGACCCTTTTCGTGACGCGCACGAAGGGCCGGTTTTGGAAACGGCCGTATCCCTCGGCGCCTTTGCTTTGGTCGGCTATCGGCACAAAATTGGTCGTAACGCTGATTGCCGGTTTCGGTTTTGGACTTGTCAAGCCCCTTGATTGGTGGTATGTGGGCGCCACTTGGGCCTATTGTTTCTTTTGGATGTTCCCTCTTGACGGTATAAAGTGCTGGCTATATAGAAGGTTCGAGCGTGAAGCCAATCCGAAAAGCTGACACATATCAAATATCGGATATCCGGCTAGGCCGATGGCTACGGATCTTGTCGTTGGTGTGGGTGTTTTTGTCGCCCGGGCTTTTGTATGCCCAACAGGATTTGTTGAAATACTTCCCGGATACCACAATTAGTCAGGTGGACACTACCCGCTGGTCGAATAGAGGGTCGTTTTCGCTTTCGGCCAGCTCCACCGGACTTAGCAATTGGGCCGCGGGCGGTAACAGCTCAATCTCTGTAGTGGGAAATACGGTTTACGGGATGCGGAGGGAATCCTCCAAAACCATTTTTCTCCAACAAATTGACATGGCATACGGCTTGGTTTACTTGGCGTCGACTTCCTTTCCGATTAGAAAAACCAGCGACCATCTTATTAACACGACCAGTTTTGGCTTGAAAGTGAGTCCCAAGCTTAGTTTTGCGTCCTTGTTGGTGTTTCAGACGCAGTTCGATGCCGGTTACAAATATTCCACTGATAATGGAGTGGACAAACGTGAACTGATTTCCGAATTTCTGTCGCCCACATTGGTCAATATTTCTTTGGGGCTTCAGTTTATCAACAAGAAATCATTTGTAACGGTAATTTCCCCGGTGGCGGGCAAGCTCACGATTATCAGCAACGATTCTATCGCTTCTTTGGGTAATTACGGCGTTCCCAAAGGTTCTAATTTTAACGGCCAACTTGGGCCGAATATCTACCTCGACCTTACCAAGGAATTTATGGAAAACGGCAAATTCAAAAGTTCTCTTAACCTTTTTAGCGAATATGAGAAAATCGGGAAGATTGACATCAACTGGACATATATGTTCGAGTTAAAGGTTAACGATTGGTTCTCGGCCAACTTCTCTGGCCAACTGATTTATGACGACGATATCAACGTTACTCGGGACGACGAGACTGTAGGGCCTGCGTTGCAACTCCGCTATGTTTTGGGCTTGGGAATAAAGAAAACGTTCTAATTTTGGCATAAATGATTAGGTGGGAATTATGGCGCTGAAATTTTTTTAAACTTTTTTCAAAATTCGAGGCGATGTCCTGAATTGTTTTCGCTCTTCTTAATATAACGTCCATTTATATCGATAAAATTTTTATTGTCGCAAGACGCTATAGAACCGTGCGTGTTTGTGAAGAACCCTATGCCGTTTTGCTTGATAATCGATAAGGGCTGGTGAGAACTGTGTGAGAAGGCCCTTTGGTGATTTTTGTATGAAGATTATGGAATGCCATTCCTGATACTGTCAGAGAAAGGAGTGTACCGTTATGTCTAAAAAGTTTTGGCAAGCGCTTGTTTCAAATAAACCATATAATGAGTATGAAGCATTTTTACCGATTACCGTTTTTGGTCTTCGTGTTTTTTTCCGCTTCCCTTTGGAGTTGCGAGAACGAATTCGAAAAACACTACGAAAAACCGGATTGGCTGAAAGGAACCACTATAGAGACCTTGGAGGCCAAAGGGAACTTTTCTCTCTTTATCGAAGCTATGAGGGTCTCAGGCTACGATATGACCGTCTCTCAAGGAGCCAATACCGTGTTCGCTCCCACAGACGAGGCCTTTGATCGCTACCTGTCCAAGAAAGGTTACAGTTCCGTTTCGGATATTCCCAAACCGGACCTGAAAGCTTTGATCGCCACCCATATCCTGAGTGCGCCTTACAGCAAGGAGCAGATGCTCAGTTCTTCGGTGTGGGCGCCGACAGGCCCGGACAGCGATTCCGACACTTCGCCTTGGGGCGAGATCGGGGCGAGGACGTTTAAGAAAACATCCTACTACAAGCCTGAGAACAGAGTGGTGGAGTATGAGGGACGAAACATTTTGGAAAATCGTTGGAATAAGTCAGTTCCGATTTTTTCCGATGAGTTTGTCGCCGAGCTTAAGATCAGCTCTTCGGATTACACGTATTTTTATCCAGATAAGGAATGGGGAGGCTTTAACTTCGCTGGTTCTAAAATCACGGAGTCAGAAATCCCTTCCAACAACGGATATATTTACGTAATTGACGAGGTGGTTGAGCCACTCCGCAATTTGGATGACATACTTCATCAAGAGCAGAATTTCTCGCTTTTCGCTTCGCTGGCTGACCGTTTTGAGAGGTACTATTTCTATAGTTTGGACTTTTCAGACCCTACCGCCCAACAGAGGGATTCGCTTTTCTTAAAGTCGTTCGGTAGCACTGGCAACGGGGATACTTACGCCTTGGTAGATATCGCCAATGAGCGTATCGGAACTAACGAGACCAACACTTCTTTCAGTGCGGAAAAGCTCCATCATTGTATTTTCGTTCCTTCCAATGACGTTTTGCAGGCTTATTTGGATCAGACTGTTTTGAAGTACTATCCGTCTCTGGAAGAGGTTCCGGATTTGGTGCTTTACTATTTGGTTCAGGGCCATATGGTGGAAAAAAACATGGCGTGGCCTAGCGTTTTGTCAAGTATCGGTCTTTATAACTATTTCGGTGACCAAATCGACATCAACCCGGACGCAGATGTGTCATTCAGGGAAATGGGATCGAACGGCGGCTTTTACGGCATGGATAAGGTATTGCCGGCCAAGGTCTTCACTTCGGTTAGTGGTCCGGTCCTCTTCAACAAGGATTATTCGATTTTCATGCAGATGCTTGGCGCTACGGAGCAACTTACCTCATTGTCGAAAGACGAAGCCAATTATGTGTTGCTCGTGCCGGAAAACGATTTGTTGAAAGCCAAAGGCTACGATTATAGCAAGTCCTTGGGCAAGGTATTGGTTTTAGATACTGAAAGCGGAGAACTCGTTCCCGCCGAAAAAGAGGACCTGCCGGCGATGACGGATTTCCTCAAACGTTTTATCGTTTATTCCGACGATGTTGACCTTTCCGGAAAAGGCTTCTTCAAAACCGCCGAGGGCATGTACTTGTCTTACGAGAACAATAAGATCTTCGGTGGCGGTAATATGGAGAACGGAGAGGCCGTAGACGTGCTGAACCAAGCAGGAGAAGGCACAAACGGAAAAGCTTACCAAGTGAGCGCCGTGCCCGAACCTGCCAGCAAAAACGTGTCGCAGGCTATCCTTACAGACGATCGCTTCTCTGATTTCAACGAATTGGCGCAAGCAGTAGGCGCTATCGACAACGGATGGTATTACTTCCTGATCGGTGGCGAGTTTACCGCTTTTATCCCGTCGAACGAAGCCATGGCCAAAGCCCGCGTCGCGGGAACTATTCCCGAAACCTCGGAGTACGGTACGCTTACCGATGAGCAAAAAGCCGATTTGTTGGCCTTTGTGCGCTACTTCTTCGTGGCTAACCAGTACGCCTTTACCGACGGCAAGAACACGGGCACTTTCGAAACCGCCCGTATTGACAAGGAGCGTTCCGACAACTTCGACACCTATTACGAAAACGTAATGGTGAAGCACGACGGAGCGAAACTGTATATCGAAAACGCCACGGGCGCTACCGCGGCCGTACAGCAGGGCGATATTCTCGCTTCGGATGGCGTGGTGCATATACTGGAAGACATCCTGGTCTTTGATGAGTGATTTTCGGCCACTAAACTTTTTTTCTGTGAGACTCAAGATTAGTATAATCATATTAGCCTTGCTTACCATCGCGCCGTTCGGGTTCCTTAGGGCCCAGTCGGTGATCGTCAGGGGCAAGGTCACGGACCCGACCGACGGCTCGGCGCTGATAGGCGTGACCGTTGTCGAGGTGGACGCTAACGACCGGAACATTTCCGGAACCGTAACGGATTTTAACGGGGTGTATCTTTTCAAGATGAAGGATCCCAAGAACAGGATCCGTTTCTCGTACATCGGCTATAAGCCGCAGTATCAAAACCTGAACAACCGCGAAACCGTGGATGTGCAATTGCAACCGGACGTCATAATGCTTGACGGTAACGGCGTGGTGGTACAGGCCGACAAGATGGGATCGGAAGGAATGATTACCGTGCTTAACCGCGCCACTTCGGTTTCGCGCGTGGAGATGGAGGAAATCGCCGACGTTCAGGCCGTTTCTCTTGACCAAGCCCTTCAGGGACGTATGAGTAACGTGGATATCGTTGCCGACTCCGGCGATCCGGGAGCGGGAATCAATATCCGTATTCGCGGTGCTTCTACATTCACCGGCAACAACAAGCCCCTGATCGTAATCGACGGAATACCGTTTGACGGCACTATCGGAAACGATTTTGATTTTTCGTCCGCGGACGACCAGCAACTCGGGGCTCTGGTGGATATCGCTCCTGAGGATATCGAGACAATTGAAGTGTTGAAAGACGCCGCTTCCGCCGCCATTTGGGGGTCCAGAGCGGCTAACGGAGTTTTGGTTATCAACACCAAAAGAGGAACGAATTCGAAGCCTAGCTTATCGTACTCTTATAAGCTTAGCGTAGCCTCGCAACCTAAGACCATCCCGATGCTCAGCGGTCCGGATTATGTGCGTATGCAGAAGGAAGCGCTTTTTAACCCTTCGGGAAACACCAAGTTTATCGACAGGTTTAGGGAACTAGCTTACGACCCGACATACGCTCTTTACGATGAGTTCGCTCAGGACACGGACTGGACCGACGCCATTACGCAAACGGGCTACACCAACGCCCATAACGTAAGTCTCAGGGGCGGTGGGGAAAAAGCCCGCTATTACCTTTCGCTAGGCTATACGGACCAGGAAGGGACAACGGTAGGAACGGCATTGGAACGCGTAACAGGACGCTTTAACCTTGATTATCACCTTTCAAGCAAATTGCTCCTCAGTTCACGGATCTCATTCTTGCGTACTGATAACGACCGTAATTATAACGTAAATCAAGATGACAATACGGGTGACGTTCGTGGAGCCGCTTTCCGAAAAATGCCGAACATGAGCATTTACGAAATCGGAGAGGACGGAATGCCAACCGACCAGTATTTCAGCCCAAGATATTATTATCAAAATGATCTTGCCGTAAGCTACAACCCTGTGGCTATGGCTAAGGAAGCGCAAAACCAGAAGATCACGGACCGAATCAACACCGTGATGACTTTGCAATACAACCCTAAAGAGTGGTTGCAATATAAAGGAACGGTTTCGTTTAACGTGAACTCGGAAAAAACGCGCGAATATCTTCCTCAGAGTGCTGTAAGTGGTTATTGGTATAATGGATTGGTTAATAACTCAATCGAGGCTGATAAAGGGGCCAACGTAATTCAGACACGTAACGAGTTTTTGCTTATGCCACAGAATTTGGGCAAGCACCAATTGGTGGCTAGGGTTATGGCCCAGACAACGGATAAGTTATCTTCAAGTTCGTTGGGTGTACAAAGCAATTTACCAACAAGTGATTTTAGGGATCCAACTCTTTCAGCTGACATTATAGGAGCAAACTCAGGCTATGGTCGCTATCGTTCAATGGGTATTCTTTATCAAGGAAACTATATCTATGACGACCGCTATATTCTGTCGGCCAGCTTGCGCTCAGATGCCAGTTCCAAATTCGGATCGGAACAGCGCTGGGGACATTTTCCAGCCGTTTCGGTGGCTTGGAGAATGGAGTCCGAGAAGTTTATGGAGAGTTTGGACTTCGTAAATCTGCTGAAAATACGTGCCAGTTACGGTGAAAACGGTAACGAGCCGGAGCAAAGCAATTTGCAATACGGGGTGTATGGTACAAACAGAGGCTATATGGATCTTGGTGGAGTCCGGCCTGCCAATATTGAGTTGACAAACTTACGCTGGGAAACCGTGAAGCAGACAAATATTGGTGTTGATTTCGCTCTTTGGAACGATCGTCTTACCGTAACCGCGGAATATTATAACAAGACAACAGAAGACCTGATTTTCAAAGACCTGTCGATTCCATCGAGCGCTGGTTATGCGAAGATGACTCAGAACTTCGGTACGATTTCCAATAAAGGTTTCGAACTGGATCTTTACGCAAAGCTTATCGAGAAAAAGGATTTTTCACTCGGTTTTGCGTTCAACATCGCCAGAAACCGCAACCAGATGGACGAGCTACCGGAGAACTTCAATCCGGAAAAAGCGAATGTAAACGTAAACGGGCAGTATGCGGCTCGTATTGACGTGGGTGACCCGATCGGATCATTCTACGGATACGTGTACAAAGGCGTTTACGCTCGTGACGAAGACGCTATTGCCCGCGACCGTAACGGGGAGCCTATCCGAACGATTAACGGTGACGGATATGTGTACATGAAGAAAACAACGAACGGAGCGGATTACACTTTCAGAGCCGGTGACGCTATTTATGAGGACATCAACAAAGACGGCGTTATCAATGAGCTTGACGTGGTTTACCTTGGAGATGGAAATCCGGATGTAACGGGAGGTTTCGGGCCAAGGATCAAATACAAAGGTCTCGCCCTGAACATGTTTTTCCACTATCGTCTCGGTCAGCAGGTGGTTAACCAGACCAGAATGAACACCGAAAACATGTACACCACCGACAACCAGAGTGAGGCGGTTCTGCGCCGTTGGAGAAAACCGGGAGACGAAACGGATATTCCGCGCGCGCTTTATAACTACGGTTATAACTGGTTAGGTTCCGACCGCTTTGTCGAGGACGGATCTTACCTCAGGCTTAAGACGCTCTCTATGTCATATCTTTTCGACAAGAAACTGTTGAAGAGATTCGGGATAAGGGAATGTAGCGTAACCCTTACGGCTTACAACCTTTTCACATGGACCAAATATTCAGGCCAAGATCCTGAAGTTGGGCTTAATGGTAGGGATCCGTTTACTATTGGTTACGATAAAGCCAATACGCCGCCGGCACGAAGCTTTACACTCGGAGCCATGTTGCGATTCTGATCCGATATGAAATTTTTAACTGCGGAAATTATGATGAAATCAACATACCGGAGGTTGGCTCTCGGTTTGGCGATGGCCGTAGCGGCAGGACTTTCTTCCTGTTCCTCATGGCTTGAGCTTAAGCCGGAAAACAACCTGATAAAAGAGGAATATTGGAACAAAAAGGGAGACGTTGTCTCTGTGCTTAGTTCCTCGTACCGGGACCTTAGAGAGAACTACTCGTCGTTCTTGGTATGGGGTGAAGCTCGCGGAGGTTCGTTTTACCAAGGCTTGTCCAATGCTCTGTTTACCGTGAATATGGGGCGGATCATGGACGGTAATATAGAGACTATAAATGGTCTTCTTTCTTGGGGGCAGGTGTACAGTTCTATTAATCTGGCAAACACTGTTATTAAGTTCACTCCCGAAGTTGTAACCAAGGATGCGTCATTTGATCAAGTCCAGGCCGATGAGCTGTTGGCGGAGGCCCGTTACATTAGGGCTTTGAACTACTTCTATTTGGTTAAGACTTTTGGAGAGGTTCCTTTGGTACTCGAACCATCGGATACGGACCAAGTGGATATCTATCCGGCCAAATCGACCGAAGCGGAGGTAATGGACCAGATAGTAGAGGATCTTGTTTTTGCCGAGCGTTACGCTTTGGAAACATTCGGCCGAGACGATTATGATAAAGGTCGCGCTACTAAAGGGGCCGTTAGGGCTTTGCAGGCTGAGGTTTATCTTTGGAAAGAGGACTATGCGTCCTGTTTGGTGGCTTGTGAAAAAGTCATTACTTCAGGAAAATACGGGTTGTTACCCAAGGATGAATGGCTGGAAATTTTTGCAACGGGTAATACCAACGAGGGGATTTTTGAACTTCAGTTCGATTATAGGGAGAATCAAACCAACCTTTTGACCCTAATATTTACCGGGTCTAACAATGCTCCGCCTCGTTTATTGCTTCATGGCAATATGCTGGACCTGTTTGAGCCTACTGATATAAGGGGAGAAGGGAGAACTTTTATTGGCGGTGAGGATTCGGATACTCCTCCGATCTGGAAATATACTGGATTAGGGACAGATGAGGAGAGTTCTCGAGACACTGACAAAAGCGACGCCAACTGGATCGTTCACCGTTACGCCGACGTCTTGTTGATGAAAGCCGAAGCTTTGGCCGCCCAAAACGACGCACAGATTCCCGACGCTCTGGAAATCCTTAATACGATCCGAGAAAGAGCTGGAGTCGAGGCTTTTGCTCCTCAGGAGAATATGACCCAAAAGCAGTGGATCACTCTTTTGCTTGAAGAGCGCGCCCGCGAGTTTGTTGCCGAGGGCAAACGCTGGTTCGATTTGCTTAGGATAGCCAAACGCGGAAACTACGCCAATAAGGACATCTTGATAGACATCTTGATGGAAGGCGTTCCGGCCGGTGAACGCCAGAAAGTGCGCAATAAGCTACAGGATCCGATGAGCTATTATTTGCCGATTTACCAAAAGGAAATCGACTACAATAGGAACCTCAAGCAGAATCCGTATTACGACACTCAGAACTAAAGAACCTTGGTCATGAAAAAAATAACGCGAAATATAAAAGCGGCGTTCTGGGCCTTGGCGCTGGTTACCTTCGGCCTCGTGGCTTGCGAGTCCGAGATAGGCGACCCGTTCTATGGCGACAGCGAGCTTCTGGTAAGTGCGTATCTGGAGCAAAACGCCGACTATTCGGAATATTACAGAATCTTGGAGCGTGCCGAAATGGCCTCTACGCTCAATACCGACGGGGATTATACCTGCTTTGTGCCCAACAACGAGGCGGTGGGTAACTACTTGGCGGATAAAGGAATCTCCTCCGTGGAAGCCGCCGAAGTCGAGGACCTCAAACTACTGGTACGTTTCCACACTTTGGTCAGTACTTTTTCTGCGATTGATTTTCCTAACGGGGTACTTAAGGACTCTACAGTTAGTGGCGATTATATCGTAACGGAAATAGGCGACGGAGGAATCAACGACATCACGATCAACCGCCAAGCCAAGATCCTCAAGAGGGATATCAAGGTTGCCAACGGCATGATCCACGAAATTGATAAGTTGGTGGATCCAAAAACCCAGTCGGTGTATGATGTGCTGGAGCGTAGCGGACGCTTCTCGATCTTCGCCGAGGCCATTATGCAGACGGGTTTGGCCGATACCCTCAAAAAGGTGACCCTGGAACTTCCAAACGGTTCTAAAGCCCGAACACGTTTTACACTTATCGCCGAGACGGACGAGCTACTTCAGTCAAAGGGAATAGAGAGCTTCGAGGCGCTGAAGGCAATGTATTCAGATACGGATGACATTACGGACCCGGCCAACGGACTTTATCAGTATGTGGCGTACCACTGCTTGCCTGGCGCTTATTTCCTTAATGAGCTTTCTTCCAAAAACTACCTGACATTCGGCAAAGACCTAATCAGTCTGGTTGTCGGAGAAGATTTCCGCATCAACGAGCGTGAAAATGAGGAAGGAAAAGTGTGGACCAACTTTGTGGAGAGCGAGTCGAACGAGCCCGCCAGAAACGGAGTGATCCATGTTATCGATAAGCAAATGCCTCCATATTCGCCACCGCCGGTGGATTTGAAATGGTTTATCGGGGCCCAGCCGGAGCTGATGGCTATGCCGGGTTACGATAAATACCACTTCAACTATTACGAGCAGATGTCAAGTGTCCGTTGGTTCAATAACCTGAACTATATCAGGGTCCGCATTAAAGCGGGGCACACTTTCCTGAATATGGGCCATAAAGGCGGTTTCTTTTGGGCCGAATTCGACATGCCGAAAATAGTAAAAGGCAAGTACGATGTCTATCTCAATACCAACCCGGGCGGCGGCCGTGGTACGGTACAGTGTTTCTTTGACGGAAAACGCCTTGGCGAGCCGCGTGACCTTACCAAGCGTGACGGTGGTGATCCGAGATCAAGACAGATTAATCCGGGAGAAGAAGGAGTGCTTTTCTCTTCCGAAATCTACCTCGGAGCGGTCAACCTCAAGGAGACCGAAGAGCACTTGGTCAAGTTTATTACCATCAAAGGTGGCGCTTTCCCTGTGGATTATCTCCGCTTTGTGCCTATTACCGACGAAGCCGAGTAATGGGGAATGTTTTTAAGGTTTACCAAAACCCAAGAAAATGAAGACAAGAAACTTTTTAGCATATAGCGCGAAGGCGCTCGCCCTCTGGGCGGGCTTGGGGCTCTCCCTGCAGTCTTGCGAAGAAGCTTACGAAGACGGGCGGTATTCGCCGTCGGGTAACGCCGACACCAAGATCTCGGAGTGGCTTTCGGTACAGGGCGATTATTCCAAATTCTACGGCCTGCTCAAGGAAACGGGATTTGACAAAACCCTTCAGGGCGAGAACGTCATGACCGTTTGGGCGCCGAAAGACGACGTGTTTCCAGACCTTTCGGCATACAGCGCCGAAGAGAAAAAGAACATCGCTGGTTATCACCTGAACTTCGCATCGCTGTTTTCGAGAAACCTCGAATACGATACGGTAAGATCCATCAACGGCAAGTTGCTCAAGATCTCCGAGACGTCGAACGGGTTCCGTGTGGACGAAGCAGAGGTGTTACGTGCCGATATCGCTTTGCGCGACGGCGTGGTTCACGGTATCGACCGCTTGATGATGCCCAAAGCCAGCGCGATGGAACTGCTCGAAGGGGACGAGGCTTACGCCAAAACCCTTGAGTATATCCTTTCGAAAAACGAGAAGGTTTTCGACCGTGAGAACAGTAAGAAAATCGGTGTAAACGAAGAGGGCCTTTCGGTCTACGATTCGCTTTGGGTTACCGAAAACGGATACTTCAAGACGGTGGGCGATTTGCCTAACGAAGACTCGGTTTACACCATGATTTTGCCGACTGACGCCTTTGTGGCTGCCAGCTTTACCGACGCCGTTAACCGTTATTACGGCTCTGAAGAAAACCTCCCGGAAACCTTCGGCGACGAGCAAAAGGCGATGTTCTCCGAAATGCTCCTCAAGTCGGTTGTTTCGAGAATGTACTACGCCGACGCCATGGACCTTCCCGACACGCTCTCGAACGGCAAAGGGTTCCGCCTGATTACCGGCGACGCTTTCCAGAATATGTTGGAGAAGACTCCGCTTAGCAACGGCGTGGCTTACGCAGCCGATAAGGTAACTGCCTTGGCGATGGATTTTTTCGTTCCGGTTTCGATGAACGAATCGGAAGCCGTGGTGGAAGCCGTAGTGAAGTCAAGAGACGGAATTGTGACTGAGGTATCCGGCAAAGGAAAAGCCTCTGGCGCCGCGGTAATGGCTGTTACGGCCGAGGGTGGCGACTGGGTGGAATTCAGCTTGCCAGCGCAGGCCAAAGGGGCCTACACCGTACACGTGGCCAGCCACAATGTGCAGCTCAAAGCCCCGTTTATGGTTACCGTCGGAGGCAAAAGCTTCGACTTTGATCCGGCAGCTTTCGCCAACCTTGTCAACGTAGAGCTTGGCCAGATCATGATCGGCGAATACGGAGAGCAGACGGTTCGCCTGACGCTCAAAGGCGAGGCCGGAGAGCAGAAAGCCTTCACCTTGGACTATGTCAAACTGGTGCCGAATGAATAGGCGTTTCGTTCACACTAAGAATTTTTGGACTATGAATCGAATTTTATCGCTTTTATGCATCATACTGGCCTTGGCGGTATCCGGCGGTAGGGCTTTGGCCCAAACCACCACGGTAACGGGCAAGGTAAGCGACGCGGCTACGGGCTCGGCCCTGGCGGGCGTCGAGGTAAGGGTGGAAGGCGCGCAAGCGGAAACCTCTCTCACCGACGACCAAGGTAACTATAGCATCGCCGTTCCTTCGGGAGCGTCGGGCTTAGTGTTCGTATATCCTGATTTCGGAATCAAGAAAGTGGCCGTTCGCGGGCGCTCGTCTCTGGATGTCAGCCTTTTCGCGGCGGGCACCAGTCGCTTGGACAGGTCCAATAACCTGCCTTACGGCTCCGTATTGGAACGCAACTTCTCGGCAGGGACCGCTACGGTTACCGCTGACCAGTTGGGCAACGCGGCCCAGCCTACTCCCGACCGTCTTTTGGAAGGCCGTATCGCCGGTTTACGCGTAACGCCTCGTTCGGCTATGGCCGGCGAAGGGGCGTCGATGTTGTGGCGTGGCGCCGGTACCTTCGAAGGGCGCAGGCAACCGTTGATTATCGTTGACGGAACACCTATCGAAACAGAAACTTTCGGAGTGTCAACAGCCGACGGATTCTTCCGTAACTCATTGGCGGATATTGATCCCCAAGACATCGAGAGTGTTGTTTTCCTTAAAGACGCCGTTTCTATTTACGGATCGAAAGCCTCGGCCGGCGTATTGGTAATCGAGACCAACCGCGCCGACGAGACAAAAACCACGGTCGACTTCTCGGCTTACGGAGGCGTAATCCAGGCTCCGGAAAAAATGCCTTTGCTGAACGCTTCGCAGTTCAGGGGACTCGCATCCGAGCTCCTTTCCGGCAGCGGTCAGGACAAAAAGGACCTGCAGCTTCGCTATCCTTTCCTTTCCGATGATAAATCCGTACCCGGTTATTATCGTTATGCGAATGATACCGATTGGCAAGATGAGGTTTACGAATCAGCCGTAACGCAAAATTATAGAATGAAGCTGAAGGGCGGCGACGAAATCGCCCGTTACGCTCTTTCTTTGGGATATACAAGCCAGGAAGGCGTGGTGAAAGGAACGGGATACGACCGTTATAATTTCCGCTTCAATTCCGATGTTCGTATTACCGAAAAACTCTTCTTGAGTCCGCGTATCGGTTTCTCTTATTCTGAATACGAGCTTAGCGCGCAGGGCACCGACCCGCGCACCAACCCCGTGTTGGCCTCTTATGCCAAGGCGCCGATTATGGGCGTTTATGCCAGAAGCGAAACGGGCGAAACACTTCCGTATTACGATCCGGTAGGCTCGTTCAACGTTAGTAACCCTGTCGCGCTGTTGAGCGGAATGGACGTGACCAACAGAAACTATCGTTTCCTTTGGAGTAACGATTTGACTTATAAGTTCGACCAAAACCTTGCGTTGACATACCGCTTGGGTATCGACTTCAATAAAATGAGGGAAAACGTTTTCGTTCCGGCTACGGGCGTGGCCGCGATTCCGGGCGAAGGAGCCGTCAACAACTCAAGACACCAGACAGAGCGTTTCACTTCTTATTACAACGACTTGTTCCTGACCTACAATAAAAACTTCGGACAGGATCACAGGCTGAACGCCGTTACGGGTTTGCGCTACAAGACCAACTCTTACGAATTGGACGAAGGACAGGACCAAAACACTCCTTCGGACGACTTCAAGTCGGTAGGGCAGGGGCGTAACGTTTACGACCGTGTGCTTTTGGGACGCCTCGGCGACTGGAACTGGGCCTCTTATTACCTTTCGGCCGACTACGCTTTCCGCGACAAGTATATGGTTAACGCCTCGGTTTCTATTGACGGATCGTCTCGCTACGGCGCCGACGCCGACCAAGTGGGCGTCTTCCCGGCTGTGGGCGCTGCGTGGAGAATCTCTTCGGAGGATTTCCTCAACCAAGTGCGCGCTATCGACGACCTTAAGCTCCGCATAAACTACGGACTGACTGGCGACGATATGATAAACGCCAACCACAACGGAGCTTACTATCGCTCGGTGCCGTGGAACGGCGTTGGCGGATTGGTCAGCGGAGGCGTTGGCAATCCCGATTTGAAATGGGAACAGACCGCTTCTTTTACAATCGGCGCTGATTTGAGCCTTTTCGATGAACGTCTGAGCTTGACAATCGACCGCTATAGCAGAGTGACTAGCGATGTGGTGGTGGAATATGAGATGCCAAGCATCTACAATTCCACTTACTTCGCCAACACCGCCGAAATCACCAATCAAGGGTGGGAGTTGGCCGTAGACGCCAAAATCCTTCGCGGAGAGGTAAGCCTTGACGCCGGATTCAATATTGCGGCGAACGACAGCGAGCTTAATTCCATCGGAAAATCAGGTATTCCTACTACACTGCCTAAGACTTCCGTAGTAACCGGGTTTGGTCCGGCCTCATTCGTTTCTATGGAGGGCGCCGCGCCATTCCAATACTACGGACACCGCGCATTGGGCGTATTGTCAACTTCCGGCGAAGCCGAAACGGCCAACCTGAAGAATGCCGACGGGACTCCGTTCCAGGCAGGCGACATGAAGTTCGAAGATCTTGACGGCAACGGAATCATCAACGACAAGGACAAAACGGCCATCGGCGATCCTAACCCGGATTACTTCGGTGGCGCTTACGCGAACGTGTCTTACAAAGGCTTCTCGCTGTCGGCTTACGCCGATTTCGCAGGTGGCTTCGACGTATTCAATTATGAGCGTATGGCCACCGAGTCCATGACCGGACTTAATAACCAAAGTGCCGCCGTACTGAACCGTTGGCAGGCCGAAGGTCAGCTTACCGACATTCCGAAAGCCACTCTCAACGACCCGATGGGCAACGGACGTTTCTCGAATCGCTGGATCGAGGACGGTACCTACGTTAGGCTCAAGACGTTGACCCTTGCTTATAGAACCGAAGAGAAAACCAAGGTTTACAACAGCCTTAGGGTATTCTTTACGGTGGATAACGTGTTCAACTCCAATGATTACCTCGGAAGCGATCCTTTCCAGGGAATGGCCTCGCCGCTTGCGGTAGGTTCGGGTTACGGACGCATGCCACAGACACGTTCGTTTGTGCTTGGATTCCAGTTGGGCTTATAAAATAGCGATAACATGAGAAAAATCGGAAAATATATATGCATGGCACTGTTCCCGCTTATGGCGGGGACAGCCCTCACCGGTTGCGACTCCCTGTTGGACGTGGAGCCGAAAGACGGCGTGGAAAGAGACGAATTCACATCCGCCGATGACGCCCGCGCCGCAGTAATGGGAGCCTACAGTCTTTTTCAGGAACTGAGCGAGCAAAACCTATTGGTAAACGGCCTGATGTCCGATGCCATGGACGTAACGGCCAGCGCTCCGGCCAGCTTTGCGGATATCGTAAATCGTCAGGCTACGGACGGCAACACATTGGCTGATCCAGCGCCTTATTACAAGCTGATCCTGAACTGTAATACAGGCTTGGCCAATTTGGAAAAGCTTAAGGAATCGGCCCCGGATCTCTCTGAAAATGATTATAATGGAGCCAAAGCGGAGTTTCTTAGCCTGCGCGCTTGGGCTTATATGAGCCTGGTAAATATTTATGGAAAGGTCGCTTATTTTGAAACACCCGAATCGGAGTTTTCAAAAACAGGGAATTATACCATAATGAACCGGGAGGAGGTTTTGGCTAAGTTGGAGAGTAGTATAAATGTTATTTATTACTCAAGTTCTTTTGCGGTTGGTGATGACAGTAGTTGGAGACAGGTTTTTCTGAGTCATGTTTTGTTGGCTGCGGAACTAAACCTGATGTTGGAAAACTATGAATATGTTGCGAGTCTCTTATTTTCCAGACTTCGAAGCGTAGACGACGGCAGCGTCACAAGTGATTATGAAAAAGCGAAATGGAGTGTAATCTTTTCAAACGAATATGGCAAAACGCAGAACGAGGTCCTGACTTTGGTGCCTTTTGATAAGGTAAACCGTCAGCAGCACGGATTGCAGGCCGTATTCCAGAGAGATTATTGGGTAAAACCTAGCGCTTCGACGATAGCTTCTTTCGAAAGCCAAACGGACAAAGGCGAAAACGCCGGCGACACTTACAGAGGTGAGGGCGTTTCATATATCGGTATGGGCAACGGAGCCCAAGTAAACAAATACGCCATGGGAAGTGGCGCCGCGGACGATGACGCGAATATTATGATTTATCGTTACGCCGATGCTCATTTGATGTTGGCCGAAGCCCTGAACCGTAAGGGAGAGCACCAATTGGCCCTTGATATCGTCAACAATGGAGCGCCAGACACATTGGATAATAATATCGGTGTGCGTGGCCGGGCGTTCCTCAAAGCCAAAGAGCTGATTCCTAATGGCGACGGTTCGGACCTTACCGCCACGGACTCGCTTCGTCAAATCGAGCGTATTATCTTCGAGGAAAGATCCTTGGAACTTGCCTTTGAAGGACGCCGTTGGGCTGACTTGTTGCGCTATGCTCATAAAACACCTGTAGACGGCACCACGGATGGCATGGATTATTTGATTGAGAAACTCTCGTCAAAATCCGGCGAAATGGATGAAACATTGAAGCAGCACTTCGCTGACAAAGCGAATTGGTATCTGCCATTTGAGATTAAATAAAATGCCCCATAGGCCAATAGGCCGCGTATCGTAAGCAAAGGCTCCGGCCTTTGCTTTATTTTTTGATAAAATGAATTCGGAGCGAAAAAATACCGATTCACATATTTTGAATAGGAATGGATACCGTATTTAGATGAATTGCTTTTTTATGCTGGCCCTATTTAACATAAGCTAGTTTATGATGTAAGCGGAGGAATAGTATTTAAATCAAAAAATCAATCTTGTTTATAATATTATCAACCATGGATTTGAGGCCCGTAATTGTCAATACATAAGCATTTCTCTTTTTTTGATTTTATTCCTTCAGTCTCGGAGATTTGCTTTAGGCAATGATAATTTCCATTTTTTAATGTATTATTGTTCCGTATAAGTGTGTGTGTTGTACTTTAATGTCCTTATGTGGCGTTTGAGTTCAGTGCGTTGATTTTTTTATTAGTGGGTAAAAAGTTTTCGAAATACCGTACTCACGGTTTAAATGGACAATGTCCATATTGGCTCTTTTATCCCTATTGAAAAATCCTGCTTTAGGACTTAATTAAATCCTATATTAAAGCGGCATCAGATGAAAAGCGTTTCAGAGCAGATTCAGGCTATCGTGCAGGGTGACGAAAAGGCTTTCGAGCAATTGGTGGAGATGTTATATCCCACACTTTTTTTCTTTGTCAAAGAATTTGTAAAAAATGCCGAAGATGCCGAGGAAGTAACGCAGGACACGTTTTTGAAGCTTTGGGAAAAGAAAAAAACACTGGACCAGCAGTCTAACCCAAGGGCTTATATCTTTACAATAGCTAAAAACTACGCCCTAATTAAGCTCAGAAACAAGAAAAGGAGGCTTAAGGACCATCAATTCCAAGAGATAGATTTCGAGATTAAAATATTGGAAAGTTATAATCCCGAAACTATTCTTCTAGCGGAAGAGACCCGTGATATAATAAATGACTTTATCCGAAATTTACCCGAACAGCGCAAAAAGGTGTTCACTCTTTGCCGTAAATTCGGTTTTACCAATAAGGAGGCCGCTGTTAATTTAGGGCTTTCCCTAAAGACTATCGAAACTCACATGAGGCTAGTCCATCGCGACCTAAAAGAGTTTCTGACAAAGGAAGTTTACTGATTTTTTTAATGCTGAAAACTCGCCTGAAGCCCAGTTATAGGGAGTTTTCATAATTTTTTAAAAAAAAGTTCATGCCCCGTTAAGGGTACGAGCCAAATATGGAATATGCGTTATTGATGAGACCCGATAACGACATATTATACAGATACCTAACGGGAGACTTGGACGAGGCCGAGAAAATACAAATTCTGGAATGGCTTCAGGACGAGGATAATTTCCGGGACTTTCAGGAACTCCGGACTCAGTGGATGCAAACGGGACTTGCGATGGTGGATACCGATGATTTTGCTCCGCAAATAAGCAAAGTCTTGGCCAAAACTACCCGGAAAAAACCGACACGGACACGAAAACTCTCGGATACTTGGGTAAGAATTGGAAGAGTTGCGGCCGTAATCGCCGTGGTGGCGGGTCTATCTTTATTCTGGAAGTTTTATGACCAAAAACCAGCCTTTCAGGAGATTACATATTCAACTACTTACGGTCAAATAAAACATATAACCCTTGAAGATGGCACGGCCGTTACGCTTAACGCTAAAAGTAAGCTGAGTGTATTGGATATGGGGCAAGTCCGGAAAGTGCAGCTGGAAGGCGAAGGGTATTTTAAAGTGAATTCCGATCCGGAGCATCCGTTTAAGGTAATCACTCCCGAGCTTTCGTTGGTTGTTACGGGCACTGTTTTTAATGTAAAGGCTTATCCTGAGGACAAAGCAATAAACACTACCCTATTGGAGGGGAAACTTAGCGTAAAACCGCAGGACAAAAAAGAAAAGGGAATAGTTCTTAAACCCGGGCAAAACGCCAATTACGTAAAGGAATTTGATTTTCTGAGTGTTGAGCCCGCCAATTTCCGTACGGCCACAACCTGGATGGAAAACAAAATCAGCTTTAGAAACGAAACCTTGGAGCAAATCGCCAATAGTTTGGGCCGTTGGTATAACGCCGAAATTATTCTCGACGAACATTCGCTGGATAAAGGCAGATATACCGGGGTGATATTAAAGAATAAACCCCTGGAACAATCACTTATAGTCATTTCTCAAATCGCTGATTGCCGATATAAGATCGTAAATAAGGATTCGGGTAATATGACAGTCCGTTTTTATTAAAATGATTACCCTTGAGGGAGAATGAGGGTTATTATATGCTTAACTATAAGCACATACCGTTTAAATTGAAAAAGTATTCTTTTGTTTTCAAGAATAGCTTATTCGCTTAATCACTTTTAACGTAACTTCCTTTCAAATAGGCTGTTGAAGTTTCTTTCATTTTGAATGTAAAAACAATCACAACAGGATTAAACACTCTAAACTTAAGCAACACTATGGACAATAGTTCTTAAAAAAAGAAGAGACAAGATAAAGCTGCAACTTTATTTGTCTCCATTCAAGGTAAAAGCCTATCACCGCTTTTACCCGCAAAATTGACGGCCAAACTCGGCGCGTCAACATTTTTAATGCTCAATTCTCAAATTTATGGAAAATTTCTATCAGATTCTACTTGCTAGTAGATATCGTGGGATTACTATGCGTGTACTTTTTGCGCTGTCCCTGCTTTTTTCTGTCAGTGTGGTGAGTGCCGAAGGCAAATCGCAACAGAAACTGACGATAAAGAAAAGTAACATTTCCTTAAGGGAAGCCTTCCGTTGGATCGAAGACCAGACGGAACTTTATTTCTTTTTCAAAGAAAAATCGGAGTCGTTGGACCGCAAGGTCAACATCGATTACAAAGACGCCTCTTTGGAGCAAGTCCTTGAGGGAATGCTCAAAAACACGTCTTTGACTTACAAAATCACGGATCAGTACATTTCTATTTTCCCAAAGAAGAAAAAAGTCAGTCCTCCGGTAAAAAAGGAAGTTTTGCCGGCCAAGAAAGCAGTTCCCCAGAAAAAACAGATTAAGGGAACGGTAAAAGACGAAACTGGAGCTCCCTTGGTCGGGGTAAACGTGTACGACAAGGCGAGTATGGAAAACGGCGTAATGACAGATATTAATGGAGAGTATGTCATTAATGTTTCCGGTCAAAATCCGCTTTTGGTTTTCTCATTTATCGGATACCACGCTCAGGAAATTCGCTTGGGAAACCGCTCTCGGCTTGACGTCACAATGGCCGAAGACGTAACGGAGTTGGACGAGATTGTGGTTACGGCCTTGGGTATCGAAAGGGATCGGAAATCGTTGGGTTACGCCATCAGTAAAGTAGAAGGCGCTGCGCTGATCGAGGCCGGTACTCCTTCCAACCCTATCCAGTCGTTGTACGGTAAGGCCGCCGGTGTGGTGATTCGCCAAAACGCAGCGGGCCCGATGGCCGGTATCAATATCAATATCCGTGGATCGGCGGGTTTGGAAGCTAGCGCTAACACTAGACCGCTCTTCGTGGTAGACGGTGTGCCGATTTTTGACGAAAACACCTCGCTTACTTCCGGTAGCGATTACGGAACGGGTATCAATGATATTAACTCCGAGGATATCGCTTCTATCGAGATCTTAAAAGGCGGTAAGGCATCCGTGCTTTACGGTAGCCGCGGTGCGAACGGTGTAGTTTTGATCACTACAAAAAACGGTAGCGAGTCGAAAAAGAAACTCAGCGTTGACGTTTCTTATCAGGCTACTATCGAAGAGCCCCGTACTTTTATCGAATTTCAGAACAAATACGGAAGTGGCGGTAACATCTATGATGTAAAAGATCTTGAAGACGGAAACAGCCACCCTGTCGCCAACTATAGCGCAAGAAGTTACGGTCCGGCTTTCAATAGTGAAGAACAGCGTATTTGGTGGGATGGCAAAGCTCGCCCTTACACGGCAAGACCTGATAACTACGAATTCCTTTTCAATACAGGCCACAGCAAGCAGATCAACGCTTCGGTGAGCGGTAGCGGTGATTACGGACACGTACGTTTTTCGTACACCAATCTTGACTATACTGGTATTCAGGACGAAAACTGGATGAAGAAAAACACTTTCAGTTTTGCCAGTAAGTTTAACCTTTCGGATAAATTCACCATCGAATCTTCATTGAATCTTTACGATGTGGAGACGCACAACCGTCCGCAGGGGATGTTGAAATTCTTTACTGACGGTATTTCCAGAGGCGCTCCTTTTGACGAGTTCATTAATAACGGAGACTATTTGGAAGATGATCCGCTTAGCAAAAATTTCGGCTATCCGCGAGATTTTGAGGAAGAAGGCTGGCCTACGGGATATTATTCGTTGCAGGATTTCTCAAATTACAAATGGTCCCGCAACAGGAATAGTGCTCTGGACCACAAGAAGCACCTTATCGCTAATATTCGTCCTACTTATCACGTAACGGATTGGTTGAGTCTTACGGGCCAAGTCAGTTTCGATTATACGGATACCGATTTTACCACCAAAAACAGTGTCACCAGAATCGACCCTGAGATGAGGGGTGGATATTACGGACTCAGAAGAAGAAATACGCAAGTGCGCGAATACAAGGGCTTTGCTAATTTCATGAAAGATTTCGTGGATGATCGCCTTGAGGTATTCGTAATGGCGGGTACGTCTTATCAGGAAGTAAAGGAAAACTCCGTCAATGTTTCCACCGCTAGCGTTGGGTCCCCCACCGGATTTAACTATCCGAACTGGTACCATATCAACAACCAGGCTACCACTGGATGGCCGGGATATAACCAACGAAGTAAAGTGATGGGAAATAACTTCGGCGAAAACTCAATGTACAGCGTTTTCGGTGTGGCTACCCTTACTTGGGACGATGTTTACACCCTCGAGCTTAACGCCCGTAACGACTGGTCTTCCACTTTGCCGCCGGACAACAACTCTTACTTCTACCCAGGTGTGGCCTTCACATATGATGCCACCAAAGTGATTAAGAGGGTTTTGCCTATCATACAGTTCAGTAAGTTCCGCGCCTCTTGGGCTGATGTGGGACGTGACGCACCTTCGCGTTATTACGCCAACAACACCCTTTCGGCCGGTAAAATCGAAGGAACGGACGCCAACAGTATCAGCGCTCCTAATTCTCTTATCGCTGGTTATATCAAGCCTGAAAGAAAAAGGGAATTCGAAATCGGTACGGAAATCAATTTCTTCAAAAAGAACCGCATTGGTCTTGATTTCTCATACTATACCAACACGGTGTACGACCAGATTATGGCAGTGCCGTTGACGCGTTCTACCGGAGCCAACAACATTAAGATCAACGCCGGCGAGGTTAGAAACTGGGGGTATGAGGTACAATTGAAAGCCACTCCTATCCTGACAAACGACTTGGTCTGGAACATGACGCTTACCACTTCGAACCAGTTCTCGAAAATCGTTAAGCTTTATGACGGCATTACCGAGAAAAACGTGAACTCTATGCGCGGCCGCGTATACGTTAAGGCTGTTGAAGGTGAGCGTATCGGTAATATTTATGGAACAGGCATCGCCCGTGACGATAATGGCAACAGAATAGTAAACGCGGACGGATCTTCGTATTTGCTTGACGAGAAGGATTTTGAGGAAATCGGAAACGTAAACCCTGATTTCATCGGTGGTTTCAATACCAATATCATGTACAAAGGGCTTCGCCTTAGCGCTCACTTTGATTATAGCTACGGCGCCACTATGTACTCCGAGACTAACCAATGGCTTTATTACAACGGAGCCTCTGAGCAGTCGCTCGAACACAGGGACCAAGCTAACGGCGGACTCGCTTATTATTACGATCAAGACAAAAACGCCGTTCCCTATAACCACGACAGTCCGAAAGGACCGAACGGCGAGAAAGTTTACCATGACGGCATTATCCTGAAAGGCGTGGTAAAAAACGGAGACGGAACCTATAGCGAAAACGAGAAAATCGTACCCGTTTCAAGCTACTACGGAACTTTCGTAAGCTGGGCTAACGAGGCAATTAACGCCGTAGACCGTAAGTACAAGAACAATTACATCAAGGTGCGTGAGATCGCGTTGTCTTACCGCTTACCACAAAAATGGGTGGAAAGGGCCAAACTGCGCAACGTTACCCTCAACGTTTTCGCCAGGAACCTCGGCTATATCTACAAGTCAGTACCGAACTTGGATTCCGAAGCCTATATGGGTACCAACACCTATTTTGAGGCTTCCGCTATTCCTTCCACTCGTACGTTTGGTATGAAAATTCAAGTAGGCCTTTAATCTCCAGATTATGAGAAAATATATATTTATACTGCCGATTATAGGGTTCTTCCTCACAATGGGGTGCCAAGATACCCTTGAGGAGGATTTCCAAAACCCCAACGTATATACTCCTGAGCACAACGTACCTTCGGGCTTGTTCTCGTCCATGTTCTCCCGGACCAGAACTTTCAAAAACGACTATGGTGAGTTTTGGTGGCATGCCAATACTGGAGGCGTTTTAGCGCATACCCACTTGATTATCCGTCATTTGCGCACAAGCTACGGCTGGTACAAAGACGTGATGGACATCCCTTCCATGTATACCACGGTAGGAACTGACGCGTACTATTACGGACATAACGGCGACTTTAAGGAGATAGCCGTTATGGAACAGCTGATCAACGGTATGTCGGAGGCCGAGAAGAAAGACAACGAGATCTACCTTACTCTTTCGCGCATCGGCCGTGATTTTCGGGCATCCAAAGCTGTGGACTATTTCAACCATGTTCCTTATTCGGAAGGCCTTAAGGGAACCGAAGGTGTATTCTTCCCGAAATTCGATGATCCGAGCGAAATCTATCATTCAATCATCGATAATCTTGGCCAGTACGCTTCGGTGATCAAGGCTCAGGCCGATCAGCTTTCCCCTTCCGGAAAAGCTGTTTTCGCCCAGCAGGATATCATCTTCCAAGGCGACGCTGACAAGTGGATACAGTTTGCGCAGGCTTTGCGTTTGCGTTTGGCCGTGCGTATTTCGGGCGTAGATCCTGATTTCGCCAAAAAGGTCATTTCCGAAATTATGCAGAGTAACCAGTTACCCTCGGAAGACCTGTTGATTCCAAATAACCTCTGGGTATCGAAGAAGAGAGACCACTGGAAAAGAGGGTTGATGGAAAGAGATTACCTTGATTTTATCTCCCCTACCCTTTTGTACAAAATGGATAAGGACAAAGACCACCTCTACACCGAAGGCGTAGACGATCCGAGGATTCCGGTACTTTTCCTTCCAAACAGGGACAAGATGTATATGCCCGCATCGCTTGATTTTGAAGTTGGGCAACAAATTTATGACAGTGTACGGGCCGATAATACCCGAAAGCATAAATTCAAAGGCGCTTATTTCTATTCTAATTATTTCAAGGACCTTGATAATTATATGAAGTACAACGCCTATTCCGTATACAACCCGGCTACAATGGTGAACAACCAAGAGCCTTGGCGCGCATTTACCGCCGCTGAGGTGGAGTTACTTTTGGCCGAGGTAGCGTTGAAGAATCTGGGAGGAACAGGAAAAAGTGCCCGTCAGCATGTGGAAGATGCCGTCAAGTATTCTATCAAATACTGGTATCATGCCAATAGCTTCTCTGATTGGGACAAAATCAACGATACCAACCGTAGCTACCTGAAGCCGGAAGCGCCTTCGGCCGCCGTGACGGATCAGTTCGCTAAAAAGATCGGAGAGGAATACGATCTAGCCCAAGGGGAAGATGGAAAAATGGGAGTCATTATCGGCCAGAAATATGTCCACCTAAATATCCATGACTATTTCGAGATATTTTCGGAATTGCGTAGAACACGTCACCCGAAGATTCCTCTGATTAAGTTTGATAAAAACACGACCCTCAACCCGGTGATCGAACGCTATCCGTATCCGGGAAGCGTAGCGTCCACTAACCGTGACAACTACCTTGAAGTGCAGAGCCAAGATAACTTCACTACCCATATTTTCTGGGTACCATCAGGGCTCAAGTCCGTCAAGTATTATATGGATAGCTTCGATGACGATTACCTGTATACTGAGTATCCAGGCGTTCCGGGGTCATTTAAGACAACGGAGTAATCCGCATTAATCTTAATCTTGACGCTTTATTGAATGAAACAGGCACGGACAATGCTCCGTGCCTGTATTCGAAAAGAGTACTATACTCGAATCGACTTTACCCACTTATTTTTTGATATCGCCCTTTCGGTCCCGCCAGACCTAAGGGCGTCTTCGTTTTTGGCGAATATAAATTTTTATAGTTATCGCTTATGACGTTTTCCTGTATTTCAACACCGCCGCCACATTGGTAACCACAGCGTAGCATGATATAACGCCAAACATCCAGCTCACATCCGCAAACGTACTTCCTTTCATCAGCACCATGCGGTTCAGATGAATTAGGTAAGTGATCGGATTGCTCCAAGCGATGTAGCTGGCCCATTTCGGCATGGCTTCCAAACTAGTAAATATTCCCCCCATCAGAATAAATATGACCATGAAAAACCAGGCGATAAACATAGCCTGTTGTTGGGTGTCGTTGAAAGTGGAAATAAGTAAACCGATACCGAGAATACAGAACATATAAATGCCCGAAAACGCAAAAACAAGTCCTACATTACCGATAAATTCGATGTCATAGACAATTTTGGAAACGACCAGTCCCAAGCTCAGTTGGAACATCCCGATGCACCAAATCGGTAACAGTTTGCCAATAAGGAAATGGTGTTTTTTGATGGGAGTGACATTGATTTGTTCGATTGTTCCGATCTCTTTCTCTTTCACGATATTCATAGAAGCCAAAAAAGCGCAGGACATCGTAACCAATATTCCCAGTATTCCGGAGACCATAAATGGGCGGTAATTCAAGTCGGGATTATACCAGTTGGAAAACGTTATATCGATAGCTGGTAAGACCTGCTTTTTTCCCAATCCCGACCATTTGACAGTCAACAGGCGATTAAAGTTTCGGATAATTCCCTCGGCATAAGAGGCTACGATTCCCGCCTTCGACCCGTCGATGGCGTTAATGCGCAGAGCCAGCCCTTTTTCCCCTAACCTTGAGAGTTCCGAAGAAAAATTTTGAGGGATTTCCATTACCATATCGGCTTGATTCAGCTCCATTTCCCTTTCCGTAATGGCGGGATCGGCGCCTACTTTCGTCACGATAAAATACGGCGAGCCCTCAAAGCTGTTGACCAGTTGGCGGGACACCGGGCTTTGGTCTTTGTCTACGATGATCATCTTGATGTCCTTGATCTCGTAGGTGGCAGCCAAGGGCATCAGGATCAGCTGTACGATCGGCACCACGAAGATAATCGGCAACATGGCCTTGTTTCTGAAGATCTGCAGAAACTCTTTTTGCAAAAGAAATATCAGGATATTCATGGCTCAAGTCGTATTTTGAATTTTTTCATGCTGATGCCCACCAAGGCAGCGAACATGCCTAACAGAATAACCGTTTCGGGCCACAGCGACAATATTCCGGAGCCTTTAAGCATAATGCTTCTCAAAATCACAATAAACCATCGGGCCGGAATTAGCGTACTGATCCATTGCAATGGCAAAGGCATATTTTCAATCGGAAAGATAAACCCGGTAAGCAACATCGATGGGATCATCATTCCGAAAAGGCTTTTCATCAAGGCCACCTGTTGCGATTCGGAAGTGATGGAAATCAGCGTCCCGAGTGCCAAGGATACGCCCAAAAACAGGAAAGCTTCGAAGAACAACAGGGCCAAGCTTCCTTTGATCGGCACGCCGAATACCAGCGTTCCGATGAAGAGGATAATACACAGGTTGAAAAAGGAAATCAGCAGGTAAGGAATCAGCTTGCCGACGATGATCATCCATGGCCTGAGTGGCGAAGCCAAAAGCACTTCCATGGTTCCCAGCTCTTTCTCTTTGGTCAGGGCGATGGCCGTTACCATTGCTGATACCAGAAGCATAATCACTGCGAGAATACCGGGAACGAAAAGGTTGGCGCTACTGAGGTTTTCGTTATAAAGCATCCGCACTTCCGGCCGTATTTTCGGCCCGGAGCCCTTCTCTTGCGTCTTCGAGGCTTGGTATTGTCCTAATATCGCCGTCAGGTAACTCCTTACTGTTGTGGCGATATTCGGGTCCGTGGCGTCGAGAATCAGCTGGGCGGTGGCGCCTTGTCCGGTATACATCTTCTTCGCGAAATCTGGCCCGAAGCTTACCACCACTTTGGCCTTGCCGGCTCGGAAACACTGTTCTATTCCCTCAGGACTGTGTACGCTACCGGCGTATTGGAAATTGTCGGTAGCGACTATTTTGCTCTGGATTTCCCTGGTCACTTCGTCGCCCGATTGGTCGTAGAAGGCTATATCCACGTTCTCCACCTCGTTGCGTACGGCGTAGCCAAATACGAGCAACTGAATTAGCGGCAAGCCGAAGATAACGGCCAGCGTGCGAGGGTCGCGCAGGATATGCCTGAATTCTTTATTTATAAAATGAAGTAGTTTTTTCATGGTCTGGCCAGTTTTAGGAAAACGTCGTCCATGGTGTCCACGCCGTAGGTGGCTTTTAGCCCGGCGGGGCTGTCCAAGGCCTCTATCTTTCCGTTTACCATTATGGATACGCGGTCGCAATATTCGGCCTCGTCCATATAGTGCGTGGTTACGAACACGGTGATCCCCGCTTCGGAAGCCTCGTAGATCATATCCCAAAATTTCCTTCGCGTAACGGGATCCACACCGCCGGTAGGTTCGTCGAGGAAAACGATTTTCGGGTCATGGAATACGGCCACCGAAAAGGCCAGCTTCTGTTTCCAGCCCAAAGGCAAGGACCCCACCAGCTTGTCGGCGTCTTTTTCCATATCCAGCTTTTCGAGCAATGCCGTGGATTTCCGCTTAATTTCGGACCTCTTCAGTCCGTATATGCCACCGAACAGCCGGATATTCTCCCTGACGGTCAGATCTTCGTACAGAGAAAATTTTTGGCTCATATACCCGATGCTCAGCTTTACGCTCTCCGGATCATTGTTGATGTTGTGGCCCGCCACGTCGGCCTCGCCGGCGCTGGGCACCGAAAGGCCGGTGAGCATCCGCATTGCAGTGGTTTTGCCGGCTCCGTTTGCTCCCAAAAATCCAAAGATCTCGCCCTTGTACACCTTGAAGCTAATAGCGTCCACAGCCGTAAAATCCCCAAACCTTTTGGTCAGCCCGTAAGAGTTTATTACCGTTTCTTTTGTCATTTTCTTTAAGCTAAGTCAATGTGGGTGATTGGTCTTAGGTATGAGGTATTAAGTATTAGGTATAGTCATTATTCATCAGTATGAAAATCGTAGAGACATGGCATGCCTTGTCTCCCCTTGCGGATGGTCACGTCCTACCCCAATGATTTTCACAAAATAAAGAGGCTCCATTTACCATAATTCGACACCAAATTTCACAGAAACAAGTACCTAAGACTTAATACCAAATACCGGATACCAAAACCATCTACCCTTCACTAAGAGCCATAAAACAGTCTTCGATACCGGGTTTGCCTTCGCTAAGCTCGGTGTCACCCAAACCGGCCTCGGCCAAATAAGCAGCCAACTTGCCCTCTCCGCTGTGTTGTTCCTTGAAAACAAAATGGATCCGCTCGCCGAAAGAGAAAACCGAACGCGCCTCCGGATAAGCTCTCAGGGCCTTCAACAAAGGGTACATCCGCAGGTTTTTGGCGAAAAGCATATCCCCCGAAAAGGACTCAACGATTTTAGCCGGCGTGTCCACCCGCAGTATTTTCCCGTCTTTGATCAAAGCCACCCTGTCGCAAAGTTCGGCCTCGTCCATATATGGCGTGGAGACTATCACGCTGATTCCTTTGGCCCGCAAGCGTTTGAGCATTTGCCAGAACTCTTTTCTGGAAACGGGGTCCACGCCGGTGGTGGGTTCGTCGAGGAACAGTACTTCCGGCTTGTGTATCAGTGCGCAGCATAGCGCCAGCTTCTGTTTCATTCCGCCCGAAAGCGCGCCAGCCCGGCGTTTGCGGAACGGTTCTATCTGGACGTAAATATCTTTTACCAAATCGTAATTCTCTTCGATGGTGGTGTCGAATATCGAAGCGAAAAACGACAGGTTTTCCTCTACGCTAAGGTCTTGGTACAGTGAGAATTTTCCAGGCATATACCCGATGCGTTGCCGAACGTCGCGGTATTGTGTTACGGGGTCATAGCCGTTGATGCTGGCCTCTCCGCTGTCTGGCAATAGTAACGAAACCATTATCTTGAAAAGGGTCGATTTGCCCGCGCCGTCGGGGCCTATCAGTCCGAAAAGTTCCCCTTCGGAAACCTCAAGACTAACGGATTTCAAAGCCTCGGTATCGCCGTAGTTTTTGCTTAGGTTTTTTACGCTGATCATAGGCGGCTCCCTTTACTTATTATTCCTGGCTTCGGATAGCCAAACCTCGGCGGGCATACCTATTTTCAATGATCCGTCGTTTTTGACCCTTACCTTAAAGGCGTAAACGAGGTTGACGCGCTCTTTTTTAGTCTGAATCGTCTTTGGAGTGAATTCGGCTTCGGCCGAAATCCATGATACCGTACCGTTTAGGGTACGCATTCCCTCGCCTTCGTCAATTTTTACGTTTACCGCCTGCCCTATTTTCAGCTCTGGCAATTGCGTTTCGGCTATATAGGCTTTCAGTTCCAGTACCGACAGGTTGGCGATGCGGTAAAGCGGTTTGCCGGCGGAAACGAATTCCCCGGGCTCCGACAGCTTTACCAATACCGTCCCCTGCGTCGGGTTGATTACCGTAGCTCGGGCAATACGGTCGGCGAGTTCGGCCTCTTGCGCCTCGATTACTTTCACTTGGCTTTCGATGGTGACATAGCTCTCTCGGGCGTTGCGGATTTCCTGTTCCAGTACGTTTACCTCACCGTTGGCTTGGTCAAGGCGCTGTTGGGTCGAGGCCTTGCGTTGGAGCAAACGTTTTACCCTATCACGTTCGGTACGGGCCGTCTTGAGTTTGGCGGCCAATACGCCTATGCGTGTCTGTACGCCCGATTTTCCGGCCAAGGCGGCTTCCCTTTGGGCTTGGAGAATATCTTTTTGCAAAGACAGTTGTACCGTGTCTATTTGTCCGGCCTTGCTTCCTTTTTCCAGAGTACTGCCCTCTTCGGCGTTGATTTCCAATAATTTCCCGGTAGCCTCGGCCGACACTACGGTTTCGGTAGATTCGAAATTGCCGTAAGCGTCGGCGGTTTTGTCGTTGCCACAGGCAGACAATAACAATGGCGTAAGCGATGCCAAAAAGAGACGTGATATATTTTTGTAATTCATGGTTTTCAGTTCTTTGGTATTCACAATCTAGTCCTGAGTAAATAGTAAAGCGTAAAGAGACTGCCGCCAGCCATAGCAAGGTTCCAACCGCGCTTCACCACCAACGATTACTCTTTACTTTTTACTCCCCAAAATCATTGCCCAAGCAAAGTATTGAGTCCGTATTGGGCCTGGATGATCTGGATACGTCTTTTGCGCATCCTTACGCGGGTATTTTTCTCCTCGTTTACGGCTTTTACGTAATCGGCTCCGCTTATTACGCCGTTATCGAAGCGGGAGGCCTCGCCATTGCGGATGTTTTCGCGGAGGATTAACTCCTCTTCGTCCTTGGCCAGTTGCCGGCGGTATTCCTCAATTTCGTTTTCCTGTTTGGTTACCGTCACCTTCAGGTTGCGGAGGAACTGGTCGCGGTCCTCGTCGCCCATTTTGGCTTTCACTTCGTTTATGCGCATCTGGTTTTTGGTCCTGTTCCAGTCGAATACGTTCCAGGATACCTTGGCACCCACTTGATAATAGAAATCGAAATTGGGATTGAAGAAGTTGTAACCCGGCTGTCCGTAACCCGTTACGCCAAAGGCTTCCACCTTGGGCAGTCGCTGTGACTTAAGCACGTCGTTTTGCGCCAGCAAGGCCGTCTTTTTACTTTCGATAAGGCGAAGTTCCGGGCGGGTAACGTTATCGATTTCCGCAAGTTTGGGTTCGCTAATCAGTAGCCTGTCTACCGAGCTGATTTCCTCTCCCATAATAATCGAAAGGCTTTCCAACAGCGTTTGGCGTTGCTTTTCGACGCCTATTTCCTCTTGGTCTATCTTCAGCATTTCCGCCTTAAGGTAGTCGGTTTGGTAAGGGAGTACGGCGCCAAGCTCCACGCCCGCCTGCGCTTCGCGAAGCCTTTCGTTTAGGCTGATGCGAGCCAGGTTCATCGACTCCGACACTTCTTCCAATAAAAAGATATTGAAGAAGAAAACGTCCACACGTTGTTCGTACTTATACCAATCGAGTTCCAGCTGGTCCAGCTCCACTTGTGTGGAAAGCGAGGCGTTAGCCTTCATTTTCTTGATATACCCGCCTTGGTAAATGAGTTGGTTGGCCGAAAGGAAAAACTGGTATTGGTCTTTGGGCAGTTTTGGAAAACCGGGAAAATCCGTGTCCGGCCTCGGTACGTCCGATACGTATTTGGCCTCGGCATGGGCCAAAAGCAGAGGCAATTGCCCGGCTTTCAAGACCTCCAGAGTTTTTGCCTCGTGTTCTTCCCACAGCCCCTGTTTGTTCAGGATTATGTAGTTGGCTTTGGCCTTGGCTCTGCACTCTTCCAGCGTAAGTTTCCCCTGCGCCAGGGCGTTGTCGCCAAAGAATATGGCCAAAACCGCCCACAGCAGCGCGGGTTTGGTTAGTCTTACCCTCATCGTCAATCTCGTTTTGTAAAACAATAATGAGCGGACCTTGCCAGTTAGGGCCGGCGTCGGTTTATCAATGCCCAAGCTTTGTTCCAAGTCTGCGCCCGTGAGTCCGCGTTAGGTTGTCATGACGGTGTAAAGGTATCTTAGGGAAGGGTATTCTCTTTTTACAAATGTTAAAAAGCGTCTTTTTTTGCCCGGATCCGGCTAAGGCTTACCTGCGATATACCCAGATACGCAGCAATGTCGCCCAGTGGAATTTCGTCATAAACATCCTTGAACTCTTCCATAAAACTGCGGTAACGTTCGCTGGCCGAATCGAAGAAATGGGTGTTTACCCTGTCGATAATAGTCATGGCCATGCGCGCGGCGTGCAGGCGTATAAGCCTTTCCACACTGTGGTGGTGGTCGCAGAGTTCCATGATGTCTTTGTAGGTGAGCGTGTAGGTTTCGATATCGGTTAGGGCCGTAAGCCAAACCCTGCTGGGCCTTTGCGAAAGGAAACTTTCGGGTGCGGCGAACATTATGGGAGCCACCATGAATTTGTGTATAACCTGTTTGCCGTCCTTGTTCAGATACATTTTGGCCAAACCCTTTTTAAGAAAATATACCCTGCGGCAGATTTGTCCGTCACGCAAAAGGTGCTCCCCTTTTTTGAACGAGGCGGTTTGTAGCCGTGAGGCCATGTCCTCTTTTGCCTCCTGCGTGATCTTGTGTGTACTATCCGAGTATTCGAAAAAATCTTTCATTCGCAACGTATCAATATCCCTTGCCCTGTCAGGGCTTCTGCGTAAATTCGGGATTTTCCGCCGACACCGCAACATAAAGTGAACAATAACACCGTATGCGGAAGTTTTGCGGATACTAACATCTGAAAAAATGAGCATAGAGAAAGAATTGCGCGAACGCTCTGGCAACGCCTGCGAGCTTTGCGGAGCCAAGGATAACCTTACCGTTTACCAAGTACCGCCAGTTGAGGAAGACAACGCCGACAAGGCCGTAATGGCTTGCGCCACCTGCGCCGAACAGATAGAGAATCCGGAAAAGATGGACGCGAACCACTGGCGTTGCCTCAATGACAGCATGTGGAGCGAAACGCCCGCCGTGCAGGTAATAGCCTGGCGTATGCTGACCCGCCTGCGCGCCGAAGGCTGGCCACAGGACCTGCTGGATATGCTATACCTCGACGACGAGACGCTGGAATGGGCCAAAGCCACAGGCGAGGACCAAGAGGAAGGCGACAAAATAAAGCACGTGGACAGCAACGGCGCCGAATTGGAAGCCGGCGACACGGTGGTGCTGACCAAAGACCTTAACGTAAAAGGCGCCAACTTCACGGCCAAAAGAGGAACGGCGGTAAGAAATATCTCACTTGTACACGACAACGCCGAGCAGATAGAAGGACGGGTAAGCGGACAACATATCGTTATCCTGACAAAATTTGTCAAGAAGCAGAAATAAGGAGTTTTTCTTTAGGTCTTAGGTATTTGGTATCAAGTATTAGGTAACGTGAGCTTGGAATTTAACCGACTCAAATACAGTCAGGTAAAGAAGGGATCGTCCAGAAAGATCAATGTTTGAGTATTTGTTTATTTGTGTTTTTGTACAAACCGAATAAACACAACTGGACATGACCGTTCTGGACACTCTCAAATTAACTGAAATTTTCATCGCTTCCGACGATTTCTGCAAACGATTGGACGAGTACCACAAGGAGAAAGGAATCGGAAACCAGAAGAAATCCGGTAGGCCCGCGACGATGAGTGACAGTGAAATCATGACGGTTTTGATATTCTTTCACCTCTCCGGCATCCGGTGTTTCAAGTGGTACTACAACAACGTGCTTATGGTTTACCTGAGAAGCTACTTTCCGGACCTGCCGGACTACACCACTTTCCTTACCGCCTCAAACCGGGTTTTCGCTCCCATGACGCTTTTTATGCAGGCCGTCAGGCTGTCTCCCCGGACAGGCCACAATTACGTGGACTCCAAACCTCTGGCCGTGTGCCACAACAAAAGAATAAAACAACACAGGGTTTTCGCCGGAATCGCCAAACGTGGCAAGAGCTCGATGGGATGGTTCTTCGGGTTTAAGCTCCATGCCGTCATAAACGAATACGGACAGCTGGTCGTCGTCAGGATATCTTCGGGAAATGTATCGGACAACAACCACAAAATGCTCAGGTCACTCACCAAAGACCTGCAAGGGTTCCTCTATGGGGACAAAGGGTATATTTCCAAACTCAGGGACGAACTCAGGGGCAAAGGCCTAACCTTGGTCACAAAGCTCAGGAGTAAAATGAGGCCCAAAGAAATGCTTGCCGAAGAGCAAAAACACTATTTGAAGCACAGGCGGCTAATCGAATCGGCGTTCGATATCCTCAAACATGTTTGCCAGATTGAACACTCAAGGCACAGAAGCGTCAAAGGGTTTCTAATCAACACAATAGCCGCGTTACTCGCTTATACTTTCCTTGACAAAACACCTGAATGCCCTAAATTCCCCAAGAAGCTGGGGAAGTGGGATAGGAAGATGACGATTGAACTAATCTAATATTTCGATTCCAAGTTCACGTTAGGTACTTCGTTCGTGATAATACCTAAGACCTAGTTTTTTACGGTTAAAATCACCAGAGAGACATGTCTTGTCTCAATAGTCACATTCCAGACTTACATTCGTTATCCGTTTTGATATTTTCAAAATCAATCAACCAAGCGTCGGGAACATGCTTGTCAATTAGGTAGGCGTTCAGGTTCAGCCATTGGTCAGAATTGTCCAAAACCCAACTGTCTGAGGAAACGGCTATCCAGCCTTCTTTCTCCGCAATATATTTGTCGGGATTAAAATCCAGCGTCACGTCCCAGCGCCATCCCTTTTCGTCGGCCAAGGTTTGGATCATTTGCTTTAGCCTTCCGCTGTTGGAAATGGGTTTGTCAAACACCCAAAGCACCTTTTCAGGGTTCATTTCCTCAAAAAATTTGGCGAACAGCTCAAGCGCCGGAATAGTCTCCTCTACCCTTCTGTAAGTACCGTGCACACTGGCAATATCGCGATAGCAGCCGTCCGTACCGATAAACACGGGAGCTTTCGACAAGGCGGCCTCCATTGTGATTAATTGGTTATAACCGTCCACCGCTATTTTCTTTCCCGCAATTTGATCAGCGCTAACGTGTTTTGCCCGCCTTTCCTTTAGTTCCTTTTCGCCACAAGCCGAATGGGCGATAGCCCTGCGTTGCCGTTCGGTAAAACGGAACCGGTCGCCCACCAATTTCAGGGATGATTTAGGGTTATAGTCTCTTGAAAGAAGATAATTCAGGTGTTCAAGCGCTTGTTTTAGGTCCGGAAGCTGTTTGTCCGAGAACGATTTGGCGTCTCTGGGATTAGCTCCCCTATGGTTTTGTTTATGAGGCATATGTGCGTACTAAATAAAGAGTATTTCGGAGTGGAGAGTGGTTGAAAAGATATCAAGCCTTACCGGAAAAGAGAATACTTTTATCAAAAAGAGCCCAAACGTTTAGCGGGAATCGAACCCGCATCTTCGGATTTGAAATCCGTCATATTTCCAGTTATACTATAAACGCTTGGGCGGTATCAGGGGAAAAGCCGACGGGACTTGAACCCGTAACTCAAGATTGACAGTCAGACGTGTTTCCAGTTACACCACAGCTTCCCCAAAGCCATAAGAGCAGGACGGGAATCAAACCCGCATCTCCTGATTGGCTGTCAGGTATGTTTTCAATTACACCACCAGCTCATGTATTTTATCAAAAAATCAAACGAACAGGCAATTTACCAATTCTCGATCTTGTAATTTTTTAACAACTTACCTACAAAGGTAACTTTATTGATAAGAGATTCAAACACGGGGTGCATGATTCTCGATGCTCCGTCCACAGAATCCAAAGGAGGGATATACCCTCGTTCAAACTGTCTTTTGCGAAGAGATTCCACCGCACCGGTAGAGATCCAACCCACATCCACCGCATTCATGAATATTCCGCTTACGGCAAGCTCTCGGGCAGACGTGCGGGTCATCATATTCAGCGCCGCCTTGGTCATATTCGTATGCGGATGATATATCGTTTTGTTCGAATAACTGAATTGTCCCTCGGAAGAGGTCACGTTGATGACAAAACGTTCCGGATAAGGGGAATTCCTCATATGCGAAGCCAATTCCCTAAGCATCAGATAAGGGGATATTTGGTTGATAAGGTTTACTTCCAACAATTCATAATCGCCGATTTCCTCAAGAGTGGAGTTCCAGCTGTTTTTATGTCTTGTGTCCACCGGTTGCCCGAAGCGTGTAAGGGATACTTTGTCGAAGCTTGAGGCCGGAAGCCTTCGGGTTTCGTTTTCGGTTACGGGTGTTTTATTCTCGCTGAACAAACGGTTGGCTGAAGATAAGTTCTCTAAATGCTTTCGCTCTTCGGCGATAATCGGACGATAAAACTCCTCCGTATATTTGATCGTTTGCGCGGCGTTATTGATCAATATATCTAGATGCGGATATCTCTTCTTATACTCGGTTATGAATTCCTTTACGGCTCCGAGGTTTCTTAAATCCAATCCGTAAAGGAAAAGCTTGTCTTTCCATTCTGAATAATCAGGCTCTTTGCTGTAAGTTTCCAGTGCCAAAGCGGGAAACCGGGTAGTAACCGTCACATTCGCTCCGGCCCTAAGGAATCGTAATGCGGTAGCGAAACCGACTTTGACGCGCCCTCCGGTAATAATTATATTCCGACCGGAAAGATCGGGCGAACGGAAACGCCAAGCGTAGTTCTGTTCGGCGCAATCAGGGCAAAGCCTGTGATAAAAAGAATGAACGTCGTAGTACGGGCTGTTACAGCAATAGCAATTCCGTGGATTGTGTACCGCCTTGTATCGCTGTTCTTTTGGCTTCCCATCACTAAAAAAGCTCACTCCCGCCAAAGCGTTCATGGCAATTGCGGATGAAAAAACGGTTTCTTTGTCTTGCCTTGCCCTGTTTTCGTTTTTCTCTTTATTAAGGGCTTTTTTCGCATTCTTATGGAGCTTGGTGATTATGCCACTGAAGCGCTTGTTATCGGGATTATTCAGCGGATCGTTTTTAAGTATCTCCAAAACTTTAAGGCAGGTATTCCACTCGCTTTCCGTAAACTCTAATTCGTCCATATATTTTCTTCACAACATCATTGTCAAAACCCGAAGAGGTTTTCTAGCCGAAGAAAACAAATTAATAAAATTTCATGGTTTAGCCCAGAGTCATGCCGGCATAGTGGCCTTAGCTATAATGGAAAGACAGTTTTTGGCATTTGGGTCTTTGTCCCAATACATTCTGTGCGCTCTAAGGCTAAAAAGAGTCAAAGTATCTATAATATTAAGCCCGTCAGGATTAACTATGTCAAAAAGGAAATCCTGAGGTTCCACACCTTCATCAAAACGTAGAGACAGAGTACCCTCTGTCTCTACACACTTTCCTTTATAACAACCCTTTACGCTTCCGCCAAATCCTTTCTTCCTTTGGTAAACCATTGATACAGAATAGGAACGACCAATAGGGTCAGCAAGGTAGAAGATATCATCCCGCCGATAAGAGTCCAGCCCAGAGGCGACCAAAGTGAGGTTCCCGAAAGCGTCAGCGGCAACAGCCCTAAGATGGTGGTAAGGGTAGTCAGCACTATCGGCGTAAAGCGCCTGTGGGCTGCGGTGGTTATGGCGTTCGTCTTGGCCATTCCCGATTCCATTAGTTGGTTGGTGTAATCCACCAATATTATGGAGTTGTTGACCACTATGCCCACCAGGCTGATAAAGCCGATAAAAGCGAAGAACGAAAACGACCAGTTGGTCAGGTACAGCGCCACAAACGATCCGCTGACGGCCAGCGGTATGGCCGAAAATATAATCAACGGCTGGCTTACGGAACGGAACTGCAATACCAATACGGCGAAAATCAATACCATGGCCACGAACAGCAAAGTTCCCAAATCGCCGAAACTTTCGGTTTGGCTTTCGTATTCGCCCCCCATTCGGTAGCGGTATCCATCGGGCCAATCATAGGCGTCCAGTTTCGGGATAATGGCTTCGGTAATCGCCTTGGTCTTGTCGGGGTTGGTGACATTGGCCGTTACGGCCGTATTTCTTTCGGTATTGTAATGGTTGATTTGGGCGTAGTCCTGCTCAAACTCCACCACTGCCAATTGGCTCAACGGTATATGTCGCCCCATGCGGTTGGTGACGTACATCTTACCGAAATCTTCCACTGTATTTTTCCCATCGAAAGGCATTCTTATAATCAACGGATATTCCTCGTTGTCCACATCCATTGACACGTCGTCGATACGCAACCCGCCTAGCCCGGCCCTTACCGTTTTGTCAATATCCAACAAGGAAACATTTAATAAAGCCGCTTTGTCCCTATTGATATTTACCTTGATGTCGGTTTTGGCGTTGGCCAACGGATTGGCTACGTCCAGAGTCCCTTCGGACTCGTCCACTATCTTTTCTATATCAAAAGATATTTTTCTCAACACCTCCAAGTCTTTGCCCATAATCATAACCTCTATGGGAGCTTCGAAGGGCGCACCGTTTTTCAATTCGCTAAAAGTGATCTTAGCGTCAGGATAATCGGCGAATGTCTTACGGAGGTTTGCCAAAGTGGCGTAGAATTTATCGGGATCCCATTCCTTAAAATTCACCAGAGCCTCGCCGTGATACGATTTATATTCCTCTGGCTGACGATTGTAATACACTTGCGGATTCCCGTGACCGGCGTTGGTAACGTACGAATCCACGTAATCCATCGTGTCCAGCACCGAACCTATAAAGCGCATAGTGCTGTCGGTATGCAGGATATTCCTGGTATAAGGATGGTCCGCACTGATCAACAGCATCGGTTTGTCGGCCGTGGGAAAGAAGCTTACGCCAATGCTCGGAAACAGGGACAAGGCTCCTAATAAAGTTATTATGCCACTGCCCAAAACCACCCAGCCTTTTCTAAGGGCGAACCGCAAAGCCGGAGCGTAGAATTTTTCTATTAATTTTTCCAGATGTCTGGAAACCACCGGGGTCTTGATCTCGCCTTTTTGTTTTAATATTTTTCTGGCCATAATAGGCGTAAAGGTCAGGGCCAGAATCAGCGAAGCGGTAAGTACGTAAATTACGGTTAGCGGCATACTGCGCAGGAAAACGCCCGGTCCACTGGCCATAAAAGCCAAGGGAGCGAAAGCCAAAACGGTGGTAAGCGTAGAACTGATAATGGAATACCCCACCTCGCCAGTACCTTTCGCCGCGGCTTCCGCCAATGTATAACCGTCGCGTCTGAAGCGAACGATATTTTCGATCACCACTATCCCGTTATCCACCAAAAGCCCAAGGGCGATAACCAGAGAGGCGATGGAAATCTGCTGTAAAGCGTAGCCGGAAAAATTGAGAACGGTGATCGCCAAAAGTATTGATAACGGAATAACGACCATTACCACCAAAGCCGGACGCCAACCCAAAAACACCAGAATAATCACGCCTACCAAAACGATACCCTGTACCAAATTCACAACAAACTCATCAAGGCGCCCCTTTACCGCAGGGGCTTGGTCAAAGGCGGTTTCCAATGAAATGGATACCGGCAATTTCTCGGAAAAATTAGCTTCCTTTTTATCCAGATCACCGGCTAAAGTCATGATGTTTCCGCCCTTTTTCTGCGTAACGGTTACGAATATGGACTTCTTGGCGCCGTAGCGGGCTATCCACCGCTGGTCTTCGTAAGCGTGCCCTACTTCCGCGATATGCCTGAGGTAAACGATCTTACCTTCATGAGCGCCGATGGCCGTATTCCGGATCTCGTCCAGCGAACCGTATTTGCCCGACGACTTCACGTTAAAGCTCATCGTCCCCGACTTTATTTCCCCTCCGGGAATATTGACGTTGTTGCCGCTCAGCACGCCGGCCACTTGCGAAAGGTTGACGCCCAGATTGGCCATCTTCCTAAAATCAAGGCTAATCCGTACACGCTCTTCGGGCGAGGCCTCTATCTCCACTTTCTTTACCAGTTCCGATTGGTTCAGCAAGTCTTCGAAGCGCTCGGCCTCGTCGTAAAGTTGGGCGTACGAAGCGCCTTCCGACACCAAAGCGTACTGCCGAACCACAACCATATCCTCGGGTTTGAACTGCGTAACGTCAAGCATAACAATACCCGAAGGGAGCGTTTGCCTAAGCTGATTCACTTCGCCGACTATATCGTCATACTTGTCGTCATAGTCTATTCCGAAGGAGGCCTCGACATTGATTATCGCCAAGCCGTTGCTAATTTCGGTACGGATTTCCGTAATATCGTCCAGTTCGTCCATGGCTTCCTCAATAGGATCGGCCACCAGCTCTTCCATATCCTCGGGGCTCATTCCGGGCAAAACGACCACCACGGCGTAGTTGGGCGTGGAGAGAAAAGGATCCTCGGCCCGGGGCATAGTCTTAAACGATCGGAACCCGACAAAAACCGCCAAGGCCACGACCGTCAGGACGAACATCCTGTTTTTTAGGGCTATCTCTGGTAATTTCATTTCTTGTTATTTTATCCGAAAACACCACCTGCCAGCGGACAAGCCACCGCTAAGGTGAATAAGGATACAATACTGATAATCTGTTCATTAATAAATCCGAACGATACCGCTTGTAGAGCGATACTGTCGGACTTCCGGAGGTCTACACAATTATGAAAATTCCCCTTTTATAATATCGGAAGGGCCGGACTGATGATGTTGTGGCGCACGATAACCACGGAATCCCGGTCTCGAAGATAGGGCGCTCCGGCCGTAATAATCTTGGCCCCGGAGTCCAATTCGCTTTGCGGTACTGTAAAAGAATCGCCCCTTATTTCGGATACCCGAAGCGTCTTACGATGGACAGTGGCACCGTCGTATGTTATAAAGACCGTCGCAGTCTTTACCTCGCCTTCCACCAACGCCGACATCGGCACTACGTAAACCTCTTCGGTTTTCGAAGGGTAGAGAGAAACCTTGCCTATAAAACCGCTTTTCAATTCCGGACGGTATTTGCCAAGCGAAAGCTCCACCTCGAAAAGACCTGTAGTTGGATCCGCCTTTTCGGCGATCTCGGTTACAAAAGCCTCAAAGGTTTTGGATGGATAAGCGTCGAAAAACATCTCGGCCCTGTCGCCGGATTTAAGTTTTACCACTTCCCTGTCGGCCAGCCCAACACGCATAACTTGCGAACCTTTACTGCCAGATCCACCAATCAAAAATATTGGTTGTCCAGCGGAAACTACTTGCCCGCTTTCCACAAAACGCTTCAACACTTTACCCTTTACCGGCGAATTGATCTTGGCGTAGCGTTGATTGAATTCCGCCACTTCCAGTTGCGCTTTCGCTACGGACTCGGCCGTTTTGGCATTTTGTTTTTGTTCCAGCGTAGCGGCTTTCTCTTTATAAAGGTTACAAAACCTAGCCAAGTCACGCACGGATTTATCATAGGCCTGCCGAGCCGATTTTACTTGGGCATTTATCTCCGAAAGATTAAGGCTGGCGATCCGTTTTCCGGCACCCACCGTCTGGCCTTCCTCGGCGTAAAGCCCTTGCAACACGCCACCAATCTTAAACGATACGGTAACTTCCACTTTAGAGGCCAAGACCCCGCTGGCGATCACCGGCTGAACTTGGGACAAACTTCCGGCCGAAACGGTTCTTACTTTTCTCGGCGCTCCTTTCCGCTTATTTGCCCCTGTATTATATTCCTTGCCACAGCCGAAAAGCGAAACGGCCAGTACGGTTATCATTATTATGGTTCTCATTGTCGGTTGCTTTCAGTTAGATTCTATACGGTATTAGGTATTTGATCTTAAGTATTAGGTAGTGTTGTGATAAACTCGACTAATACTCGACGCTTGCCTATTGAATTATGCTTTGAGCATCGCACTCTATACTATTGCGCCTTAACGGCTCTGCGAAAATTCGCTTCGGCGATTTTGATTCCGTATCGCGCCACAGATTCCTGCAATTCGGCATTGGTAAGGTTCGCTCTGGATTCGTTATAGGCCACAGGCAAAACCTGGTCTTCCCGATAGCGCATGCTTATTATCTTGAAATTCTCTTTGGCAGATGTCATTTCAGCCATTCGGGCTTGGTGAATCTCCATAGCCTCTTCCAACTCGTAATGCGCTTGCGCCACCTCCAGCCGTATCTTGTTCCGGAGATCTATCAGCTCGGATTCCAGTTCCTCTTTGGCCAGTACCGATTTCTTTATCTTGGCCTTATTCCTTCCGCCCTGAAAAATGGGGATTGTCAGGCTGAAAGCTACTGTATAATAATCTTGGTCACTGTCGAACTTATAACCGAAGCCTTGATAACCCGCATCCGCCATTAGCGAGAGTTCGGGCACTAGGTAGGTTTTGTCTTTTTTGACCTGATATTCGGTGGCCCTTATGCCCTCTTCCACTTGCGTTATCTCGGCACGACGGTCCAAAGCCAATTCTTGTGAAGCATCCAAAGACGCATTATTCGCAATCATAGGCGCCGAAGAAAGATCCACTTCTACCGTTTCTTCCAGATTTCTGTTCAAGAGGATATTGAAAAATATTCTGGAAGTGTTGACACCCTTTTTTACTCTCGCTATTTGAGCGTCGAGTTTATGTAGTTCCACCTCGGCGTTGTAAACGGCGTCAGCGGTGGCCATACCGTTTTTTACCAGCTTGCGGTTCAGGTCCACTTGCTCTACCAAAACTGGCCGAACGTTGCTTAGTATCTGTCTTTGCTCCACTAGCGAAGCGTGTTCGTAATAGGCTTTTTTGATCCGGTAAACCAAACTGTTTCGAAACGCTTGCTCCTTTGCCTCTTGCATCGAGACTTGTGCGCTCCGGGCCTTATACCCATAATAGATTGAGGTGTTAAGCAAAGGCTGTATCAAACGTATTCTAGTGTCGTGAAAATCGTTTGGTAAAAGTTGTACTTTTTCGTTTTCCACATCTGTCGGGAAAATGTCTGATCCTGAAAGGGAATTCAGCGCTGTATGGACAGGGTTAAGCATATCTCCCGCTGGGAAGCCGATAGTTCGGCCACCTCCGGAAATCAAATATTGGCTTCCGGCACTTATGTCTGGCAGATAAAAACTTCTGGCTTCCTTCAGCTCTTGGGCGCTTCTTTGAGTACGGAGTTGTTCTCGGATATACTCTTGGTTGTTCTTCAAGCCAAGCTCCACGTAGCCATCCAAAGCATCTTGTCCGAAGGTTTGCCCACCATAACACAACAACAACAGCAAAGCTGTTCGAAAACTATTCTTCATGGTTTATTTATATATTGATTACATCAAAAAAATATCGGCAAGCGAGAATTGGTGTCCTAACTCGCTTGATTATCGAACGGCAATTTGAAGGATGGTTCCCTTTGAAAAAAAACTTTGGTACGAACTGGACAAAAATGTTACGAACCGGATTTGTTTGGGAGCAAACGGATTTTTTGGGACGAATGGGAAAGCTATATTCTTGAAAAAGGAAGGAAGATAATGAGTCATCACGCCCTGTTTCCCTATAAAAAAGAGCGTATACAGCTCTTAAGCGAATAAAAAATAGAACCGAAGCATATAGGAAGATATTAGGCCATTTTCAAAAAAATAGAGCGACACATATGTCGGAATCTGCAATGGCATTGACAGCCAAGCAGGTATAAGTCATAATATTCGGCTATATAAATATTGAAGGCTCAGGACTCCAACATTTCATTGGGTGTACTTCTTGATACAGGAATGGGCGCGGAATAGTTTTCCAGAGTAATGTTTTTAGATCTGGCATTACCTGAAATATTTATAATTTTGTCCTTGTTGACAATAAACGATTTGTGGCATCGGACAATTCCTTCCACTTCCGAAAACTGCTCGGCGACACTTTTTAGCGATACTCTCAAAAGCTCTTTCTTTAAGCTTTCATCTTTCCAAAAAAAGAAAGTCGTATAGTTGTTATCCGATCTTGCGAACAGAAATTCGTCTACGCTTACATCCAGTTCTCCGAACTTTAACGCGTTCCCTTTAACCGTCACTTTGGTTGTCGGGATGGCTTCTCCCTGTTTTAAATCTTGCGAGATTTCATTTTTCAAATTCCATGACAACAACACCCGTTTAAGTACCGTCACCGACACCAAAAATAGGATTAACGCAACTAACATCGTTATCCTAATAAACTCGGGGAAAGTGTAATCTGGCGCAAGATCAGGTGCGAATGTATAATGATAAAAATAATTAAGCACCGACACCGACAGGCCTTCGGAAGAAAAGAACAAAAGCTCTTTTTTTACATTCCATGTTTTGCTTTCAAACCATTTCGGAAAAATCTGTGGCCAGACGAAAAACCAAATAACGCCCGTAATAAATAAGCATACAAAATAACCTATGAGATAGACGGCGCTGTCAGGTAGCGTATCTACTCCGAAAGGCTTATAAAAAAGCAGAAATAAATACACAAACAAACCGTGAAAGAACGCCACGAACAGTTTTTGGCGACTTCCTTTGGGAAATGGGTATGGAGCGTTTAGGTTCCCAATTAATTTCATAATGGTTGGCAATGGCTCTTGATAATTTTGGCAACCCACAAATATAAACAAGAGAGGCCAAAAGAATATACCGATAATGTAAAAGCAAAAAAGAGGCGCTAACGCCTCTTTTCCATTATATCCTTTGTTTGGACTTTAGATACTGTTTCTCAAAATATGAGGGCGCTCGTTGTAAGTCTTCATCACCAATTCGCCGAAGAGCGTATTTGCCCAAGCGAACCACGAACGGGTAAATTTCTCAGGGTTGTCTTTATGGAAACCTTCGTGCATAAAGCCCGTGCCGGCATGCGTATCCTTGAGCATACGCAAACATTTTCGTATCTCTTTTTCGTTGTCGGAAGTGAGGGCGCGCATGGTGATACTCATCGGCCAAATATAATGCATACCTACGTGCGGGCCACCGATTCCTTCGGCCTTATCGCCTTTCCAGAAGTAAGGGTTGTCTTCGCTCAAAACGAAATCGCGAGTACGCTGGTAAAGCGGGTCTTTGGCGTCCATTGCGTCGAGGTATGGAAGCGAAAGGAGACTAGGCACATTGGCGTCGTCCATCAACATACGGTTGCCGAAGCCGTCCACTTCGAAAGGAATAATCTTACCTTTCGACTCGTGCATAGCCACCGCGTATTTTTCCAAAGCCTCTTCCACTTCGTCGGCCAAGTCGTTACATTCTTTGGCGAATGCCCTGTCGTTGTGTACTTTGGTGTGCATCTCGGCCATTTGGCGCAATGAGGCAACAGCGAAATAATTCGATGGAACCAAGAACGGAAATACCGTGCTGTCGTCGGACGGACGGAAGATCGAGCAAATCAGGCCGACCGGTTTCACTGGGTTGCCCCAACCGTAGTGCGGTACGTTGTCTTCGTATTTTGAAGTGGTTCTTTGGAAAGAGTATGGGCCGTTTCCGTCTTTGCGCTGTTGTTCCTTGAATGTCTGAACGATCAGCTTAGAGGCCTTTCGCCAGTCAGCGTCAAGGCATGAGGCGTCGCCGGTACGCTTCCAGTAGCCGTAAGCCAAGCGCACCGAATAACAGAGCGAATCGATCTCCCACTTACGCTCGTGAAGTTCGTTGCGCATTTTGGTATGGTCGCTTTTCCAGTGGCTTTCCTCAGAGCCGTCCTTATTAAAGGCATTGGCGTAAGGGTCGATCAGAATACAGGCGGTTTGCCTGTTTACCAAACCCAAAACCATTCGCTTCAAAGCCTCATCTTCATTCAACAACGGCAAATACGGCCACACTTGGGCCGTGGAATCTCGAAGCCACATAGCGGGAATATCGCCTGTGATGACAAAAGTATCCGGCTTGCCTTTCAACGTTCCGGTTTCCACCGTAGTGTCAAGAGTATTCGGGAAACAGTTCTCGAACATCCAGGCAAGTTCGGGATCTGCGATGGCTTTCTTGATTTCCTTGATTTTTTTCTCCACCGCCCGGCTGGTGAATTTCCGAGAAGATGGCGCCGGCCTGTTGGAAGAATACTTGTCTTTGGCAATAGCTCCATGGGCTCCCACACCAAGGGCGATACCGGCTAATGCGGACTTTTTGATAAAGTCCCTGCGTGATTCCTTATTCATCGGGGTAAAAGTTGTGTGTAAAAGTTACATATCGGTCTCCGTATGGCAACGGAGAATTGAAAACTTCCTTTCGGCTTATGAACACCGAAACATATAATATGTAGTCAAGATACGTCGTTTTGAAAGGATTTCCCAATCTATACTAATGTATCGGAACTCAGCCTAATTGTAAAAACGAAAAGTGTACGCAAAAAAAAACGGGCACCGTATGGCACCCGTAACTATTTGTATTTTTAAAGGGATTATGAATCTTGATCAAGATTCTCTATCAATCCGCTTTGGTCACCACCCATACTACGGTTACGTCTGCGGTATTTTTCACGTCTTCCGGGTTGATATCCGCAACGGCCGACTCAGACTTCCTCATCATTGACACCTCGGCGTCAAACTGATAGCCCGCATTACTGTACCTAACAGGTATGTTTCCGTATTCGATGCTTTGGATGTAGCCTAGTTTCAGGCCTGCTGCTTGCGCCAAGGCCTCGGCTTTCTTTGTGGCGTCGGTTACGGCGCTTTTAGCCAATTGCGCTTTCAAAGCCTCAGTGTCCGACACCGAGAAAGCAATATTGAAACTCGCCTGCCCCGCTTTTGCGCTCAAAGCGTTCACGGCTTTGTTTAGCCTCGACTTATCAAAAGGAAAACTCACCTTCAAATAGTGGGTGGCCAAGTAACCGATAAAGTCCGAACGACGGGACTGGTTGTTGTAACGAGTCTCTCTACGAACGTTATAATTGGTAGTCAGAATGTCTTTCTCGTTGAAACCCACTTTCCTCAACGCTTTCTTCAGAGCTTCGGTCTGCTCATTAAGATTGGTTACACAAGCCGTATAATCCTTATCCCTGGATTCGACGCTCATAGACAATGTAACGGTATTGGGGGCAACACTCACCTCCCCTTTGCCCGCTACCTTAATGGTTCCGACCTGTTGGGCCATTGCGGACATTCCCGCAAAGCTTGCCAAAATTACGCCTAATGCAAAAAGTGCCTTTTTCATAGTGAGGATGTTTTCGGTTCAAATTTAAACGAGGGCGACCATTCACCCTCCCAAACATGTTGCCAGTTTATATGGGAATATAACTGCCATGCCGGCCATGTGTCATAAACGACACGCATAGTTTAGCATACGTTGTATACAAAACCGCAATATTTTTCACATAAGAATTCGCCAAGACATAGACTACTTAACGAAAAAAGTCGCTCCAAGGATATTGGAGCGACTTTCGCAAATAATACGGACAGCTTATTATCAGACTGTTGCCAACTGGTTTTTGAAGTCCTTGTTTTCTTTCTTCAAGTTAAAAACTTCCTCTTCAAGTTCCTCTTTTCTTCTAGACCACTGTTCCTGTGTTGCGGTCATTTCCTCCATATTTTGCCTGAGTTCCTCTTCCTGCTCACGCAAACGTTGGGTCTGCACGCGTGTCTCGTCCAACAGTACCTGAGTCTTGCTGGCGACTCTATTACTTGCGATAAACGCGCCGATCAGTTTGCCCGCCTCTTCCAAGAAATCGCGCTCGTGCTCGTCCATAACTTTAAACGAAGCTATTTCCAGAACGCCTTCCACCTCTTCGTTATGAATAAGCGGAATGATCACCAACGACGTAGGCAAAGCTTCTCCCAAACCGGAAGTAATCATAAAATAGCCTTGCGGGATTTCAGTCATAAACACAGGCTCCTTTTCCAAGCAAACCTGGCCTACCAGACCTTCTCCGATCTCGATCCTTTTATTGACGAACTTCTTGCGGTCATAAGCGTAGCAAGCGCTGATATTGATGTGCGATTCCTCGTTTTCCTTGGCGTCCGACACTGTGTATAGAGCGCCCTGATTAGCTTCCAGATAACGCACCAACATCGAGATCAGTTCGTCCTGAACTTCTTCCAACAACACGCCCGGCCGTATTACGCCACTCAGCGCCGTAATACCGTCGGATTGCCACTTACGTCTTTCGTCCTCTTTCCTTTTTTCCTCAAGCTGGTCAATATACTCCTCGAGTTTGGAGGAATTACCCTGGAGTTCCCTGTTAGTTTCTTCCATTCCGGTAACCAACTTCACGTTTTGGGACACAACTTGCTCATTCACCCACCGGATACAAAAAGCAGAGAGTGAGATAAAAATAATCGCAATAATAAAGGAGCCGTAATACATCCCTCCCGTACGGAACAGGTCCGTTACGCCCCCGTCACTAGCGGCATCAAATCTTTCGGTGCCAAAAAGTTGTAACAGCACTAAACCGATACAAACCAGATTAGAGAAAAATAATTCCGTTTTTTCGCTAAGCCTAATAAAGACCCAAGGCATTGTCAACAATGACACACACACTACAAAAATCGAAACCAACAAAGGATCGCCTTCTTCCAACAAACCGAACTGATAACCCGTTCCACCGATTATACCGGAAATTGACAGAACAAACCGCCCGGCCTTGTTCGCCCCATTCTTATTCAGGAACAAACTTATTATACACAATAACAGAGTTATCCCCGGGTATATCGCCGTCTCTGGTATTGATATAAAACTAGCCGTTATAAAAGGGAACGCAGCTAGTCCCAAGGCTACCGAAGCGACATTTGATGCTCTATAATTTTGTTGTTCAATGAAGTCATCCCCCGCATGGTGGATTCCCAAATCCATTACTTGACTAAAAAATCCCATATTTAAAACTGCTTTTACTGGCTAAATCATAACGTGATCAAATATACAGAATTGGATACATAATTTCATATATAACACAAAAAGTAATATCCTTTTGTGTGTTTTTTTTAATCTAAAAGTCCTTATTTCTCTTCGTTTTCACAACAAAACGTACACACAAACTTAATGTATCATCACAATCACTTTAAGCCAACCCTGTCAAAGCAAATTAAATAAAAACAAACATTATTGACATAAAGCTAAGATTTCATTCAAAATAATTGGATTAAAATTATGAAGAAACAATACTGAGAACTGTGTAAACAAAGAAAATAAAGATAAAAATCAACACATAAGACACCTCAATAATTTTCACCCCTTTCAGGTATTGTTTCTCCCAGCACTAATAGCCAGCAATTAGTATAACACAAAAAAATACCATATTTACATCACTGAAAATTTTATTTCCATTTAACACATGAAATATTCCGCACGTTTTTATAATACAATTATATTAATAATAACATTAAGATAAGCCTTCTTCACAATATCAACAAAGCCCCTCTTTTTAAATGGCCTCTCTTGACTCAGTAATAGAATCCTTCAATCACTTTCACAATAACAATTGGCACGGCAAATACAAAGACGACTTCGGAAGTGGTATAAGTCACCGCCAGGTACTCATCAAAATGCTGGTAACGGTAAACTTTACCGCCTCCCCGCTTCTCGCTCTCATTTATTTCGAAAAAACGGGCGGGAACAGCCATTCCAGTTCTCAAAACTTTCGACATAGCCTCTTTCGCTCCCCAAATCCGAACGGCTTCCGCATCTTTCCCACTACCGGCCAATAGTTTTCTTTCGCCATAACTTAATTCAGGAGCAATCATCTCGGAGACTCCCTCCCTAAGCTTCTCGACATCCACTCCGCATGGAACCTCCTCTGGAAACACTATAGCCAATGCGACCTCTCCCGTATGGGCGATGCTCACATTGAAACCTCGCAGGCTGTCGCATCGCAATACCGGCTGGCCAAAAATCCCAGACAGAATTTCTATTCGGTCAAACCCTAATGATGGCACCAGAGCCGAAACTGCGGACTTTGCTGCAACTCTTCCCAAACAATATGAAGCTTTTCTCAGCTCCCCTAACTCCTCAAATGTCTGCAACTCTTCTTTTGACAAAACACTCGAATCAGCCACACCTTCCACTACCGCAATAGAAAAAGCGTAAACTCTCCCATCTATTTCTAATGACCTTACCCAAGATTTTATCGAATGGCTAATCGCTTTTTTATCTATTTCCATGATTTTATTTCCTAAAACACCTATTCCGGTACGCTTATTATGCTTTCAAAAGCGACACCTTTTATTCTCTGAAACAAATAAATCCTACTCACATGATAAGACTTAAAATATCAGGCCTTCTTTTAATAGCTCTCATACTCTCGCTTTATCTGGCCTCGTGCAGTAGCGATAACGATGACGAAGGCACAACAAAAAACTCCGTCACGCTTAACGACGCCTCTTATACCCTTTCCGACGGCCTTTTCATCGACTACGGAGCCGGGCAAACCCATTACAACAAAGACTTTTATGTGATCGACGGGCAGTTTGTGCAACAAACCACAAACGGAAGCAACGGCTATGATGTCGAAAACGCAAAGCTTATGATCGTCGCCGAGATGTATTCTCTTGGCACCGAAAAATTTGTGCCGGGAACCTTCGAGTATATCGACGGGCAAACCGCAACTCCCGATGATGTTAAAGACATCAGTTTCTTTTACCCAGCTCTAGCGGTTATCGATTCGAATGATGACGGGAAATTCACCCAAACCGACACCTCGTTTCCTATAAAAGGCGGAAAGGTGACCGTCTCGGGAACCAGCCCAAACTATGAAGTAAGCTACGAAGTTACGCTAGACAACGGAAAAACTATGAAAGGAAGCTTTTCCGGCGCATTTAAGTCAATCGACGCCACAGGAACCGGAACGGCGGCAAGAAGCCATAGCGACAAAAACGTATTTTCCGTATTCAGATAACACTACCAAAGCGCTTGTTCCTTTAGCTACACACTAAAGCCTACTTGGAATAGCCGATATAAGACTAAACAAAAGCCACCCTGAATTCAGAGTGGCTTTTACTATTTATAACTGTCAATGACAGTAAGGTTTTACTTTAAATCAATCCTGCTCCACCGCTTCCAAGTGACCAGCCAAGTCTCGGGCAAGCACTTCAAGAACAAAGTCTTTGTTTCTGCTCAAGAACCAGTGGTCACCGTGTACGATTTCCTGACGGAATTCCGATGCGGTTTGCTCTTCCCACGGCTTCATTTCCGCAGGCGTAACCACTTCGTCTTCCTCGGCCGAGAATACCGTTACCGGGCAAGCCAAAGGCTCCTTGTCGGCATATGGGTAATCCATGATCATCGGCATGTCGTTACGCATCACAGGAAGTATCTGCTTCACAAACTCCACATCGTCGATATAGGACATCAAGCTGAGCAAACGGGCCTCAGTGTTTTCACGAACGGCGGTCTCACTGATAATCGTACTGCTCTTCCAAGTATGCGTAAGTTGCGGAGCGATAGTCGCGGAAGCGAAGAAGTGTACTGGATGTTTGTCAAAACGCTCACGCAATCTGCGGGCAAACTCAAACATCACGATACCTCCGAAGCTGTGTCCCCATAACGCAAACGGCTCGTCCATATACGGCAAGGCCGCGTCAATCATCTCGTCAATTGCGACAAAAATGTCGGTGTGAGACGGCTCGTCCAGCCTGTTTTCCCTACCAGGAAGCTGGAAGGCGTACAAATCGACCCCTTCCGGAGCGTTGTACATAAACTGACCGAACATCGATGCGCCAGCGCCCACAGGGTGGCAGCAGAATACGCGAAGCTTAGCGTTTTCGGCTTTTTCAGATTTGATATGAACGAGGTAATCGTTCAATACCTCTGCGTCTTCGGCATCAGTCAATCCCATGATATCCTGAGACGAACCAACAACCAACGGACGGTTATCTTCGCTTTCGCCAGTAGCCTCAACCTCAGCTGATTCCAACTCAGCGAGCACACTGTCCGAAAGTTCGCTCAAGCTCGGTCCTTTCGCGATTTTCATCAAAGGATAATTCACTTCCACTTTCTGGTGGATCCAGTTACGGAGTTGCGTCTGCATCAACGAGTCAAGACCAATCTTTGAAATCGGCTTCTCAGGATCAACCTTGTCAGGGGAAGTACCGAGAATCTTGGCCAAAGCCTCGATCAGTTTTTCGGTCAACACATCCTTACGAGTATCTTCAGGAGCGCTAAGGATTTGATCTTTAAGCGTGCCGGCGCCACCGGACGCACCGCCTACGTTCAGCGCCTCGTCGGTAAGCAGATGCGCAAACCTGGCGTCGGAAGTAAGGTGGATAAAGAACTCGCAGAAGCTCTTCCAGTCGATATCGGCGGTCATACGTGCCGCGCGACGCTGAAGCAAAAGCTTCTCAATCTTGGTCTTCACCTGCTTGAAGGTCATCGGCACCCAACCTTGGTTACCCAAAACGTTGATGACGTTACCAACTTCGCGTGACATTCCGGCGAAACTTCCCATCACGCCCATGTCTACGGAGTTGCCCGCCAAACCTTTGAGCTGACGGTACATGGCCAGTTTGTCCAAGAAATTGTTGGCCGAAGAGTAGTTCGACTGCCCAGGCAATCCGAATACCGAAGAAATCGACGACAACATCAAGAAGAAATCAAGCTTAGTGTCACCCAAAGCTTTGTGCATGTTCCAGGCACCCAATACTTTCGGGTTGAATACTCTCTGGAAACGCTCCAAGTCCATGCTCGGGAAAGTGGCGTCGGCAAGGATACCGGCAGAGTGGATCACGCCGCGCAACGCTGGCCATCCTTTCGCCTCTACCCCGTCGATTACGGCTTTCACGGCTTCGTAGTCCATGATATCCGCCTTCGGCAAATCCACTTTGACACCGTTGCTTTCCATATTCGCGATCACCTCACGGTCGTAATCCGACTTGGCTCCACTACGGCTCAGCAAGATCAAGTGACCCGCCCCTTCGTCGGCCAACCACTTGGCCAACTCAAGACCGGTACCGCTGGCACCGCCGGTTACGAGATAAGTTCCGTCCTGAGCGAAAGAGATTTTCTCGGCTGGAAGGACTTCCACGTCGGCATCTTCGCCCATGCTTACGGCCACTTTACCCACTTTTGTGGTATCGGCCTGCGTTTTCAAGGCTTCGGCCAATTCACCAATACCGAAAGCGGTAATCGCTTCAGGCTTGATTTTTCCTTCCGCAAACAAGGCAACAACTTCGCCCAACAAACGGCTACCCAAATTCGGGCGTTGAGCCATCAGACGGTCAAGGTCAACGGCATGGAACGAGAGGTTCTCGCCGAAACGCTTAAGGGTGATGCTTGATTCGTTATAAATATCTGTTTTGCCCAGCTCAACAAAACGACCGAAAGCCCTGAGGCATTTCAAACTTTGCGTAAGCGCTTTGCCAGTAAGGCTATTCAACACAACATCTACGCCTTGACCTTCAGTGGCTTTCATCACTTCGCCGTGGAAAGCGAGGTCAGTCGAGTCGAACACATGCTTAACGCCAGCGGCCGAAAGATAATCTCGCTCTTCTTGGCTTGCGGCGGTGGCAATAACTTCCGCACCCGAAAGCTCGGCCAAACGAACAGCGGCAAGTCCTACACCTTCGGCGGCGTTATGGATCAACACTCTTTCGCCTTCCTCAATTCTACCCAAATAATTGAGCGAATAATAAGCGGTCAGGTATGAGACAGGGACCGAAGCGGCCTCTTCCCAACTTAACGACTCAGGTTTTTTAACAACACATGACGCCGGGCTAGTGGCGACGCCAGCAAAACCATTGGCGGTCCAAGCCATCACTTCGTCTCCGACAGCGATTCCCGTCACGTTTTCTCCAACGGCGGTTACAACACCGGCGCATTCCAAACCAAGCGTATCGGCACCAAGTCCGCCCTGAGTGGCTTCCTCGTCCAATTCGCCTTTGGCAGTTTGGATATCTTTTGCGTTAAGGCCCGCAGCTTTCACGTCGATGCGAACATCGCCGGCGGCCAATGGCTCAAGCTTGTAAGAACGGAGCGCAAGTGTCTCCAAGTCTCCGGTTTCCCGGATCTCGGCGCGGTAAGCGCTTCCGGAAGCGGCTACTTTCGTCTTTCCGTATTCTTCTTCGGCTTCTTGCGGATCCACAGCCTCAAAACGACGCAGGTATACGTCTTGCCCACGCAACGCAAACTCGACTTCTGTTGGCTTCTCGCTCTTCCAAGTAACAATCTCGGTAAATTGAGCCACTTCCTCGTCGGTGATTTCGGCGCTGAAATCGGCGAAACGCATCGGTACCTGAGGGTACTCGTTGATCATTACGCGAGTCATCGCCGCTACGATCGCCTGCCCCATGGCAACGCTGTCATCGTCGGCGCTTACAGGCTCAAAGCCCGAAGTCACCATCCATGTTTCCGGAGTGAGTTCGCAGTTTACGATAGAACGCAACGTGTGGATAGTCCGCAAGGCGAGCTGACCTTGGCTGTTGGCCAAAACGTCATTCTCGATTTCTTCCGAGAATTTCTCATCAGAACCCCAGAGGTAAACGATCTTATCCACTTTACCGATTTCCTTAAACATCTTTTCGATGTTCGACTGGTCAGTCGGATCAAGACGATAAGTATTTCCGTCCACTTTTTCGTAGCCTTCGCCCATAAACACTTTATGGATTTCCAGACCTTTTTCTTCAAGCGGAGCCGAAATTCTAGAGCTAAGGCCCTGCGCGTCGGCAAAGATCACGGCGTTGCCTTTTCCTGCGTCGCCTTTGATTTCCTCTTCGGCAAGTACCCAGTGGTATTCGTAGCAACCTTCGTAAACGTCGTTTTGCTTCTCACCACGAGAACCTTCGATATATTTACAACGCAAGTTGTCCACAACGGCAACCAGCTCTCCGTTTTCGTCGAAGATCTGCAAATCTCCGTTCAGGAATTTCTCGCTCGCCTCGGTTACTTTAACGTAACTCCAAACGCTCTTCGTCTCCGGCTTTTTGAACACCTTGAAACGATCGATTCCTACCGGAAGGTAAATACCGCGACGCTCTTCCTCGGTGCTTTGCTTGCCCGCAAAAATGGTGTGCAAACATGCGTCAAGAATAGCCGGGTGGATATTCAGGCGGTCGATACCGTGCTCCAACGAGTCGTGAAGCGTCACTTGGCTCAGTACTTCGCCCGGCGAGATCCAAAGACCGGTAATCGCACGGAAAGTGTCGCCATAAAGCAACCCGCCTTGCTTCAGCTCCTTGTACATCGGCTGAATCGGCTGACGGAAGTCAACACGCTGGCGGATTTCTTCCAAATTCAGTTTGCCGAATTCGAAATTGTCGCCGTGGTGGTTCACTTTACCCGACGAGTGGCGCGTCCATTCAGCATCTTCATCGTTTCTAGGCTTGGTCGAAATCCAGTAACGGCCTTCGCTGTTCGAAATTTCCAAACGGATATGAGGCGGTTCGCCTTCGTCCGGCAAGAAGAGCGCTGTCTGGAAGCTGATATCTTCCAAGAAACCGAAATCTTCCCCAAAAGACAATTGAGACGCTGCGGTGGCGATTTCCAAGTGACCGGTACCCGGGAAGATAATCACATCGTCAACCTGGTGATCCTCGATAAACGGATCAGCGGCTTTATCCAATTCCACGTTCCAAACGAAACGGTTGGCGTCGGCGCCAGAGCGCTCGCCTGAAACCAAATATGGGTGCGGACGCTTGCCCGTACGCATCTGGCGATGCTCGTCGCTTTCGAACCAATAAGATTTATGTTGCCAAGGATAAGCCGGAAGCTCGATAAGCTCGTTGGCAGGGTGAATCACATCCCAATCCAGATCTACGCCCAAAGCGTACAACTGTCCCAAAGAGCGGGCAAACACACGATAGTCATCGTCCTTACGGCGCAACGACGGCGTAGAGTCACCTTCTTTGCCGTGGAACGCCAACAAATCTTTTACTGACTGAGAGAGTACCGGGTGAGGTCCGATTTCCACAAAGGTATCGTAGCCATCCTTGATCATCTCTCCGGTGGCGTCGGTGAAATATACCGGCATACGCACATTAGCATACCAGTAGGCACTATCCAAATGGGTTCCGTCTTCCTGCTTACCGGTTACGGTTGAGTAAAGCGGAGTTGTCGCCACCTTACCGCCGGTATGGTGGTTGAGCGATTCGATCAACTCGTCCTTAAGCTGATCCATATGGTGCGAGTGGAACGGAACGTTTACGCGGAGGAAGCGGTTGAAAATATCTTTAGCTTCCAACTCTTCTGCGAGTTTCTCCAAAGGCTCGGAGTCTCCGGCCAATGTGAGCATTTCCGGTCCGTTGATCGCCGCAATGTCGATCTGGTGTTCTTTACCTTTCAGAAGCTTGAGCACTTCCTTATGGCTAATGGCCACGGCCAACATTTTTCCGGCACCACTGGCTTTGTTCTGCCCACGGCTTCTGTGATATACAACCTCCGTAGCTTCACGCAAAGTCAACGAGCCCGCTGCATATGCTGCCGCAACCTCGCCAATCGAGTGGCCAACAATTCCGTCCGGCTCAATACCGTAGCTTTTCCAAAGCTCCGTCAAAGCGATCTGGATAGCCATAATGGCCGGCTGGGCTACGCGAGTGTCCGTAATCGCCGAGCTTTCCTCATCTTTAAGAAGCTCTTCGAGCAAAGACCAAGGGGCGAATTCCGTAAAGAGTTTTTCAATTTCGAGAATCACTTCGCGGAAACGTGGTTCAGTCTCGATCAGCTGACGGGCCATAGCGTACCACTGTGGACCCTGTCCTGAATAAACGAACGCGATCTTGCGCTTACGTTTCTCCGGCAGATGATGATAAACCATCCCTGGACGGGTCTCATCGATCAAATAGGCCTCCAAAGACTCTACGAGTTCCTCTTTTGTACGGGCCGCAACAGCCAAACGGTGTTCAAATGCAGAACGTCTCTTTCCTACATTATTACATATAACGCTTAATGATTCTTTTGTTTTGCTCAGAAACGACAAGTAGGAATCCGCTAAGTCTCTCAATGCCTGCTCGGAACGGGCCGAGATAGCGAAGAGCTTCATCTCCCTTTCTTCCTTACCGGCAATTTCTTTCGCCGATTCCTCAGCCTGAAATTCCGACATCACTACGTGAGCATTGGTACCGCCAGCACCGAAAGAGTTCAGACCACCTACCAGTTTCCTGTCAGAATGTGGCCAAGGTTGGTGCTCTGTCGATACTTTGAGACGATACTCGTCAAACGGAATACGGGGATTTCCTTTTTGGAAATGAAGGTTCTGGGGAATCTCGCGATTCTTCACACTCAAAGCGAGCTTGATCAGGCCAACAATTCCCGCGGCAGCTTCAAGATGACCTACGTTACTTTTAACGGAACCGATTACCAAAGGATCTTCCTCGGGACGCCCAGGAGCGAAAACATTAGAGAAAGCTTTTGTCTCCAACGGGTCGCCCGTAGGCGTACCTGTTCCGTGGGCCTCTACGTACTGAACCAACCCAGGATCAATGCCAGCGTCCTTATAAGCCGCACGAAGCATAGCTGTCTGCTGATCCGGGCTTGGAACGGTATAACCATCTTTTGTAAATCCGTCTGAATTTACGGCCGTACCGTTGATTACGCTATAAATGTCGTCACCGTCGGCAATGGCTTTAGAGAGCGGTTTCAGCAAAACCATGCCCACACCTTCGCTTCGAACGTAACCGTTAGCTCGGTGATCGAAAGACTTACAATGTCCGTCCGGGCTCAAGAATCCGCCTTTAGAGAGCATGATCCACGATTCGGGACGCATAATCAGGTTTACGCCACCTGTCAAAGCTTGGTCGGCCTCGCCATCCCAGATACTGCGACAAGCCAAGTGCAAAGCCACCAAAGACGAAGAACAAGCAGTATCAAGGCTTACGCTAGCCCCTTTCAGGTCGAAAGCGTAAGAAATCCGGTTTGCGATAGAAGTCAACGAAACGCCCATCGGTACGTGCGGGCTAATTTGGTTGCGGTGCATCGGCGATGTCTGGATATCCCAGTAATCGTTCATAAACACCCCGATAAAAACACTCGTTTTTGTGCCACGAATGTCTTCCATACGCGTACCGGCGTCTTCCATAGCCTCGAAAGTGGATTCGAGCAACAAACGCTGTTGCGGATCCATCCTTTCAGCCTCTTTTGGAAACAGTCCGAAAAACTCCGGATCGAACTGATCGATCCCATCCACAAAACCTCCCTTACGGCTCTTAACCTTACCAAACTTGTTGGCGTCCGGGTCATAAAACTCATCAAGGCTCCATCGGTCGGCCGGCACATCACTAATGCCGTTATAACCGCTCTTCAGAGCTTCCCAAAAAGCTTTGGGACCATGTACCCCCCCAGGAAACCGACAACCGATACCAACGATTGCGATCGGTTCCTTTCCATCCGCTAAGGATGCCGTTTTTTTCTTTTCTTCAGACATGTTCATTTGTAAAAAAAATCCAAATTACATTTTCTATCCCGGCAAACGCCCCGGGATCAATAAACCGAAAAAGAAACTGAAACAACCTTCCGCCATATCAGAAATTACGACGTGCGACAGGCCGAGTTTAAGCGTGAGAATTTATGATGATGATTAAAAAACAAAACCAATCGCATCAGTTCCAGAATCTGGAAACTGTCCAACGATAAGCATGATTTTCCCAACATTCGGGAATGAATACGCTTATTTTGATTTTATATTTCGGGTTAACACCATAAATGACCTCTAAAAATCATACTACAGTCTCTTTTATCGATCTACATACGCAAAAATATTCATCTATTATATAAAAACAATACTTTTTGATATGTTAGTTGATTTATTAGATGATGGTTTTTGTATTTTTGTTACATGAGATTATCGAAACCAAAAGGATTAATAACAGTATTATATATGACTATAAATATTATTTATATTAAATAATAATTAATATAATTCTCAAACAATGCAAACATTACTCATTTAGTACATGTAAATCCCAATGTGTAAATTATTTTACCACTTCACGAACGAGCCTTGTATCAATACACCTTTAAAACCGAAAACACGATTGGCTATTACCGCCTCAACCGAAACACCCTGTTTTTATCACCTAAACATGTACTTTACGTACCTGTCAGGGCCTAATTACGTTATGGCTAGCAAACAATAGTATTAGCAATTCAAATGAAACTTCATCTTACGATTTCATGACGGTTTTGTACGTGATTTAAATATTCAGAAACACGTAACGAAAAACCTCACTCTGATAACCATATTCTTTTTCATCACGTTCGCTTTTTTATAATTGACAATTCAGATCTACCGCATCTTATTGTCTCCACTTCTACCTAGCCATCTATAAATCAGATCATTTTCTCAAACTGAGCAATATCTAACATTGGCAACTACAAGTAGTGTTGCCAATAAATCTTGCCAACCTTATTGATAAAAAGCCACCTTGAAATTCAAGGTGGCTTTCTGAATTAGCATGCTAACTTTTTCTCTGACTGACAGCTCAATTCTGCTCCATTACATCCATCACTTCGGAAAGGTCTCGGGAAAGGACTTCAAGAACGAAGTCTCTGTTTCTGCTCAAGAACCAGTGGTCGCCGTGTACGATTTCCTGACGGAAGTTGGCCGTTGTCTGGATTTCCCATTGCTCCATTTCCTTGGCCGTTACCACATCGTCCTCAAAGGCTGAGAATACCGTAATCGAGCAATCCAACGGAGCGCGGTCCGCATACGGATAGTTCATAATCAACGGCATATCGTTTCTCATAATCGGAAGAATCTGCAACACGAAGTCTTCGTCGTCGATGTACGACATCAGGCTCAGCAGGCGTTGCTCGGAGGTTTCCCTCAGGGCGGTTTCGCTGATGATGTCGCTGTTTCTCCAAGTTGTCGTCAACTGCGGAGCGATGGTAGCCGACGCGAAGAAGTGCGATACGTTTTTGCCGAATTGCTCACGCAAGTGATGCGCCAATTCGAACATCACGATTCCGCCGAAGCTGTGCCCCCACAAGGCGAACGGACGGTCAAGGTAAGGCTGAATAGCCTCGCCCATTTCGTCTACCAACAGGCGGATATCCGAATGCGAAGCCTCGTCCAAACGGTTTTCACGGCCCGGCATCTGGAAGGCGTAAATATCCACGTCGTCCGGAGCGTTGTACATAAAGTGGCTGAACATTGAGGCGCCGGCACCTACCGGGTGACAGCAGAACACGCGCAATCTGGCCGTTTCCGTTTTCGCCGATCTGATTCGGACCAAATACTTGTTGGCCAACACTTCGGCGTCCTCAGCGTCGGTGAGTCCCATCACGTCATTTGATGTACCAACCACCAACGGACGTCCGTCAGGGCCTTCGCCGGCTCCTTCTTCGGTCACCGCCGACAGCTCTTCGAGCAAATTACCGGCAAGCTCCGCCAGACTTGGGCCCTTGGCGATTTTCATCAGCGGATAATTCACTTCCACTTTCTGATGAACCCAGTTACGCAACTGCGTCTGCATCAGGGAATCGAGGCCGATTTTCGAAATCGACATTCCCGGATCAACCTTATCCGGCGATGTCCCCAAGATTTTGGCCAAAGCTTCGGTCAATTTCTCGGTCAGCAAAGCTTCTCTGGCTTCTCCTTCCAGTTCCATCACCTGGTCTTTCAGGGTTCCGCCCGCACTTCCCGAACCGCTTACATTCAGGGCTTCATCGGTCAGCAAATGAGCGAATCTGGCATCGGAAGTCAGGTGGATAAAGAACTCACGGAAACGCTTCCAGTCAATATCCGCCGCCATACGGGCCGAACGACGCTGGAGCAACAGCTTCTCAATCTTGGTTTTCACCGATTTGAATGTCATCGGCAACCAGCCTTGGTTACCCAAAACGTTCATTACGTTACCGCCCTCACGCGACATACCGGCAAAATTGCCCATCACGCCAAGGTTCACCGAGCTACCGGCCAAGCCCTGAGTCTGACGATGCATTGCCAACCTATCCAGGAAGTTGTTGGCCGAAGAATAGTTCACCTGTCCCGGCAATCCGAAAATCGAAGAAACAGAAGAAAGGAAAAGGCAGAAATCCAACGGGTGGCCCGCCGAAGCTTTATGCAAGTTCCAAGCTCCGATCACTTTCGGGTTATAAACGCTCTTGAATCGCTCGTCGTCCATTCTCGGGAGAGTGGCGTCAGCCAAAAGTCCGGCTGAGTGAATAATGCCTCTTACCGCTGGCCAACCTTTCGCTTCCAATCCGTCGAATACGGATTTTACGGCTTCGTAGTCGGTAATATCGCCTTTCGGAAGATCGACTTTTACGCCGGCCTCTTCCATCTTCGCGATCACCTCGCGGTCGTAATCAGATTTTGTTCCGCTACGGCTCATCAACACCAAGTGGCCAGCGCCTTCTTCGGTGAGCCATTTGGCCAACTCAAGTCCGGTTCCGCTAGCGCCACCGGTCACGACATATGTTCCGTCTTTATGGAGCGTAAGTTTTTGGGCCGGCAACACGTCAACCTCAACACCGCTTTCCATCACGACGGCCACATCGCCTATATTATCGGCTTCGGCCTGAGTTTTCAAAGCGGCCACCATTGCGGTAGCTTCGAATACTTTTGGAGCGTCTGCCTTAATTTTTCCGGAATCAAGCAGAGCGGTTACTTCCGCAAACATACGGGCGCCCAATTTCGGCTTGCCAGCCATAATCCGGTCCATATCCACCGCATGGTAAGACAGGTTATCGCCAAAGCGCTTAAGGTCGAGGCTAGCGTCGTTGTAAATGTCGGTTTTGCCAAGCTCTACGAAACGGCCGAACGCGCGGAGGCATTTCAAGCTTTGTCTCAAAGCCTTTCCCGACAATGTGTTCAGCACAACATCGACACCTTGGCCTTCGGTGGCTTCCATTACGGCGTCGTAGAATGACAATTCGGAAGAATCGAAAACATTCTCAACGCCTTGCTGACGCAGAAAATCCCTTCCCGATTCGGTCGCCGCGGTAGCGTATACTTCCGCTCCCGCCGATTGCGCCAAGCGAACAGACGCCAACCCGGTTCCGCCTGTGGCATTGTGGATCAATACGCGGTCGTCCTCGTCAATTTGGGCGAGTCGGTTGAGCGCATAATAAGCGGTCAGGTAAGCTACCGGAACGGTCGCCGCGGTTTGCCAATCCAAACTTTCCGGTTTTGGCGCCACACAAGACGACGGAGTTGTCACGGTTCCGGCCAGGCCGTTGGCAGTCCAAGCCATTACCGAATCGCCTACTTTGATTCCCGTTACGTTTTCGCTTACGGCAGTCACCACGCCAGCGCACTGCACACCCAAAGTCTGTTGGGACAGTCCGCCCTCTACGGCTTCTTCCTCAAGAAGGCCAACCGCTGTCTGAACGTCTCTCTCTGACAATCCCGAAGCTTTCACTTCAATACGAACATCGCCCGAAGCAAGTTGGTCGGCGTGGAAAGCACGGTAAACCAGAGAATCCATATCTCCGCTTGTCAAGACTTCCGCACGATAGGCCGAGCCAGAAGCTTCCATCTTCGTTTTACCGAATTCCGTTTCGGCTTCCTCGGGATCAACGTGCTCGAATCTTCTCACATAAACGTCATCGCCACGCAAAGCCCACTCGGTGTTGGCCGGCTTTTCGTTTTTCAACAATACGACATCCGAGAAAGTGGCGATTTCAGTGTCGGTGATCTCAGCGCTGAAGTCTACGAAACGCATCGGAATATGCGGATATTCGTTGATGGTAACGCGTGTGGTTCCCGCCAAAACAGCTTGTCCCATAGCTACAGTATCGTCTTCCGCGGTAACCAAGTCATAACCCGAAGTCACCATCCAGGTCTCAGGATTCAAACCGGCGTCGGCGATAGCGCAAAGCGTGTTGAACGTACGCCTTGCCAAACGAGCCTGGTTGTCGATCAATTCCTGGTTGGTATTTTCCTCGGCGAATTCCTCGTGCATTCCCCACAGGTACACAACGCGGTCCACGGTTCCAACTTCAGACAGAACACGGGCGATTTGCTCCTGATCCGTAGGGTTCACTCGGTAGGTTGTATCGTCAACACGCTCGAATTCATTTCCTTCGAACACCTTAACGACACCCAATCCTTTGGCCTGCAAGGCTGTAGCGATTCCGCCGCTTACGCCTCTGGCATCGGCAAAAATCACGGCATTGCCAGTAGCTTCGGCAGATTCGCCTTTTTCCTCCAAAAGATTCCAGCGATACTCCGCGCTACCGACATAAACGTCGTGCTGGCTTTCTCCTCTGGAACCTTCGATGTATTTACAGCGAACATTGTCTACCAATGCCACCAAATCACCTTCTTCGTCAAAAATATGGAGATCTCCGCTGATGATTTTGTCAGTGACTTCGTTCAGCTTCACATAGTTCCAAACCGATTTCGAGGCCGGTTTCTTAAAGAACTTATAACGATCCATGCTGACCGGAAGGTAGATGCCGCGTTTTTCCTCTGCCGTACTCGGTTTTCCGGCGAAAATCGTGTGCAGACAAGCGTCCAATACCGCAGGATGCAGGTTGTAGCGCTCGATACCGTGCTCAAGAGAATCGTGCAAAGTCACTTGGCTAAGCACTTCGCCCGGCGAAGTCCACAAGTCGGTGATGGCACGGAAAGTATCGCCGTACAACAGTCCGCCTTGCTTCAGCTCTTTGTAAAGCGGCGTGATCGGCTGGCGGAAACGTACACGTTCCTTCAGTTCTTCCAAATCAACCGCAGTGAAGTCGTATTTGTCGCCGAAGTGGTTGATCTTACCGTTTGAATGACGTGTCCATTTGGCGTCTTTCTCGTCTCTAGGTTTGGTCGAAAGCCAATAACGGCCTTCCGAATTCGATATTTCCAAACGCACGAGCGGCGGTTCGCCGTCGTCCGGCAAGAAGAGCGCCGACTGGAAATTGATATCTTCCAAGAATCCGAAATCCTCGCCGAAAGACAGCTGCCCGGCAACAGTAGCCAACTCGATATGGCCGGCACCCGGGAAGATGATCACATCATCGACTTGGTGGTCTTCGATATAAGGGTCGGTAGCTTTGTCCAGTTCGATATCCCAAACGAAGCAGTCCTCGTTGGCTCCCGACTGCGTTCCCAACAACAAATTCGGATGCTGGCGGGCTTCGGTGCGCAACCTCATATGCTCGTCGCTTTCCATCCAATAACGGCTACGCTGGAACGGATAACCCGGAAGGTCGGCTTTGCCCGTGGCCGGATGTGCCAAATCCCAATCAGGTTCGACACCTATGGTGAAAAGTTTTCCTACAGAACCGGTAAACACGAGGAAGTCGTCGTCTTTTCTTCGGATAGAAGGAATAACGTCGCCATCTTTTTTGTGGTGGGCCAAAAGGTCAACCACCGACTGCGAAAGTACCGGATGCGGGGCGATTTCGATAAACGTGTCGAAACCGTCCTCGATCATCGCCGAAACGCCGTCGGTGAAATACACCGGCATACGAACGTTTTTGTACCAATAATCGCTGGTAAGATGCTCTCCGCTTTCTCGCTTACCCGTTACTGTAGAGTAAAGAGCAATCTTGGCTTTTTCGCCCTGCATATGCGCTAAAGACGAAATAAGATCATCTTTCAACGGCTCCATATGATGGCTGTGGAACGGAACGGTCACGCGTAAGAAGCGGGCGAAGATGTCTTTCTCCTCCAACTCGGTGGCAAGCATCTCCAAAGGTCCGGTATCGCCACTCAAAGTCACCATATTCGGGCTGTTGATCGCTCCGATACCGATCTGGTGTTCCTTGCCTTTGATCAATTCCAAGGCTTCCTTATGCGTTACGCCTACGGCCAACATTTTTCCGGCGCCGCTAGCCTTGTTCTGGCCACGGCTTCTGTGATAAATCACCTCAGTCGCCTGACGCAAATTAAGCGCTCCGGACGTGTAAGCCGCCGCAATCTCACCGATAGAGTGCCCTACGACACCTTCAGGCTCGATTCCGTAGCTCTTCCACAATTCCATAAGACCGATCTGAACGGCCATAATGGCTGGTTGAGCGATACGCGTATCTGTGATCGAGGAATTCTCCTCGTCCTTCATCATCTCCTCAAGAAGCGACCAAGGAGCGATTTCGGTAAAGTGTTTCTCTATTTCGAGCACCACATTACGGAACACCGGCTCAGTTTCTAGCAACTGGCGAGCCATAGCGTACCACTGCGGGCCCTGACCCGAGAATACGAAACCGATCTTGCGCTTTTTAACTTCCGGAAGGTGACTCGCCACCATGCCCGGACGATCTTCTCCGGCGATATACGCTTCCAAAGACTCGATCATTTGTTCCTTGGTCCGGCCAGCCACGGCCAAACGGTATTCGAACGTGGAGCGATATTTACCCGCATTATTACAGATCAAGCCCAAAGAATCTTGGGTCTTTGAAAGATAAGCGACATACTCATCGGCCATATCTCTCAAAGCGTTTTCCGAACGGGCAGAGAGAGTAAGCAAGCTCATCTCCCGCTTTTTATCCTCTTTCTTCCCCTCTGTTTGCTCAGATACAAATTCCGCAACCACTAGGTGAGCGTTAGTTCCGCCTGCGCCAAAAGAGTTCAGACCGCCAAGCAAACGTCGCCCGGGATGCGGCCATTCTTGGAGTTCGGTCGGCACTTTCAATTTCCATTCATCAAAAGGAATTGCCGGGTTTCCTTTCTGGAAGTGCAAGTTCTGTGGAATCTGCCTGTTTTTGATACACAAGGTCAACTTGATAAGCCCCGCAACACCAGCGGCGGCTTCGGTATGGCCCATGTTACTTTTCACGGAACCAATCACCAAATTCTCGCCTTCTTCCCTTTCAGGTGTGAAAACATTGGCGAACGCTCTGGTCTCTTTCGGGTCACCAGCCTTGGTTCCCGTACCGTGCGCCTCTACAAACTGTACCTCTTTAGGGTTGATACCGGCGTCTTTATAAGCCGCTTTCAACATCGCTGTTTGCTGGATTTCGCTTGGGACAGTATACCCATCAGCCGTAAAGCCGTCAGAGTTTACCGCCGAGCCTTCGATCAAAGCGTAGATATCGTCGCCATCGGCTTTGGCTTTAGAAAGTGGCTTGAGCATCATTACGCCTACGCCCTCGCTTCGGACGTAGCCGTTTGCCCTCTCGTCAAAAGATTTGCAGTAGCCGTCGGGGCTCAAAAACCCACCCTTGGAAAGCATCATCCACGATTCGGGCTTCAAGTGCAGCGCCACACCGCCGGCCATCGACTGATCGGCTTCGCCGTCCCAAATACTGCGACATGCCAAATGCAAGGCAACCAAAGACGACGAACAAGCGGTATCCAAACTCACACTCGCCCCTTTCAGGTCGAATACATAGGAAATCCTGTTGGCAATCGACGTTAGCGAGACACCCATAGGAATATGCGGCGTGATTCGGTTGCGGTGCATCGGAGCCGTTTGGATATCCCAATAGTCATTCATGAAAACTCCCATGAACACGCTGGTCTTCGTTCCCTTCAGTTCCTCTAGGCGAGTCCCCGAGTCTTCCATCGCTTCAAAAGTGGATTCCAGCAACAGGCGTTGTTGCGGGTCCATACTCTCGGCTTCTTTAGGAAACAACCCAAACAACTCAGGATCAAACTGATCATACGTATCGATAAAGCCGCCTTTACGGCTTTTTATCTTACCGAATTTCGTCGTGTCAGGATCGTAATATTCCTCCGTACTCCAACGGTCCGCAGGCACATCAGTAATACCGTCAAAGCCATTTTTAAGCGCTTCCCAATAAGAATCGGGACCGTGTACCCCTCCAGGGAACCGACAGCCGATACCTACAATTGCTATCGGGTCCCTTTCATCCGTTTCGGATGCTTTTGTCTTTTCTTTTCCAGACATGTTCATTTGTGAAAAAATCTAATTTACATTCCTCCTTCCGGAGAACGCCCCGGAAGCTATGAATCAAAAGAAAGACTGAAACAACCTTCTGCCTTTTTCAGGCACACGAGTTACTCGGCAAAGGAAAAATGGAAAACCTCAATGCAGATACACATGGTAATGGTTCTTAGACAGATTATGAGCACAGCTTTTCTCACTGGATAGATAAAAACACATGATTATGTTTAATATTTTCAATATTTAGCTATCTCAAAAAATTTCTCCTAAAAAAAGTGTAAAAGACTAATCTTTAGATTCATTCATGCAAAAATATTTATATACCAACCAAAAACAATATTTATATATATTTTTACAACTTAAAAATCTATTTTCATCATTTATTTAAATCATTAAATATGATTTTTTATTAATTATTCAATAAAACAAGAACCCCCTACATATCTTTTTTATGTAAAATAAGACTGCTTACCAATGGTATCGAGAGGACAAGATTTCACACTCGTACAATAAACGTAATAAGCACTATAGCTCACCTATTCCCTACACCTACCTTATCACCGTCAAACTGCCTTTGTAAGTCTTTCCTCCCACTAGTTCTATTTGATAGAAATATCCGCCTTCAAGCACCTCGCCAGACGGCCCTTTCCCACCCCATTCATCATCTCTGCTATAATCTGTTTTTTTATATACGATGCGACCAAACTGGTCAAACACACGGACAGTGTTCCCTGCGTATAAAGACAAGTTCAGAATATTCCAAGTATCATTCACCCCGTCCCCGTTCGGCGTGAAAATATTCGGAATATCCAAAGGCAGTTCCTTTTTTTCGATGTTCAGATCATAATCTATTTCCCCTCCCCTTTCCAAAACATCTTGATTTTTTTCGGAAACTGACATCTCCAGAACCTTTACTTTCACACTAACCAAACCCACAAACTCCTTATTGGTAAAGTTCAGGTTCAAATCATAACTCGAACCATTTTTGTCAAG